>NZ_JASAUT010000016.1:0-142447 GCF_029952935.1 Bradyrhizobium sp. Mp19 | reverse complement strand
GCTGCTGACGGTCCTCAATGCCATGATGCGAGACCGAAAGCCCTACCTGCAGACCAAACCAACATAACAGTTGCCGGTTGCCCGCAGCGCGGCCACCGCACCAGAAACCGCACCAGATGCGTGCTCTTTTCGTTCGTGCGCAAGTTCGCGCACCGAAATCGTTCACGACGCCGGAGGGTGTGTCAGGAGTTCGTGTCAGAGACGCTCGTCGCTCATCTGGTTGCAGATTCGAGTCCCGCCGGGCCCGCCAGCAAATCAACTTTGTCGGGTGGTGTCCCTTCATCGCCCATGGGATCATCGCACCCGAAACGCCTCACGCCTTCGCGGTGACCATTCTCCACAGCACCTCGGTCAGCACGGCGTAGCCCTTGTCGAGGGCCGCGGGCGCCGTGAACTCGCGCGGATTGTGGCTGAGCCCGCCCTGGCTCGGGACGAAGATCAACGAGGACGGAACAGATTTCTGGATCGCCAGCGCGTCGTGGCCGGTAATGGTCTTGAGCGTCATGGCCTTGAAACCGAGATCCGCGGCGGCAGAAAGGACCAGTGCCACGCCGCCGGGATCGAGCACGGTCCCCGCTCGCCTCTCGTCGGCTACGATCGAGAGACCAACGCCAATCTCGCCCGACTCACGCTCAATTCGCCTCAGAAAGCGGTCGCTGATCGCTGAGACCACGGCTTCGTCCTCATGCCGGACCTCGAACCAGACCCGAACACGGCCCGCCACGACATTCGGCGAGTTGGGATAAACGCTGATGCGCGCCGCGGAGGCATGGGCGCCCGCTGTCTCGCTCGCGATCTCCTGGTACAGCGCCTCGATCGCCCGGGCCGCTGCGCGCAGGGCGTCGCGGCGGAGCGCCATCGGCATCGGTCCGGTGTGCGAGTAGTCGCCTTCGAACATCACCGATATCTTGCGCGTCATCCACGCGCCGGACACTGCGGCAATGTCGGCGGCCGCCCGCTCCAGGCGATCGCCCTGCTCCACATGCAGCTCGACATAGCGCACCGGATTGTGTTCGAGCGGCGTCGTCCCGCAATAGCCGATCGCGGACAGCGCCTCGCCCAGGGTGACGCCCTCTGCGTCGCTGCACCTATATGCATCCTTCAGGCTCAGGGCGCCGGCGAAAACCGAGCTGCCGGTCAGGCTGGGCTGGAAGCGGGCACCCTCCTCGTTGGTCCAGTTCACGACGGCGAGGTTGCGTCGCGCGGCGCCGGGATTGGCACGGCAACGCTCCCTGACGGCCTCGACCGCAAGGATCCCGGCGAGCACGCCGAAGACCCCGTCATATCGTCCTCCCGTCGGCTGGGAATCGAGGTGCGAGCCGGTCATGACGACGTCCGTGGACGCCGGCGCCAGCATCGCCACGCCAAACAGATTGCCGATCGCATCGATCCTCGGAACAAGGCCGCGATCGGCGATCTCGTGCAAGAAGAGGTCCCTCGCCTCCTTGTCGCGCGCCGTTCCAGCCAGCCGACACACGCCACCGTCGTCGGTCGCACCGATCCTGGCAAAGCGCGCGATGAGGTCATGCAATGCGGTCATGTCTGCTCCAGCGATGCGATCCAGTTCCTCAGCTCGGTCTGCCGGCAATCATGGCTCAGAATGTCGCGGTGAAGTGCCAATTTCCAGGCGAGATCGCCACGCCGTTCGTCCACGTCGAGCGCCGAGAGGTCGGCGGTATAGCGCGCGAGCGCGTCCAGATCGGCAAAGAAACCCTCGTCAACCAGGAGCTGTCCGTAGCGCCGGATGACGGCGACGACGTCGTGCAGGCGATATTCGGGATGATACTGCACGCCCCAGAATAGCCCGCGACCGAAACGGATCTCCGCCGCCTGAACCTCGCACATGGTATTCCAGGCGGTGACGGTTGCGGACTGCGGAAGGCGGGTGACGATATCGCTGTGGATGGCCGGCGCATCGAAAACCGCCGCACGACCAGCATGCATGGGATGAGCGCGGCCTTCAGCCGTCAGCATAATCCTTCGCGCGAATCCGACCTCGCGTCCCGCCGGGTTGAGACCGACCTCGCCGCCCGCCGCGACCGTCGCGAGCTGCAAGCCCCAGCACGAGCCGAACATTGGCACGCCGCGAACGAAGATCTCGCGCACGAGGTCGATCTGCCGCAGCGCTTCGACCTCCCGCTGGTAGATATTGAGGGTCGATCCCGTGATCGCGATGCCGTGGTAAGCTTCGAGCGGTTGCGGCAGCGCGAAGCTCGCATCCGCCGGCGTCGCGATGTCGACGACGACGCGAGGTGCAAGCGACCGCAGGACCGCCGCATAGCTCTCCGCAGGCATTGCGCCCACCGTCTCGGCGATCCGTCGCCGGCCGGCCAGAGTATTGCCCTCGAGAACGAGCAGCCTCAGCACGGCTCAGCTTCCAAGATCGCCTCGAATGGCGGCCAGCGTCAGCTGCTTGAACTCGGGCTCGGTCAACGGCCGCGGATTGGCACCCGCCGTCGGATCCTTGACGGCATCCGCCGCGATCGTTCCGGCATCGGTCTCCTTCACCCCGAGCTCGGCGAGCGTATGCGGCACGCCGAGCTTCTTGCGGAAGGCCAGCAGCCAGGACAGCACGGCATGGAAGTCTTGGCCCGGCAGGTTGAGCGCGCGGGCAATATGCGGAATCTTGTCGGCGATCGCAGCCTTGTTGCAGACCAGGACATAAGGGAAGACCACACCATTGGTCAGCCCGTGATGAGTATCGTATCGGGCGCCGACCGGATGGGATATCGAGTGGATCGCGCCCAACCCCTTCTGGAACGCAGTGGCTCCCATCGAGGCCGCAGCGAACATGTAGGCGCGCGCTTCGAGGTCGCGACCGTTCTCGACCGCACGCGGCAGATAGCTGTCGACGATCTTCATCCCCTCCAGCGCGATGCCGTCGGCAAGCGGGTGAAATGCCTTGACGCAGTAGGCCTCGAAGCAGTGCGACAGCGCATCCATGCCGGTTGCCATGGTGAGAAACGGCGAGAGACCGACCGCGAGCTCGGGATCCTCAATTGCGATCCTGGGCATCATCATGGGATGGAAAATGATCTTCTTCTCATGGGTATCCTCACGGGTGATCACGCCGGCGCGGCCGACCTCGGACCCCGTGCCTGCCGTCGTCGGCACCGCAATGATCGGCGCGATGCCCTCAGTGTTGGCGCGCGTCCACCAATCGCCGACGTCCTCGAAATCCCAGACCGGCCGCGACTGCGCCACCATGAAGGCCACACATTTTCCGACGTCCAGCGCCGAACCTCCACCCACCGCAATCACGCCGTCATGACCGCCGGCCTTGAAGGCTTCGACGCCGGCCGTCAGGTTGGTTTCGGTCGGATTGGCCTTCACGTCGGAAAACACGGCGAGCGGAATGCCGGACTCGCGCACGCGGTCGACGATGCCGGCGATGAGATCGGTCTTGGCGAGCCCGTGATCGGTAACCAGGAGCGGCCTGGTGAGGCCGTTGGTCCTGCACGCCTCGGGAAGCTCGGCAATGCGGCCCGCGCCGGTGACGACGCGCGTCGGAAAATTCCAGGCGCCGGTGATCTGAACGTCCATGTGCTGCTCTCAGTGCTCGATGCGAAGGTGGAATGATTTGGGTCTCGTCAGCGCCTCGAAGCCGAGGCGCGACATGGCGGCACCACGTCCGGTGTCCTTGACGCCGGTCCATGCCAAAGCGGGATCGACATAATCGCAGCGGTTCATGAATATGGTACCCGTTGCGATACCGTCACCGATGCGTTCCGCTGCGGCGGCGTCCTCGGTCCAGACCGATGCAGTCAGGCCATACGGGCTGTCGTTCATCAGGCCAATCGCCTCCTGATCGGAGGAGACCTTCATGAGGCCGACCACGGGCCCGAAACTCTCCTCCATCATCACCTGCATGGAGTGATCGACGCCGACCAGGACCTGAGGCATCAGATAGGCGGTACCGACCTTGTCCGCCGGAAACCGGGCCGGATCGATCAGGGGCCGCGCGCCTTTTGCCACGGCCTCGCCGATATGGGCGCGGACGGTATCGGCAAAGCGTGTCGCCGCCATCGGGCCGAGCGTTGTGTCCTGCGACAGCGGATTGCCGAGCCGGTAGCGCGCGGTCAGGCCGGCAAAGGCGTCGACAAAGGAGTCATAGATGCGCTCATGCACGTAAATCCGCTCGATGCCACAGCAGCACTGGCCAGAATTGTAGAAGGCGCCGTCCACGAGCTGCTCGACCGCGAAATCGAAATCGGCGTCCGGCCGCACATAGGCCGGATCCTTTCCGCCGAGCTCCAGCCCAAGGCTGATGAATGTCCCGGCTGCTGCCCGTTCGACCGCCCGGCCGCCGGCGACCGAGCCGGTGAAGTTCACGTGGTCGACCGAGCGCGATGAGATCAACTCCCTGGTCATGCCATGGTCGAGCGTGAGCGTCCTGAACAAGCCCCTGGGCAGGCCAACCCGGTCCAGTGCCGCCTGGAAGCGCTCGCCGACCAGCAGGGTCTGCGCGGCATGCTTCAGGATCACGGCGTTGCCGGCCAGCAGCGCCGGCACGATGGTGTTGGCCGCGGTGAGATAGGGATAGTTCCAGGGCGCGATCACCAGCACGATGCCGGCAGGAACGCGCTTGATCATGCGGCGGAAGCCGGGCTGCCCGGTCGGCACGATCGGCGCCAGCGCTTCATCGCTGAGCTCGACCAGCACGCGGACGCGCTCCTCTAGGCTGCGCAGTTCGCCGCCATGGCGCACCGGCCGGCCCATCTGCATCGCGAGCTCCGGAACGACCTCGTCGTTCTGCGCCCGCATCTCGTGCAGGAAGGCGAGCATCATGGCCTTGCGCTCGGCGAGCGGCACCCTTGACCATTCCTGCTGCGCTTTCCGCGCTTGCGCGAGAGCCGCTGCGACCTCAGCACCGGTTGCGACGGGCCGCCGCGCAACCTCGTTGCCGTCGACCGGAGAAATGCAGACGATATCGTTCACGTGATGTCACTCGTCTTCGAAGCAGGATCGGTCTCAGATGATCTCGAAGTAGCGCGCGAGCTCCCAGTCGGTGATGGCCTTGCGAAACTCGCGCTCCTCCCACTGCCGCGTCATCGCGTAGTGATCGACGAAGACGTCGCCGAACAGGTTGCGCGCCGCCTGCGAAGCGACCAGCCGATAAGCCGCTTCCGACAGTGTACGCGGAAACGCGCGCTCGGGCGGATGCTTGCGGTCATAGGCATTGCCGGTGATCGGCTCGTCCGGTTCGATCCGGTGCTCGATTCCCCAGAGGCCCGATCCAAGCGCAGCCGCGATCGCGAGATACGGATTGATGTCGGCGGCGGCGACGCGGTACTCGACGCGCTGGCTCGACGGCTTGCTGGGAATGACGCGCAACGCACAGGTCCGGTTCTCGATCCCCCAGGTCGCGTCGGTCGGCGCCCAGAAGCCGGGGATCAGGCGCGAGTAGCTGTTCACGGTCGAGGCAACCATCGCAAGCAGCTCCGGCAGCAGCGCCTGCTGGCCGCCGACGAACCAGCGCATGATGTCGGACATGTCGCCGGGTCTGCCGCCCTGGTGAAAGACCGGCTTGCCGTCCCGGTCGCGCAGCGACAGATGCAGGTGCCCGGATTGCCCGGGATAGGCGTTCGACCACTTGGCCATGAAGGTGAGCATCTTGCCCTGACGCTCGGCCCAGACCTTGGAGAAGGTCTTGAACAGCACGGCGCGGTCGGCAGCGGCGAGCGCATCGGTGTATTGGATAGCGGCCTCCAGCACGCCGGGTCCGGTCTCGGTGTGCAGGCCTTCGACCGGCATGTCCATCTCGTTGCAGAGCTTGAGCAGCGAGCGATGAAATTCCGACTCGACGGAGGCGCGCAGCATGGAATAGCCGAACCAGCCCGGCGTGAGATTCTTCAGGCCGCGAAAGCCCTTCTCGCGCACGCTGTGCGGTGTCTCGTCGAACACGAAGAACTCGAACTCCGCGGCCACGGACGGCGAGAACCCCATGGCTTCGGCGCGATCGATGACGCGGCGCAGCAGCCGGCGCGGACACAGCCCGGCCGCGGCGCCCTCGAACTCGCCGAGGAAGAACAGCATGTTCTCTTCCGTCGGCACATCGCGGCAGGTCGAAGGATCGATGCGCGCGGTCGCGTCGGGAAAGGCCGTATGCCAGCCGGTGAACGCACCATTGTCGTACATCTGGTCGTTGGAGTCCCAGCCGAACACGATGTCGCAGAAGCTGAAGCCCGCCTCAAGCGCACCGACGAACTTGTCGCGCGCGAGATATTTTCCGCGAATGACACCGTCGAGATCGACGATGCCGAGCTTGACGTGGGACAAGCCCCGCTCCTCGACAAGAGCCTTCGCCTCGGCGGCGGTTTTTATGCTTCTTGCATCCATGGTGATCAAATCTTCGGCTTTGGTGACATCGCGGGCTATCGGCGATCGCGTCAGGACGCCGCGATCTCGCGCAACTCCTCGTCGCAAGCGGTGATGAATATGTCGGCGTGGTCCTTGCCGAAGCACAGCGGCGGACGAATCTTGAGCGTATTGCCGAAGGGACCCGCAGCACCGATCAGGATGCCGCGCTGGCGCAGGCGGTTGATCAGCAGGCTCGCATGCTCCGCCGCGGGCTCCTTGCTGTCGCGGTCGCGCACCAGCTCGAGCCCGATGAACAGGCCGGCGCCACGAACGTCTCCGATGGTCATGTGGCGATTGCCGATCTCACGCAATCCATCCATCAGTTGACGGCCGGCCTCGAGCGCATTCTGCATCAGGCCCTCGTCCTCGATGACGTCGAGCACGGCAAGGCCTGCGGCCGCGGCCACCGGGTTGCCGCCGAAGGTGTTGAAGTACTTCACCTCCGCGGCGAAGCCATCGAGCAGCGCGGCGCGCATGGCGACGCCGCCCATCGGAAAGCCGTTGCCCATGGGCTTGCCCATCGTGACGATGTCGGGGACGACGCCATGGCGCGCGAAGCCCCACATCGCCGCCCCGGTTCGTCCGAAGCCGGGCTGCACCTCGTCGGCGATGAACAGTCCCTGACGGTCGTGGACGAGCTTCACGGTGGGTGCCAGGAAGCCGGCAGGGTCGGCATAGATACCGTCGCTCGAAAAGATCGTGTCGACCAGCAGCGCGGCAAAGCCGAAGCCGCCGCGCTCAAGATCGGTGATCGCTGCGGCAACGCTCTCAGCGAAGCGCTGGCCAGGATCGCCGACCGGATTGCGATACATCTCGGGTGCGGGAACGGCGCGCACGTGGGGCGGCAGCGGCTGACCGGGACGCGAGGACGGCGAGACATCGGTCACGGCTGTGCTGTTGCCGTGGTAGGCGGTCTCCGTGACGATGAAGCCCGTCCGCCCGGTCGCCACTTTCGCAACCCGCAGCGCCAGGTCATTCGCCTCGCTGCCGGTGCAAGTCAGAACCAGATGATTGATCCCGCGCGGAAACGTCGCAAGGAGACGCTCGGCATAGCCATCGACGACGTCGTTGAGATAGCGTGTGTGCGTGCTGAGCAGGCCGGCCTGACGGCTGATCGCTTCGACGACGCGCGGATGCGAATGCCCGACCGACGGGACGTTGTTGTAGAGGTCGAGATAGCGCCGGCCATCGACGTCGAACATGTAGACGCCTTCAGCGCGCGCCATCCGGATCGGCTCCTGATAGAACAGGACCGAGGCCTTTCCGAAGGAACGCAGGCGCCGTTGCACCGCCTCGCCGAGCGCCGGGTCGATTGACGACACCCGGCCCTGATCGAAGGCGTTCAACGCCAGAATCTCTTTTTCCTGCTGCATCGCCCGCCTTCCCTTTGGCCCGCGGCCTGCGCGGACCAAAGCCGTCCCCTGCAGCGATCATGCCCCAGCCGTTCCGCTACGACCTTGGATCCATGTGCAAATTCCCACAATTGAAAAGCGGATTGCAGGCACAAGACATCAGAACGTCAGGCATGCGCTCCGCATTCCAAAAACATATTCCATATGTTTCAGTATCTTATGCGATCACTGCGATCCCTTTGCGAAGAGCATAGGCAGCGCGGCGCCCAAAAAATGGGGAATATGCCACATAATTGGTGTGGACTCACAACATCGCTTGAGGAACGATCATGAGGCGGACGCTGGAGAGGTTTGCAGCCGGAGAGACAGCGGAATGACTAATGACGCCCCTGCTGCGGCCGACAAGCGGCCACGAAAGGCCGACGGCGACCGCCTCTCGAAGCTCGCGCGCCACAAGCACATCATCTCGCAACTCACCGCCGCGCCGACGCTGCGGGCTTCCGAGCTCGCCGCCGTGCTCGGCGTCTCCGGCGAGACCATCCGGCGCGATCTGATGGAGCTTCAACAGCAGAAGCTTATCAACCGCACATATGGCGGGGCGTCCCGTCCCTTCGCACTCGAGCCGGCGCTGACCGATCGCAAGGCGATCATGATCGCCGAGCGCGAGGCAATGGCCGCGATGATCGTCGACCTCATCCTGCCGAACGAGGTACTGATGCTCGGCGCCGGCGCGACCACGTTTCACATCGCAAGACGGCTGGCCTCACGCGCGCACGATATCACCGTGATCACCCATGATTACGCCATCGCGGCCGCGCTGGCCGTCAATCCGTCGATCCGCGTGCTCTGCTGTCCCGGCCGCTATCACCCCACCGAAGGCTATGTGTTCGGCACGCAGACGATCGCGAACATCAACAGCTATGAGGCCAACCGCGCCATCGTGAGCGCGACCGGCATCAGCGCGCGCGGTGCGAACGATGCCGACGACGAGGCCGGCGCCATCTATGGCGCCATGGCCAAGCGCGCCGCGGAGGCCATCCTGGTGGCCGATCACAGCAAGTTCGACCAGCGTGCGCTCACCGTGTTCGCACATTGGACCGATATCGATCGTCTGGTTACCGATCGGCAACCAGAGGGAGCTCTGGCAACCGCTCTCCGTGCGGCCGGAACGGAGATCATTGTTGCGCAACCCTGAGAAAGGCCCAGCCATGGCACGCCTGACATCTGTTGCTTCCTGCGAGGACCACACCGGCCTTCATGCTGGTAACGACAAGGACCCCGGTCCCACGCAGGATTGGCGGACTCGGATCGGACGCCTCGATCTCGAGCTGATCGGGCCGGATCACGCCTTTGCCCGCAACTGGGAGCGCGTCGCCTGCATCCACGATGCCGCCTATGTGCTGGTGTTTCCCCTGACCGGATGCGTCGCATTCAGCCAGGATAGCCGCATCGGGATCGCCCGTCCCGGCGAATATGTCCTGCTCAGCGAGCTCGCCTTTTACGAATTGTCGTCCGACAAGACCGCGCGCTTCCTGATGCTGCGCATTCCGGCCGCCGAGCTGCGCGGCCGGCTGGTCTCGGTTGAAGATCACATCAGCCGGCGCTTCAAGCCGAACGAACAGATGACGCACCTGCTCGCGGGCATGATCCGCAGCGTGGCCGAGCTGTTCGTCGCCTCGCCGCCGCCGAACCCCCAGGCGCTAGCGACCGAAATGATCAGCTTCGTCGCGCTGACGATCGGATCAGAGGATCGCGGCGCGGCAACCGATGTACGCAACGCGCGTTATCATTTGCGCCGCCGGATCGTAGACTTCATCGAGAGCCATCTCGGCGACCAGTCGCTGTCGCCGAAGAAGATCGCGGCTTCGAGCCGCATCTCGCTCAGCTATCTCTACAGCCTGTTCAACGACAACGAGACCACGGTCAGCCAGTTCGTTCAGACCAAGCGGCTGCAGCGGGCGTATGAGATCCTGGTCGCCGACCCGAAGGGCCGGCGGACCGTCTCGGAGGTCGCCTACGAGGTCGGCTTCAAGAACGTATCGCATTTCTCGCGCTGCTTCAGCCGGCACTTCAAGGTGGCGCCGCGCGACGTTCGCCAGACGCCGGTGGCGCCGCCGCAGCCGGCCGCAAGCGCGCGCTCGCCGCAGCCGAAGAGCCCTGCTGCCCGGGTGGCGCCGCGCAACGGATACGGCTCCCCCTATTGGGAGATCGACAAGCAGCCGGTCCACGAGACGGCGTAGCGCCCCATCCTAAGGCAAGGCGTCGAGCGTCCCGCGACGCCGGCGCGCCTCCCGCCCGGAGCGATCATTGGACGACATTCAAGACAGATTATCCGCAAGCGAGCTCGCCTCGTTCTTCAACGAACTTGCCGACGTCGCCGGTAGGATCGCCGTGACGCACTTCCGCTCCAGCGTCGACTTCGAACGCAAGCAGGATCTGACGCCGGTCACCGTCGCCGATCGTGCGATCGAGATGGAGCTGCGGCGACTGATCGGCGCGCGCTTCCCCGATCACGGCATCCTCGGCGAGGAGACGGGATCGACTGCCGGGGACCGCTACACCTGGTATCTCGATCCGATCGACGGAACGAAGAGCTTCATCTCCGGCATGCCACTGTTCGGCACGCTCGTCGCGCTCGCCGACGAGAAAGACGGCTCGGTCGCCGCCGGCATGATCGATATGCCCGCACTGGCGGAGCGGTGGTACGGCACCCGGCAAGGCACCACCTTCAACGGCAAGCAGGCAAAAGTGAGCCGCACGACGCGACTGGAAGACGCACAGATCTACACGTCATCGCCGGACTTCTTCACGCCGGGCGACTGGGCTCGCTACGACGCGCTGAGCCAGAAAGCCATGTTCCGGCGATTTGGCGGCGACTGCTACCAATATGGCCTGCTCGCATCCGGCCACTGCGATCTCGTGGTCGAAACCTCCCTCAAGTCGTTCGACTTCATGGCGCTGATTCCGGTGGTCGAGGGCGCCGGCGGCATCGTCCGCGACTGGCAGGGGCAACCGCTGTCGCCGGACTCCGATGGCCGGGTCATCGCGGCTGCGAACGGCAGCCTGCTCGAGCAGGCACTCGCGATCCTCGATCAATAGTTTGCGGAAACCATCCTGCGGCGCGGCTCAGACGAGCCGCAACCAGCCGTCCCAGCGGGGATCGTACATCACGTCACGGGCGCGCATGTATTTCCAGACGCCGTACTTCTGATAGTCGAAATCCCAGTCCTTGAGCTTCCGGTTCACGACCGCCCATGACGCCCATTTCATGTCGGCGAGCGCCCGGTTGAGGATCACGCGCGCGACCATCTGCGGCCGCACCTCGCCCAGATATTGCTCGATCAGGGCCTCCGTCAGATGCTCGTCGAAGAACATCTCGGCGAACAGGACGCCGAGCTCATAGCTACGCTCGTTGTTGGAAGCGAACTCGTAGTCGATCAGCTTCATCGGCTTTGGGGCGCCTGATTCCGCCGAGATCAGGAAATTGCCCGGCATCGGATCGTTGAAGCACGGCACAAGATCGAGACCCGACGCCAGGAACGCCGACTTGGCCTGATTGTAGCGATGCATCAGCCAGGGCATGTCCTGCGGGAAATGCGCGCCGAGCTCCCTGCCCTGCTCGATATGTTCCTCGATCATGTCGAAGATGGTCTTGGTCTGCCCGAGCTTCGGGCCGGCATGCAGGCGGCGGTAAAGGTCGAGAACGTCGGCCTGGATGGTGGCATCGCCGAAATCGGCATTGGTGCAGGCGCGATAGCCTTCGAGGAACTCGCTGATCTCGAGCCCGTCCGCGGCGTCGAAAAAGATCACCTCGGGCGCAACGCCCATGGCGTGGGCGTTGCGCGCAGCCTCGTTGGCGGTCACGCGATCGATGAACATCTCCGAGCCCTCGCCGGGCACCTTGATGAAGTAGCGCCGTCCATCGCCGGATATCTCGACCAGCCAGTTCTGATTCATGAGGCCGCCGACCAGCGGGGTATAGGCCGCCCCCTTGCCGTGCCATTGCGGCACGCGGGCGATCGCCGCCTCGACATTGCACTCGTGGACTGTCGCTCCCTCGCCGAGCTTCCTGCGGACAGTCATGCGATCCTCCGAAGCATCTCGCCAAAGCGCGGCTCCCGGACCGTCATGCGGCAACGCACGAAGCGCCAGCTGGCGAACTTGTAAAACTCAAAGGTGTTGCGCGCCGACCGCGCGGCGAGCACGGCGCCGATCAGGCCCCAGCGCAGATCATCCGCCATGCCGTAGATGCGGGCGCGGCTGAATGCGCGCTCGTCGAATCCGCCGGCGTTGCGGCTGAAGGCCTCGCGCGCCTCCGGTTCCTGCGCGAAGGCTTCGACGAGGAAGCTGCCGAGGTCCTCCAGCGGGTCGGCCGTCGTGGCGCGATCCCAATCGATCAGGCGAACCTCGCCGGTGTCGCTGATCAGGATGTTCGAGACATTGCCATCGCCATGGATTGGCACCGGTTTGATGTCGAGTTTCCTCAAGGCATCGGCCGCAAAACGCAGCTCCTTGACCAGCCATTCCGCATCCGAGGGCAGTTGCGCCTTCGCGGCCTTTGCCGCCTCGTAGAAATGCTCGATCTCGTCGAAGACTCCCATGCGCCGCGGCAGAGGCGCCCCTGCTTGGAACAGGCGCCGCGCCGCGATGACCGCGTCGACGATCTTCGGCTCCAGCATCCGCTCCAGCGTGCCGACCCGCCAGCCACGGTTGAGATCCTCCATGACCAGAAGTCCCGCGTCCGGATCCGCCGCAAGCACCTTGGGACCGATACCGAGATCGGATGCGCGCCGGGCCGCTTCGAACGCGCAGGCAACGTCGATGTAGAGCTTGGCATCCACATCCATGCTCTTGATGAAGATGCTCTCGCCGCTTCCATTCCTGGTGGCGCGCCAGGGAGCGCCGTCGACCCCGCGCCAACTTGGCGAGGCGAGGACCGGAATGGCGGGCTCGATCACGATATCGCCCGTCCCCCATCCCGGGAGCCCGGCAATGTAGTTCCGGACCGTGGCGATTTGCGTTCCAGATTGGCTCATGACGACTTCTGATCTCTCGCGGGTGTCGTTCGGCCCGCTTCTCGCGGGCCTCCCGGTTTGATGACAAATTCGATCAAGACAGATGCAAAAGGGATGCCTCGCACTCCACCAAATCATGCCCTTGCGGCAGCGGCACTACCCCGACGGGGGCGACTTTCGCTATCCGGACACTGATCCAAAACACCATTTGTCGAGGCCAAGATGTCTGCTGCGGAACTGATCGGGATGAGCCTTGCGGGGCTGACGGAGGCCTACGCATCGCGCGCATTGTCGCCGGTGGAGGTGTTGCAAACCGTGCTCGACCATGCCGAGGCGGTCAATTCCGCGATCAATGCGCTGTTCTGCTTCCGTCCGGAGCAAGCCATGGCAAGCGCGCAAGGCTCGGAAGCGCGATGGAAGGCGGGAGCGGCGCTGGGTCCGCTCGACGGCGTCCCCATGACCGTCAAGGACAGCGTCGCCATGATCGGCTGGCCCTATTTTCACGGCATCGGCGCCAACCGTGCCCTGCCGCCCTCCAACTACGATTCACCGCCGGCGATCGCGCTCCGCGAGGCCGGCGCGGTGATCTTTGCCAAGACCACGATGCCGGATTGCGGCCTGATGGCGTCGGGCATCAGTTCGCTGCACGGCGTCACCCGCAACCCCTGGGGGCTCGCCTGGAACACGGGCGGCTCGTCGGCCGGCGCGGGCGCCTCCGTCGCCGCCGGCGCCGGCTATGTTTCCGTCGGCACGGATATCGCGGGCTCGGTCCGCCTTCCGGCCGCCCATTGCGGACTGGCCGGACTGAAGCCGACCCATGGCCGCGTGCCGCATCTGCCCGCCGACACCATGCGCATGGCGGGCCCGATGGGCCGCTGCGTGGACGATATCGCGCGGCTCCTGACCGTACTGACGCGGCAGGACGAGCGCGACACCTGGAGCCTGCCCGCCGATGGCATGCGCTATCACGAGCATCTGAAGCGCGACGTGAAGGGACTGAAGATTGGCGTCCTCACCGACATGGGCTTCGGCATGAAGGCGGAGGCGGCGGTTCGCAGCGCGGTCGAAGCGGCCGCCAAGCTGCTCGCGGGCGCCGGCGCGATCGTCGAGCCGTTCACCTCTCCGCTCACCGACGACGCCTATGCGCCGATCGACCTGTTCCTCCAGGTGCGCGGCTATCTCGAATATGCATCGCTGCCGCCGCATGGCGACACCGCACGCGACATCAATCCCTACGTTCGCGCATGGTGCCTTGGTGGGGCGAAACATTCGGGCGCCGACCTCTACCGGGCGCTGGGCCAGATCGCCAAGATGAAGGCAGCGATGCTCGCGGCCTTCGAGGGCTGGGACTATGTCATCGCCCCGACGCTGCCGGTGGTGAATTTCCCGGCCGAGGAGCCCGGCGTGTCGCGCGAGATGCCGCTCGCGCACACGCTGTTCACCGCAATGTTCAACCAGACCTGCCAGCCCGCCGCCACCGTCTGCATGGCATTCGATTCCCGCCATTTGCCAATCGGCGTCCAGGTGATCGGGCACCGCTTCGACGATCTCGGCGTGCTGCAGGTGACCAAGGCGCTGGAAGACATGCGCTCGTTCGCGATGAACTGGCCGTTCAAGCCGCGCCCCTGAGCGCTCAGGCCGCAGCCTGCGCCGGCTCGCCGTCGAGGAGGTGGCAGGCGGCAAGGCGCCCCGGCGCGCGTTCGACCAGATTCGGCGTCTCCAGCCGGCAGCGGCCGAACGCCTTCGGGCAGCGCGAGGCAAAGCTGCATCCCGCCGGGATATCGATCGGGCTCGGCGGCTCGCCCTCCAGCAGGAAGTCCGCGGGGTTGAACGGCTTCTCCTCCAGCGTGGGGGCGGCCGAGAGCAATGCCTTGGTGTAGGGATGCTGGGGATCGAAGAACAGCTCGCGGTTGTCGGCGATCTCGACCATCTCACCGAGATACATCACGGCAATGCGCGTGCAGACCCTGCGCACCATTGCGAGATCATGGGAGATGAAGACATAGGTGAGGTCGTTCTTCTCCTGCAGCTTCGAGAAAAGGTCGATCAGCCTTGACTGCTCGCGTTGATCCAGCGCGGACAAGGTTTCGTCGAGGATCAGCAGCTTGGGATCGAGGATCAGGGCGCGCGCGATCGAGATGCGCTGGCGCTCGCCAGTGGAGAGCGCGTTCGGGAGCTGGTCGTAGAGCTCGGCGGCGAGACCGACTTCGGCCATCGCCGCGATGACCCGGCTGCGCAGCTCCGCGCGGGCGACATTGCCGCGGATCAGCAGGCTCTCCTCGATCATGCGGCCGACGGTGGTGCGCGGCGGCAGCGCGTTGTACGGATCCTGCAGCAGCAGCTGGAATTCGTTGCGCGCACGGATCAGCTCGCGCGGCGACAACGTCCCGAGCGACGTGCCATTGAGGACGATGCTGCCGTTGTCGGGAACCTCCAGCCAGGCCAGCAGGCGTGTGAGGGTCGACTTGCCGCAGCCGGATTCCCCGACGATGCCGAAATTCTCGCGCGGCATGATGTCGAGCGTCACGCCGCGTACTGCCTGCACGTTGCTGTAGGTATTGAACGTACCCCGCTTGCGTGCGCGATAGGTCCGAACAACGTGTTCCACCTTCATCAGGGGCAATTCGTCTTGCGCTTTGCGGCGGGCCGGCGGGCCCTCCGTGGTCGCCCACATGCGCGGCACGCTGGCAATGGCCTTGCGCGTGTAGTCGGTCTGCGGCGCGGCGAGCAGGTCGGCGAACGCCTGCTGCTCGACGAACCGGCCCTGATGGAGCACGGCCGTGCGGTCCCCGAACTGGCCGAGCGTGGGCAAGGACGACGAAAGGTAGATCGTCGCCGTCCTGTGGCGCAGGCACAGGTCGTGCAGCAGCGCCACGATCTGTGCCGCGATGGTGACATCGAGCGGCTGGGTAATGTTGTCGGCGATCAGAACGGCGGGCTCGGCGCAGATCGCATCCACGATCATCGCGCGCTGCATCATGCCGCCGGAGAATTTTGCCGGGTAGTCCCAATAGCGCTCTTTCGGCGATGGAATCCGGACCTCGCCGAGGAGCTGCACGACCCGCTCGCGACATTCGTGCGGATTCCATTCGGGCCTGACGCTGTGCAGCTTTTCCGCGATCTGGGTCCCGACCGGTACCGTCGGATCGAGCGAGCTTTGCGGCTTGGAGCCGATATAGGCGATGTCGCGGCCGATCCGCACCTCGCGCGCCCCGGCGCCGAGAATGTCGTGGCCGGCGAAGGTGACCCCTCCGGAGCGATACGCCAGACTTTGCGGCAGCCAGTTCGCCAATGC
The DNA here is from genome assembly GCF_029952935.1 of Bradyrhizobium sp. Mp19. Classification (NCBI taxonomy): domain Bacteria; kingdom Pseudomonadati; phylum Pseudomonadota; class Alphaproteobacteria; order Hyphomicrobiales; family Nitrobacteraceae; genus Bradyrhizobium; species Bradyrhizobium sp. Mp19. Next base: position 126,425 of record NZ_JASAUT010000016.1, on the reverse strand, counting down.
GCGGCTGAGCACGGTCTTGCCGGCGCCGCTTTCGCCATAGATGCCGAATATCTCCGACGCGTTGAGGCGGAAGGAGATGTGATCGAGGATCGGCGCGGCGCCCGGTGTTGCAGAACCGACCGTGAGGTCGTCGACCTCCAGAATGAGCGAGAGATCCATCTCAGAGACCTCCATAGATCCGGTTGCGCGCCTTCTCGAGCGCCGACCCCATCAGGTTGATCGAGGTAAGCGCGATAGCCAGGAACACGCCCGGCGTGGTCGCGATCCACCAGGCATTGATCAGGTATTTGCGGGAGTCGGCGATGATGCTGCCGAAGCTCGGCGTCGGCGGCTGGATGCCAAGCCCCAGGAAGCCGAGGATCGCTTCGAAGATCATCATGCGTGCGACGTCGAGCACGGCGACGAATGCGATCGGCGGCAGGATGTTCGGCGCGGCGAACAGAAACAGGATCCGCCAGTCCCCGGCGCCGAGCACGCGCAGGCCGCGGACATATTCCTTGCCGCGCTCGGTGACCGCGGCGCTGCGCGTCACGCGCGCGTAGAGCGGCCAGCCGGACAGCGCCAGCACGATGATGATGGTCGGCACCGTCGGCCGCGACACGCCGAGAATGGTGATCGCCAGGATGATCATCGGAATCGACAATTGGGCATCGGTGATCCGCATGATGACGGTGTCCCACCATTTGCCCTTGAAGCCGGCGAACAGGCCAAGGCCACAGCCGATGACAAAGATGAGCAGGACCGTGACGACGCCGACCAGCAGCGAATAGCGCAGGCCGATCAGGCTGCGCATCAGCATGTCGCGGCCGAGCTGATCCGTACCCAGCGGATGATCCCAGGTCCATTTGTCGCCGAGAAAGACCGGCGACATGAACTTGTCCTTCACCACCATCTTGGTCGCACTGATCGAGGACACCTCGGGATAGATGGCCGAGGCCAGCACCAGCACCATGAAGATGATGAAGCCGATCTTGAAGCTCGGCATGCGCCAGGCGGCGGCCATGATGCGGCGGTTGACCGAACGGGTTGGGGCCGCCGGTAAGGCGGGCTCCTCGGCGATGATCGTGGTGGCCGTCATGATCAGATCTCCACGCGGGGATCGATCAGATAAGCGACCAAATCCACGATGATATTGATGAAGACAAAGACGGCGCTGGTCGTGATGGCGATGCCCTGGATGACTGGAAAGTCGCGCCCGACGACGGAGACCACGGTCAGATTGCCGAGGCCAGGATAATCGAAAATGTATTCGATCACGAGAACGCCGCCGATCAGCGTCGAAAGCTGGATCCCGAGCAGGTTGACCAGCGGCACTGCCGCGTTGCGTAGGGCGTGCGAATAGACGATGCGGCGGCGAGACAGGCCGCGCACCCGCGCCTCATCGATGAACGGCGCTTGCATGACCTCGCCGAGTGAGGTCGTCAGCGTGCGGATGATGAAGGGGGCGATCTCCACCGCGAGCACGAAGGCCGGCAGGATGACATAGGAAAATCCCTGGTAACCGAGCGCCGGCAGCAGCTTCAGTTTCACCGACAAAAACAGGATCAGAACGATCGCGAGCCAGAAATTCGGAATCGAGACGAACAGCGACTGCATTCCGAACGCCAACGCATTCTGCCAGCGATGCTGGTGCAGCCCGCCCGCGACGCCGATCGGAAACGACAGCAGTAGCGCGAACACGAGCGCCATGCCGCCCAGTTGCAGCGTGAACGGCAGGCGTTCGAGGATGAGATCGATCACCGGCGCCATATCCGACTTGGTCGGGTCAACATACTGCCCGCCGGTCGCGATCATGCCGCTGCGCGGCCGCAAATAGGATTGCCCGAGATCGCCCTGTACCAGCCCGCGCATATACCGACCATATTGCACGATGATAGGATCGCGCAGCCCCATCTTGGTCGCGACCTTCTCGACCACGTCGGCCGGCGCCATGCCGCCGACGATCAGGCGCACGGGATCGCCCGGCACCACGCGCAGCAGCGTGAAGATGATCAACGAGGTGATGAAGACGATCAGGATGCCCTGCGCGATCCGCTTGACCAGGAATTCCAGGATCAACATCGAGAAGAGCTACCTTTGCAATTCATGAGGACCAGACCCGACCAGTCCGGCCTGCGTCCGCGAACCGGCCGGTCGGGCGTACCCGGCCTGCCGAGCAATCATCATGCCAGTGTTGCCTTGGTCATGTCCTGCATGCCGTTCGGATAGATGTACAGACCATCCAGCTTCTTGCTGTAGGCATGGATGAAGACCGAGGTGAACAACGCGAGCGCCGGGGCCTTCTTGGCGATGGTCGGCAGCGTCTCGGTCTGCAGGATCTTCTTGCGCTCCTCGATTGTCGTGGCGTTGCGCTCCTTGTCCAGCACTGCGTCGATGTCCTTGTCGACGATGCCGGTGATGCGCTTGGAGGAGGAGTGGAAGTGGGTGCGCAGGACGAGATCCGGCTCGGGCGAACCGGTGCACCAGCCGCAGTCGATCATGTTGCCCTCACCGCCGCCGGGCTTGTCGTAAAGCAAATTGCCCCAGGCCGCGACTTCGAGCGTCTGCAGATTGACCTTGAACCCCTGCTCCTGGAGCATGCCGGTAATCAACTCGGCATATTCCTTCGTCTTCGGATAGAAGCCGACCGACGTGTAATAGGTGAGCTCGGGTAGGCCCTGGCCTTTGGGGAAGCCGGCTTCCGCGAGCAGCTTCTGCGCCTTGTCCGGATCGAATTCAGGATAGTCGGCCACCTCGGCATAGCCGAACTTGACCGGCGAGATGTGCGCCTTGGAATAGATGCCGGAGACGCCGAGCACGTCGAGCACCTGCTTGCGGTCGATCGAGTAGCATGCGGCGAGGCGAATGCGCGGATCGTCGAACGGCTTCTTCGAGCAGCGGAAGAACAGGTATTTGTTCTCGACTGAAACCGCCTTGTGGATGCTGAAGCGGGCATCCTTCGAGATGGTCTCGACCTGCTCCTGCTCGAGCCGCTCGATGATGTCGGCCTCGCCGTTCAACAGCGACAGCGTGCGCGTCGTGGTGTCACCGACGAAGTGATACTCGACACCCGGGATCTTCGCTGCGCCGAGGAAGAAGTCGGGATTGGCGGCGAGAACGGTGGTGTCGCCTTTCTGCTCGACATATTTGTAGGGGCCCGTGCCGTTCATGCGCGCCGAGAGCTGCGCCTTGTTGGCAACGTCCTTGGCCGACATGATCGGCAGGAAGGACGACAGGTAGTAGTAGAGCGTCGCCGGATAGCCCTGCGCCTTGGTGTTGATGTGGCAGGTGTAGTCGTCGACGACGTCGACGGTGACGAGACCGGGGTACCACTGCGCCGGACGATCGGGTTGGCAGCCATATTCATAGGTCGCCTTGACGTCGGCCGCTGTGAACGGGGTCCCGTCATGAAATTTGACGCCCTTCCTGAGTTTCACCTCCATCGTATAGGTGTCGATGGGCTTCATCGATTCAGCCAGCTCGAAGATCAGCTCGTCCGGCTTCTCCGGCCGCATCGGCGCCCGCGTCAGATAGCCGAACACAAAGCCCTCGACGATGAGCTGGCCGAGATTGGTATGGGTGGTTGGGTCCCAGTTGCCGGTCAGCGCCTCCGCGCCAAGAAAGCGCAGTATCTTGCCTTCGGCGGCAAAGGCGGAATTCACAAGAAAGTCGGGATTGACCCGCCCGAAGCCGAACGCCGCGGCCCCGGCCAGTCCCCCCAACATCAAGTCTCTGCGGTTGATCATATGGTAATCCCTCGATGATTTCGGCAACGCTGAAACTGCTCTCGAGGCCGCAAGGCACTCAGCCGTTTCGATCGTCTTGCACAAATCGTGGCTTTCACGCCTGCAAAGCCTAGACCAAAGGCCGCAATCGCCCGATTCCTGCTGCTCCACGATTCCGTTGCTGACACTCCCGGGGCGCCGCAGTCGCGCACGGAGATTTTCCGCTCCCGGAAGCATGGCGCACAACGGCAAGGCAAGGACGCCTTTCCAATGTGCAGCACACAAATGATGGATGCACAGAGCAGCAACGCCATGCCGGCAACCATATGATCACGCTCGCGGAACTGAACGGAATCCCAGAATTGGAACAGCGTGTTGCTCCGGCCGACCATCCCATTCGCGGCATCATCTCGGATCTCGACGGCGTCGCCTATCGCGGCGACACTCCGATCGAAGACTCCGTCAAGGCATTTCGCGGATGGAGCGAGCGGGGCCTGCCCTACGCGTTCGTCACCAACAATTCGACGAAATCCGCCGCGCAATTTTCCGCCAAGCTGAGCCGCATCGGCATTCCGGCCGAGCCGTCACAGGTCTTCACGACGATTTCGGCGGTCACGTCCCTGCTCGAACGGCGCTGGCCGCGCACCACGCCCGTGTTTGCGATCGGCGAACGACCACTGCTCGAGGCGATCGAGGACAGTGGCTATCGCCTGACCTGCGTCGAGCCCAAGATCGTCGTGCTCGGATTCGATGCCGCGCTCGACTACGCCGCACCGCGGTCAGGGCCGCACTCGCCGGCGCAACCGTCATCGCCACCAATCCCGATGTCCTGACGCCGGTTCATGACGGCTACGATCCCTGCGTCGGCGTGATCACGGCCGCAGTTGCCGCCGCCGTGCCCAATACCAAGCCGATCGTGCTAGGCAAGCCGCAACCGTTCCTGATCGAACAGGCGCTGGCGCATCTCGGCACTGCCCGGCATGAGACCGTCATGGTCGGCGACCAGCTCGGCACCGATATCGCGGCAGGAAAGGCCGCCGGCATGCGGTCGATCCTGCTCGCCAGCGACGTCCCTTTCAATGCGGTTGCGGGCGTCGTCCCCGATCGCATCATCGCGAGCCTTCTTGACCTCGCGTCCCCCGAGGCGGCCGGTTGGCCGCGATGATGACTCCTGGCCTCATCGAGAGCATGCAGGCCTCTCTCGCCGCGAGCCTGCCGCGCTGGGGACTATCATCGCAATCGACGCTCGCCTTTCTCAGCCATTCCGAGAACACCACCTTTCTCGTGCAGGATCCGGCCTCGCGGCAAAAACTCGTGTTGCGCGTGCAGCGGCCCGGCTATCACTCGCCGGACGAGATTGCGTCCGAGCTCGCCTGGATCGGCGCCTTGATCGCAGACAACGTGGTGCTCACGCCGCGCCCGGTCGCCGATCGGGAGGGACACCTGTTGTGCCCCATTCCCCTGAGCGGCGCGACGCGACACGTCGTTGCGTTCGAATTCCTCAACGGCAAGGAGCCGGACGCCTCGGACGATCTGGCCACCTGGTTCGGCAAGCTCGGCGCGACCAGCGCGCGGCTTCACGCACACAGCCGCCGATGGACAATGCCATCAACGTTCCAGCGCAAAGTCTGGGATTTCGATGCCATGCTGGGCCGCCGGCCACTATGGGGTGACTGGCGCGCCGGTCTTGGCCTGCGCGACGATGGCCGCAGGCTGTTGCAGAGGGTCGCCGACCAACTTGAACGGCGCGTCGAGGCTTACGGACGGGACGAGCAGCGGTTTGGCCTCGTTCACGCCGACCTCCGCCTCGCCAACCTGCTCGTCGAAGGCGACCGGCTCGGCGTCATCGACTTCGACGATTGCGGCTTCTCGTGGTTCTTCTATGACTTCGCCGCGGCCGTCAGCTTCATCGAGCACGAGCCGGTGATAGACCTGCTCCAGCAGTCGTGGCTTGCGGGATACCGGACCGTCGCACCGGTCTCGCGCGACGACGAGGCCATGCTGCCTGCGTTCGTGATGCTCAGGCGCATGCTGCTGACGGCCTGGCTCGCTTCGCATTCGGACACCGAAACCGCACGACGCCTCGGTACGGGCTACACCGACGGAACGGTCGCGCTCGGCGACCGGTTCCTGCGCGGATTGTGACGCGGAATTTCGGGACCAGCCGCGGCGCGCCTGCCCTCTTCTCCAGTGTTGTTGCTCCCGGACTCCAGAATGCCACAACAGATGTTTCCCCGCCGGCTTTGATCCGCGAATGATGGGCGCGCGTTCGGACATCGCGCGTCCGAAGCGGACTTAACCAGCGAGCGTGGGCGGCGTCAGATGGATATCCAGGCTTATTTCGAGGAGTGGTCCTGCGAGCCCGGCGATGTCGTCCGGCTCGCGATCAGCACGCCGCACGCCACCGCCCGCGCAAGCCTCGTGCGACTGGTCTCGGGTCCCGGGCGCGACGAAGCGATCGAGGGCAAGGTGATCGATTTCTCGTCGGTGCTCGACCGCACCGTTTCCGGCGGCGTGCAATCCACAATGGTCGGCTCGCACGCCGAATTTCCGCTTCCCTCACCGATCAACGATGCGGCGATCAGCGTCCATTGCTGGGCATGGCCGACCGTCCCCGAGCGGAGCGCACCGCAGGCCATCTGGTCGATTGGCGACGTTGCGCTCGTCATCATCTCAGGCGGTCTTGCGCTTCGAATGGGCAGCGCAACGCTCGCGGTCTTGCCGGATGCGATCATCGCCAAACACTGGTATTCGATCCTGACTTCCATCGGCGACGGCGAGGTCTGCATCGACCTCAGGCGTCTTGATGCCAAGGTTGGGGCACAACGCACGCTCTGCGCGGCAACCGGCGCGACGGCAAATGCGGCGACGCTCCTGCTCGCGGCGGCCGGCATCGGCCGGTCCGGGTCGCCGCTGGAGCCATATAACGGCAAGATCGACTCGCCAACGCTGCACCTCGCGAAGCCATCCGCCGAGATGATCGCCGCATGGCACGCAGGGAAGACTCCCACGCAGCCGGCATGGGCAGCATGGAAACTCGGCAGGGACTTCGCGTCAGAGACGATTGAGCCGGACGCTGGAGGCAAACAGGGGCACCTTGTCAACGGCGTCGAGCGCGGTGTGACCGGACGCAACTGGGACGGGCGAAGCGACTCCTTCGTCGAAGTTCCCGAGCAGTACTGTGCGCTGCAATTCCACGACGACGACATGGTGGATGCCGGCTGGAGGTATAATCTCGAATTCCGCCTGCCGGAGGACCTTCAAAGCGGAGTCTACGCAGTTCGGCTCGAGGCCGGCGGAAGCCGCAATCATTTTCCGCTGTTTGTCAGGCCAGTCCTAGGCACTTCGGCACCCGTGCTGTTCCTGGTGCCGACCAACACCTATCTGGCCTATGCGAACGACCACCTGGCCTCGCTCGATTTCTCATCGGTGATGCCTCATGACAAGGTGGTGCCCGAGGACGAACAGTACCTGTTCTCACATCCGGAGCCGGGCCGCTCCTGCTACGATACCCATGCCGACGGAACGCCGGTTCGCTATTCGAGCCGCAGACGGCCGCTGTTCAACGTCCGCCCTGGTTTTCCGAACTGGCTAACGGGCTCGTACCGTCACTTTCCCGTCGACATGTACATCATCGAATGGCTGGAGCACCTCGGCATCGAATACCACGTCGCAACCGACGAGGATTTCGAACGTGGCGGCCGCAACCTGGCCGACCGGTACGCGGCGATCGTCACGGGCTCGCACCCGGAATACTGGACACGAACCGGCCTCGATATCCTCGACGGATACCTGCATGACGGCGGACGGGTCATGTATCTTGGCGGCAACGGCTTCTACTGGGTGACGAGCCGGCTCGGTGCAAAGCCCTGGGTCATCGAGGTGCGCCGCGACAACAGCGGCACGCGCTGCTGGGATGCCCCCTATGGCGAACGGACCCATGTTGCGACGACTGAAGCCGGCGGCATCTGGCGCACGCGCGGCCGCGCCCCGAACAAGATGCTAGGCGTGGGCTTCGCATCGGAGGGATGGTCGAGGGGCTGCGGATATCGGCGTCTGGAGGCGAGCTACAATTCGCCCGCCGCGAAATTGTTTGACGGCATCACTGAGGAAATCGTCGGCGATTACGGCTATGTGCTGGGTGGAGCAGTGGGAGACGAGGTCGACAGGTACGACGTTGCGCTCGGAAGTCCCGAGCATGCCTATGTGCTCGGGACGTCGACCGGGCTTGGCAACGAGTATCAGCTCGTCATCGAGGATCTCACACTTTCGCTTCCGGATCAGGGAGGCGCACAGCGGCCTGACGTGGTGAGATCGGACATGGTCCTGTTTCCGATCGATGGAGGCGGCTGGGTGTTTTCGGTCGGCTCCATCGCCTATGCCGGCACCCTGGCCTGGAACGGCTGCGACAACGGTCTTTCGCGCCTGACGGCGAATATACTCGGGGCCTTCACCGGCAAGGAGCCGGTGCTCGGAGCATGAGACCGTCAGCGCGGCTTCGCCCCTGAAACGAAAGGTCAACGACCTTCGTTCGCCCCTCAGAATGGTCTGGTTGCAGGTTCGAGTCCTGCCCAGCAAGACGATCTGAGCCGTTACCATTTCAATAGGCGCGCGCGAAGTCACCCTCCTGCTTGATATCGGTGAATACAGGAAAGCGCGCCTTCCAAGGCGTGCCCTTGGCCGTCGTCAGCTTGTTGAGCCGCTCAAGCACGCCGAGGCCATCCTTGCGCAGGCTCGCCGAAACCGCCGTAAGGTCCGGGAAATTCTTCAGGACGGCATCGAGCCAGATGGTGCGGCCGGCCAGGAAACCGCCCGCGCCGGCGGCATAAGCGAAGTCGAGGACGCGCTCGAATTTTTCCGGCGCGGCGCCGCCCGACAGCAAGACCCAGGGAATACTCCGCGCACGGCAGATATCGCCGATCGCATCGAATTCCTTCTGCGCGGCCCTGGCTTCGGCGCTGCCGTCACGGGCCGGCAGGCTGTTTGCCGCGAGAGGGCTCTCAAGCTTCAGGAGATCGACGCCGTATTCGGGCTTGGCAAACTCGCGCACGCTATCGATGACGAGGCCCGGGAGCTTGCCAGGCGATTCCACATAATCGGCGGTGTGATTGGCGCTACCAAGGAACGGATAGACCAGCAATTCAAGAACATAGGGAACGTCGTGGCGGGCGCACTCCTCGCCAATCTCGCGCACGAAGCGCTTCTGATGCTCGTTTACCGCGGCGTCCGCATCCGGCCGATACCAGGCCAGCACCTTGACGGCGTCGCCGCCCATGGCGCGAATTTTCTCCACACTCCAGTTGGCGATCGCGCGCGACTTGCGACCTCCCGCGGTCTCCTCGACGCGATGCTCCTCCAGCGTCATGATCAGGCCGCAGCGCGGCGGCAACAGATCAATCGCGGCGGGCACGGCAAAATTCGGGTCGAACAGCATCGAGCTGCAATGCGGCGCAAGGTTCTCCACGAGGAGCCGCTTGGCCGCGGTGACGTCGGAATATTCGACCTGATCCCGCGTGATTCCCTTCGCCTTCGCAATGGCATCGAACAGCGGCGGCCGCTGATCCAGCGCGACCATGCGAAAGTGGCCTTCCGCGTCAGCAAGGCGGCCCAGCCCGCGGTTCTTTCCAATCGTTCTCATGGCTTCGTCCTCATGAATGCAACACACTCGTTGATGGTAGGGATTCCGTTGCGGCCACCGGCGTGGCGACATTTCATCGCGGCCGTGGCTGCCGAAAACGCCATGGCGTTGCGCACTTCGAGACCGGCGCCGATCGCCAGCGCATAGGCGCCATGAAAGACATCGCCGGCGCCGGTGGTATCGACGACATCGACCGCATAGGCGGCGTGCCGGTGCAGCTGGCCATTCTCGTACCAGTTCACACCGTCCTCGCCGCGTGTGACGGCAACAACACTGCAGCCGAAGCGCGCCAGCGCTGCGAGAGATTCGTCTTTGGCAGATCCGGCGAAAGAAGCGAGCGCGGGCTCCGAGAAGATCGCGTGGTCGGTCAGGGGCAGCAGTCGCTCGAATACCTCGGCATCAGCCATGTCGCCGTCGAGCACCGTCGGAATGCCGCGCGCACGCGCCTCGCGAAACAGCGTCGCGGCACCCTCCACCCAGCGCGGGTCGGCCAGCACCGAGGATGCGCGAGCGACGGCTTCAAGCGGAAGCCAATCGGCCGCTTCCGGAAGCAAACCACGGAAGTTCACGATCTGCCGCTCGCCTGAACTGTCGACAATGATCCCTGAGACCGATGAGCGGCCATCGGGAAACAGCCGGAAATTCTCGACGTCGACACCTTCGGCAGCAAAAGCCGACCGCATCTCGTGCCCGGCGGCATCGTCCCCTGCCCGTCCCCAGAATGCGACGGAGGCACCGAGCCGTGCGACCGCGATCGCGGCATTGGCGGCCATTCCGCCGCCAAGGGTACCGTAGTCGATGGCCTTTATCTTCTCGCTGTTGCCCGCAAAGAGCCGATCGACGCGCCAGACCTGATCGAGCGCGGATAGCCCAAGGCAGATCACCTGGACGCGCTTGGCTCCCGACGCCACATCCGCGAGCGCCGAAAGATCTCCGATATTTGCCAATGCGCTCACCGCAAGACCTGCCCGTTCGCTGCATCGAACAAATGCGTCTTGCCCGGCTGCGGCCGCAAGCTCAGGCGATCGCCGAGCTTTGGTCGCAACGACGGATCGACCCTTGCAATCGCGGAGACGCCGGCGAGATCGAAATGGATCAGCGTATCCGAGCCGAGCGGCTCGACGAGCTTGACGTTGATGGCAACGCCATCGGCCGTATCAGTGGCCGCGACGAAATGCTCGGGGCGAACGCCGAGGATCGCGCTGCCGGCCCGGCGCAACCGGCTTGCGGTCTCGCCATCCAGCGGCACCGCCGTTGCGCCTTGCGAAAGGATCGCGCGCTCCCCACGCCATTCGACCGGGAAGAAGTTCATGGCAGGCGAGCCGATGAAGCCGGCGACGAACTGGTTGGCCGGCCGCTCGTAGACCGTCTCCGGCGTGTCGTATTGCTGGATGGTCCCGTTCTGGAGCACCACGATCCGGTCGGCCATCGTCATGGCCTCGATCTGGTCATGGGTCACGAAGACCATGGTGGTCTTGAGCTCCTGCGATAGCGCCTTGATCTCGGCCCGCACCTGCCCGCGCAGTTTTGCGTCGAGGTTGGACAGCGGCTCGTCGAACAGAAACGCCTTGGGATTGCGCACAATCGCACGGCCCATCGCGACGCGCTGGCGCTGTCCGCCGGAGAGCTCCTTCGGCTTGCGATCGAGATAGGGCTCGATGTGCAGCAGCGCGGCGGCACGCTTGACGCGCGCATCGATCTCCGCCTTCGGCGTTCCCCGCAACTCCAATGCGAACGACATATTGTCGTAGACGCGCATGTGCGGATAGAGCGCGTAGTCCTGGAACACCATCGCAATGTCACGCTGCGCGGCTTGCACGCCGTTGACGCGCTTGTCGCCGATGTAGAGGTCACCGGACGTGATCGGCTCGAGACCCGCGATGATTCGCAGCAGGGTCGACTTGCCACAGCCGGACGGCCCCACGAACACGACGAATTCATGGTCCGCGATCTCCAGATTGAGATCGGGGATCACGCTAAAACTGCCGTAGCGCTTGACGAGGTTGCGGATCGAGATCGAGGCCATGATCGCCTAACCCAGCGCCAGTACCGGCTTGATCAGCTCGCCCCTGGCAAAGCGGGCGAAATTCTCAGGCAGGGCCGACAGGCCGAACTCGCCGTCGACGAGGACGCGGTATTCGTCCTTGAACTTGCGCAGCAGCTCGATGTTCGGCTCGAAATCCGAGACCGGGAAGTAGAAGGTCCGGATCATGTAGAAGTCCTTGCGGCGGAACACCTTGCCCTCCTCGATGGTCCAGGGCGCGGCGTTCTCGCCGACCAGCACCAGCGCACCGCGCGGCAGGACAAGCTCGATGCCGAGATTGCGCGCCGCATGCGCGCCGGAGCATTCCATGATGAGAGCGAAGCGCTGCGAGGTGTCCCCGACCGGATGCGCTTTCGCACCAAAGGATTGTGCGATGTTCAGACGCGCCGTGTTCGGATCGGCCACGTAGATGTCGTTATAACCGAGCGCGCGCAGCGCCAGCACGACGCCGAGGCCGACCGGCCCGGCGCCCATGACAAGAACAGGTCCGGCCTCACCGGGCGGCACCACGCGGCCGACGAAGCGCACGGCGTGGCCCGACGTGCCGATGGTGTCGAGCAGCAGCGGCGCGAGGCTGTCCTCGATATCGTCAGGCACCGGCAGCAGACAATTTTCCGGCACCGGCACATATTCGGCATAGCCACCCGGCCGGTTCCAGCCGATCAGGCTGGAGACTTCCAGGCACATCTGGGTGTCGCCGCGCTTGCAGGCGGCGCAATGGCCGCAATGCAACGGAATGTAGACGGCGCATCGGTGGCCGTGCAGCCGATGACCGGGCTGTTCGACGACGCCAAAGATTTCGTGTCCGGCGGTGAACTCGGCACCCTTGTGCCAGAGCTTGAAATCGGAGCCGCACAATGCGGTGCGCGAAACGCGCACGAGCACTTCACCCGTGCCGACGTCGGGCATTGCCACGCGCTCGATGGTGATGCGGTCGTTGCCGTGGAAGACCGCGGCCTGCATGATCGAATTCGGACGGGGTGACACGTTCATCAGATACCTAACCTTTCACCGCGCCGAGCGTCAGTCCGGACACCAGCCAGCGCTGCACCAGGGCAGCCAGCACCAGCGGCGGCAGCGCGATCAGCGTCGCCGCGGCCATGAGGGCGCCCCATTGCGTCGAGCCTTCGCCGATGAAGTTGAAGGCCGCCGCGATCAGCGTCTTGGTGTCGCCGTTGGAGAGCACCAGCGCAAACAGGAAGTAGTTCCATGAGAAGACGAAGGCGAGGATCGCCGAGACGGCGACGCCTGATGCCACCAGCGGCAGCGCGATGCGCCAGAGGATGCGCGTGACGCCGCACCCGTCGACCTGCGCCGCCTCGAAGACGCTGCGCGGGATGCCGTCGAAGGATGGCAGCAGTACCCAGATCACGATCGGCAGCGTGATGACCGCGTGGCTCAGGATCAGCGCGGTGTAGGAGCCGATCATGCCGACCTGCCGGAACATGACGTACCACGGCAGCAGGAACAGCGTGCCGGGCGCCATGCGCGCGGCGAGCGTCAGGATCGCCGGCCACGAGATCCGTGTCCAGGAGACGGCGAACGCGGCGGGGATGCCGAACAGTAGGCCGAGCGCTGTCGAGCCGACGGTGACGATGAGGCTGTTGAGCGCATAGCTGAGGAACGGCGTGGTCTTCGTCAGCTCGACATAATTGTCGAGCGTTGGCGTGAAGATCAGCGTCGGCGGATAGGCCGTGACCTCGAACGACGGCTTGAACGAGGACAGCACCATCCAGACCGTCGGGGCCATGATGAGCACGCCGGCCAGCACGAGCTGCACGGTGTTGAGCCAGCGGATCCAGCGGTCGGTGTTGGCGGCGTCCGTCATGACATCACCACGCCACGGCGCCGCGCAGGCGGTTGAAGGCGAGCACGGCGCCGAACACGATCGCCGTCAGCGTCAGCATCAGGGCGCTGGCATAGCCGATGTTGAAGAATTCGAAGCCGACCCGGAAGCCGTAGATGTTGAGTGTGTTCGAGGCGTTGCCTGGCCCGCCCTGGGTCGTGATGTAGATGATGTCGAAGAAACGCAGGAGATCGACACTGCGCAGGATGGCCGCGGTGACGATGGTCGGCAAGAGCAGCGGCAGAGTGATGCGCTGGAAGGTCTTGAACGGCGAAGCCCCGTCGATCTGCGCCGCTTCGTAGACGCTTGGCGGCAGGGATTGCAGGCCGCCCAGCACGATCAAGGCGACGTATGGCGTCCACTGCCAGCTGTCGATCAGAGCGACGGTCGGAATGACCCAGGTCGGCGACGCCAGCCAGTCCGACGGCGGCAGGCCGAACGACTGGAGGATGTAATTGGCCGCACCCAGCGAGGGATCGAGGATCACCAGCCACATCATGCCCGCCACCACCGGCGGCATCATGAACGGGGAGATGAACAGCGAGCGCACGATTCCCGGCAGGCGCTTGGCGTGAAACAACACCAGAGCCAGCCACACGCCGAAGACGAGCTGGAGCACCAGCGACAGCACATAGAGCGCTATGGTGACCCAGAGCCCGTGCCAAAACTCGTAGTCGGAGATCAGCTTTGAGTAATTGGCGAGACCCGCGAAGGACTGCTTGCCGGTCGAGGAGAATGTCTGGAAGCCGAGCCAGATCGTATAGACGACCGGAAACGCGATCATCGCGACCGTGAAGATCACGGCCGGCGCCGATAGCGCCGACATTTCCAGCTTTTGCCGGTCCTGCGTGAGTGTCGCAGCCGCGTCCGACATGCATCCGTTTCCTTGAGAGTGAGGCGCCGGCACGCACAAGCCTGCCAGCATCAAGCGGTTACTTCTGGGCGATCAGCGCATCGAGCGCCTTGTCGGCATCAGCACAGGCTTGGTCGATCGGCTTCTGCTTCAAGATCAGGTCCTGCACGGCCTGGCCGATGAACTCGCGCGATTCCGGGTTAGCGATGATGGGATAGCCGACCTCGGAGGAGCCCTTCGTGGCCAGCACGTCGAGCGCAGCCTGCCATTCCTTGCGGACGGGTTCTTCGTCGATCCATTTGCGGTACTCAGGATCCTTGGCAACCGACGGCCGCGGCGGGGCAATGCCCTGGAGCGCCATTTTCTTCTGCACCTCGGGGCTGGTCGCCCACTGCACGAAGTACCAGGCTGCGTCCGGCTGCTTGCTGTGCGAGGACACCGCCATGCCCCAGCCGATCGTGGTCGGCACCTGGCCGGCTTCGCCTGCCGGGAACGGCAACAGGCCGGTGTCTTTGAGCCGCGCGCCGCCCTCCATCACCGTGCGCAACTCATTCGAGGATTCGAATGCCATCGCGGCGCGGCCGCTGCGGTAGAGCGCCGAAATCTGCTGGAAGCTGTAGTTGACCACACCCGGCGGACCGAAGTCGCGCAGCAGCCGGCTATAGGTGTCGAGCGCTTCCTTGCCCTTGGCCGAGCAGAGGTTCGACTTGCCGCCTGCGATGTAACTGCCTCCGATGTTGTGCAGCATGTTGCTGAAGGTGTAGGCAACCGCGGGCTTGAGGCCACGCGAGACAAAGGGCGTGACAGCGCTGTCGCAGGCCTTGATCTTCTCGGCGGCCGCCGCGACATCCTTGATGGTCTTTGGCGCCTCAAGGCCGCACTTCTTGAAGATGTCGGTGCGGTAATAGAAGATCGGACCTTCGATGTTCATCGGCATGCTGGTCAGCTTGCCGCCGAAGGTCGCAGCCTTGAGCAGGGCCTGACTCAACCCGGCCGGGTCGTATTCCTTGGCCACCTCGTTCTTGGCCATCGCAGTGAGATCACCGTACCAGCCGGCCGCGGCGAACTGCTCGCCCTCGCGCGAAGGCAGCGTCATGAACACGTCAACCTCGTCGCTGTTCGCATTCATGACGGTAACCAGACGCTGGCGCATCTGCTGTTCCTGATAGCCGTCGACCTTCAGGGTCATGCCGGTCAGCTTCTCGAAATCGGCCTTGTAGGTCAGCAGCGCCTGCGCGACCGGATTGTTATTGGCGAGAAAGGTGACGGTCCTGCCCTTGAACTTCATCCAGTCGAAATCGGCTGCATGAGCCTGCGCGCTGACGGCGACAATCGCGAGAACGGGCAACGCGACGTGCGTCGCGAGCATCCTGGCCTTCATCGAACTCTCCTCCCGGCTGGCCGCCTTAAGCTGGCGGGCCATTTGAACGCGGCTTGAAAACGGTTACAATCTAGACCTCACATCGGTTGTGTCAAGCAATGGACAAACCGAATATTCTGCGGCAAATTTACGAGATTACCGCTACCGCGCGGTTTGCTCCATCGAATGTAACGTTACATTGATGCGATTGACCAACGCCAAATCCGTGAAACAGGGCATCCGCGCCGTGGCGGCCCGCGCCGGCGTCTCAACGGCCTCGGTGTCGCGCGCACTCAACAATCCCGATGCGGTAAGCCCTTCCTTGCGGGCGCGCATCGAACAGGCCATCGATGCGCTCGGCTACATTCCGCATGCGCCGGCGCGCATTCTGTCGTCACGGCGCTCGCGCACTCTTGGCGCGATCGTTCCGACAATCGACAACACGATGTTCGCGCGCGGCATCGCCTCGCTCCAGCAGTATCTCTGCTCGGTCGGATACATGCTGTTTCTCACCACGAGCGGCTACGATCTCGACGTCGAATTGCAACAAGCGCGCAATCTGATCAGCCGCGGCGTCGATGGACTTGTGCTGCGCGGTGATTGCCATCACGACGGACTGCGCAAGTTGCTTGCGGACAATGCGGTTCCCTTCATCAATGTCGGCATCTACCAGCCTGATCGGCCCCACCCTTGCGTCGGAACGAACAACGAAGCGGCCGCCCATCGCGCCGCCGCGCACGTCATCGAGCTTGGCCACCGCCGCATCGGGATCGTCTCGGCGCTCCAGCGCAACAACGATCGCGCCAGCGCTCGCGTCGCCGGCTTTCGCCGCGCCCTCACCGAGAACCGCCTGGAGCTTCCTCCGCAATGGCATGTCGAGGTGCCCTACACGCTGGACGACGCGCGCGAAGCGGCCCGCTATCTCCTCAACCTGAAGGATCGTCCGACCGCCGTCGTCTGCGGCAACGATGTCATCGCCTACGGCGTGTTGCTCGAGGCGGAGCGCGATGGATTTTCGGTGCCGCGCGACCTGTCGGTGGTCGGCTTCGACGATCTCGACTGGAGCCGCCATTTGCGGCCGAGCCTGACCACGATCCACGTACCGACCGGAGAAACCTGGCAGCGCGCCGGGGAATATCTGGTGCGCAGCCTCGCCGGCGAGCAGACCATCATGCATCGCGAGATCGACTTCTCCCTGGTGGTCCGTGAATCGACGGCTCCCCCTCTCAAATCCTGAAGTGAGACCCCTCCAATGCGCTCAAATTTTTCTCTTGCGCCCGACTTCCATGCCGTGGTGATCGGCGGCGCCGGCGACATCGGCGCTGCAATCAGCAATCAGTTTTGCGACCTCGGTGCGACGGTGACCGCAACGGCGGCCAACGAGACCGATCTGGCGCGCACTTTGCTGAAATCGCGCCCCGGACTCACACTCGCGACGCTCGACGTTACGAACGACGACGCCGTCGCCTCTTTCGCCCGCCAGCACAAGCGCGTCGATGCGCTGGTCAACTGCGCGGGAATTCTCGCCCGCGACAAGGAATACGAGATCGAGACCTTCATGAAGGTGCTCGACGTCAATCTCACGGGCACCTTTCGAACCTGCATGGCGTTCCGCCCGCTTCTCGCCGAGAGCAAGGGCTCGATCGTCAATCTTGCCTCGATGAATGCGACATTGGCGCTGCCGCGAATCCCGGCTTATTGCGCCAGCAAGGGCGGTGTCGTGATGCTGACCAAGGCGCTCGCCTTGGCATGGGCCGAGCAAGGCATCCGGGTCAATGCGGTTGCACCCGGCTATATCGAAACGGCGATCAATGCAGCCGGCCGCACCGATCGCGTGCACTATCAGCGCATCGCCGACCGCACCGCTTTCAAGCGCTGGGGTCAGCCGGAGGACATCGCGGGAGCCGTCGCGTTCCTCTGCATGCCGGCATCACAATATGCGACCGGCACCGTCGTCGCGGTGGATGGCGGATTTCTTGCCGGATGAGCCAGGAAACCAACGAATACGGCCTGCATAATGTCGCCGGAAATGTCTGGGAATGGTGCGAGGACCGCCTCGCACCGCCGGGAGTCCCCTTGAATCGCGAGCCCGCACCGAACCGCTCGACGCGCGGTGAATCCTTCCTCAGCGACGAGTCCTGCGGCAGCCGCCACCACTTCGCAGCACGAAACCTGAACGGGTCGGTCGGCTCGTCGAGCAAGATCGGCTTTCCTGTCGCGCGCACCGGGCCGCTGCGGAGCCAAGCATAGGATGACGCTGGCGACAAATGCCGCGAAGCCGGCCCCTGCTCCCGGCACCCGTCTGTTGCCGCAGTTCTTGCGAAATTTCGTGCGCAATCGCGAGACTGGCCTCGTGCTGGTCGGCATTGTCGTCGGGTTGCTGAGCGGCGTCCTCGTTGCCGCGATCTCGGGCCTCAGCCAGGCCTCGCACGCACTGCTGTTCGACATTCCCCTCGACGCACATCTCAGCGCCACCGGCGTCATTTCCTGGCAGCGCACACTGCTGATCCCGGCAGTTGGCGGCCTGGTCCTGGCGCTGATCGGGCTGTACTTCGCGCGGCGCGTGAAGGGACAACAGCTCGCTGACGCCATCGAAGCCAACGCGCTCTATGGCGGCCGGGTGTCCTTCCGCGGCAGCCTGCTGATCTCGATCCAGACGCTGCTGTCCAACGGGTTCGGTGGATCGGTCGGACTGGAAGCGGGATACACGCAGATCTGCTCGATGTTTGGCTCCCATGTCGGCCAGCGCCTCGCCGCCCGCCGCAACGACATGCGGCTATTGGTGGCCTGCGGCGCGGCGGGGGCGATCAGCGCAGCGTTTTCGGCTCCGCTGGCCGGCGCCTTCTATGCCTTCGAGGTCGTGCTGGGAGCCTACACTTCGGCCGCTCTCGTGCCCGTCATCGCCAGCGCAGTCACGGCCTGGCTGGTGGCGCGGGAGTTGACGCACCAGTCCTTTCTGATGGTGCCCGGTTTCCCATCGCCCGTGTCCGTCGAGATGATCGGACAGACCGTGCTGATCGGCGTCATTTGCGCATTCGTCAGCATCCTCGTCATGCTCGCGGTCGCATTCTCCGAGCGTTGCTTTCAGCGCGTCACGCTCTTCAGCGGCTTCATGCGTCCGATCCTCGGCGGCCTGCTGCTCGGCGGCCTCGCCCTGCTGACGCCGACCGTGCTCGGCGCAGGCCATGGCGCAATGCAGATCCTGCTGGTCAGCAATCCGACCTGGCTCCTGCTCACGACGACCATCGTGCTCAAGATCCTGGCGTCGGCCGTCTCGCTCGGCTCCGGCTTTCGCGGCGGCCTGTTCTTCGCCTCGCTGCTGCTCGGCGCGCTGATCGGCCAGCTCTACAGCGTCGTGCTGACCGGCCCCCTCCCCACGCTCGCGCTTCAGCCCGGCACCGCCGCCATCGCGGCTCTCGCCGCACTCGGAACCGGTGTGCTGGGCGCACCGTTCAGCATGGTTTGTCTCGCGCTCGAGATCACCGGCGATTTCTCCGTGACCGTCGGGGCCGTGGTCGCATCATCGGTCTGCGCGCTCATCGTCCGCGAGTTGTTCGGCTACAGCTTTGCGACATGGCGCTTCCACCTGCGCGGCGAGGTGATCCGCGGTCCGCAGGACATCGGCTGGGTCCGTCAGATGAGCGCGGCTTCCCTGATGCGCGCCGACTTCGAGAATGCACTGACGACAATGCCGATCGGCGAGGCGCAGAAGCTGTTTTCTCCGGCGCAGGTCCGACAGGTCATGCTGCGCGATCCGAACGGCAGCTATGCCGGCATCGTTGCGGCGGCGACACTGCATTCCGTCACCAATCGGGACGACGAACCGCTCGGGTCGCTGGCCCAGCAGCAGGATGAATACCTGCTTCCGACCACGTCGGTTCGCGAGATCCTGAAGGCCTTTGAACGGAGCGAAGCCGACGTCCTCGCGGTCATTGACCGTGCCGACCATCGCGTCACGATCGGCACCTTAAGCGAATCCCATGTGCTGCGTACCTATGGGGAAGAGCTCGAACGCCGGAACCAGGAGCTGTTTTCGCGGTGATCCTCGCGCGCTATGGCCTTAGATCCATATCGATCCGCACAAAATCGCCGCGATAGGTGACTTCACCGAGATAGATCACGGTGCGATCGCTGGTCGTAAAGACACGGCGGACTTCGGCGACCGGCGAGTTCAAAGGTACGCGCAGCAGCCGCGCCGCCTCGATGTCTGCGGTTCCGATGGTCAATGTCTGGCGGGCGCTGGCAATCGCCGGATCCCTGAGATCGTTGAGGATCGGGATCACCGTCTCGTTGCGAAAGCGCTTTGGAGACCTGCGAAAGATCTTCTCATCGAGGTAGATGGAAATGACGCAGTAAGGTTGCTTCTGCCGCGAGTGCAGACGGCGCATGAAGACATATTTCTCGGCCGGCTTGCCGTCTTCGGGAAGCAACGGCGCATCGCTCCGGCTTTCCGAGATGTTGATGATCTCCGGTGAGGTGTCGCGGTACATGTCCGCGAGATCGGACAGGGTGGTCTCGACCTTGAGCCAGCGGTCCTGTCGTACGGTCCCGGTGACGAAGGTGCCGCGGCCCTGCTGCGCCTCGATGACACCGTCGCGGGCGAGCAGTTCGACGGCCTGCCTGATGGTGACGCGCGAGACGCCGAACTCGGCCGCCAGCTCCTCGTTGGCCGGCAGGCGAAAACCTTGACTCCAGACACCGCGCGCAATCCGCTGGCGAAAGATATCGGCAATCTGCGCGTATTTGGGGACGTGACTGTCGGAACTCAATTCCATCTCGCCCTCCAGAAATCAAGCGGCCCAATCACGGCATGACAAGGGCTGCACCGCGTTCGCCGATCATCAGGCTGGTCGCATTGGTGTTGGCCGAGGTGATCCGCGGCATCACCGAGGCGTCGATCACGCGCAGCTGCTCGACGCCGCGCACCCGCAGCTGCGGATCGAGTACTGCCCGCTCGTCGCTGCCCATGCGGCAGGTCCCGACGCAGTGAAACACCGTGCCGCCGGTATTGCGCGCGAAATCCCACAGCCCGGCATCATTGCTTGCGGTCTCGCCCGGCACCATTTCGGCATCCCAGAACGGGCGGAAGGCCTTTTGCCGATAGATCTCGCGCAGGATCTTCAGGCCGGCAACGATGGTCTTGCGGTCGATCTCCTCGGCGAAATAGTTGGGCGCGATCAGCGGCTGCTCGAACGGATCGGCCGAGCGGATCGCGAGCTGTCCGCGCGACCGGCCGTGGCATTGCCAGACCGAAGCCGTGAAGCCGGAATAGCTGTGGAGGGGTTCGCCGGGCTTGTCGACGGAGAGCGGCATCACGTTGAACTGCACGTCCGGACGGCCACCGACCGCATATTCGGAACAGGCCGCTCCGCCCACCTGTCCCGCCCCGACCGTCAACGGCCCCCGCCCGGCCAGCATCCACTGCAACCCCATCTTCGCGAGCTCGACAGGATTGCGGACCTGGTCATTGAGCGAGATCCGCTCCTTCAGGCGCACGATCAGCCGTGCCTGGTAATGGTCCTGCAGATTGGAGCCGACTTCGGGCGAGTCGGTGACGACGGCGATACCGTGCTTGCGAAGCAGGTCGGCCGGACCGATCCCGGAAAGCTGGAGGATTTGCGGCGATTGCAGCGCGCCGCCGGACAGGATGACCTCGCGATCGGCTGTCGCGCGATGAACCTGCCCCTTGCTGATCCACTCGACGCCGGTCGCGACGCGGCCGTTGAAGGTGACTTTGCTCACCTGTGCGTGCGTGATGATGGTCAGGTTGCGCCGGTCGGCAATCGGTCGAAGAAAGGCGGATGCCGAGCTGGTCCGCCAATGCCGCCCGATGCCGAGCTGATAGGAACCGACACCAAGCGTCGTCGCGCCGTTGAAGTCGGGATTGCGCGGCAGACCGAACTGCACGCCAGCCTCCACCCAGGCCCTCGACGCCGGGTTGTCGTTCCGGAGATCGGAGACCTCGAACTCACCGAGG
Source organism: Bradyrhizobium sp. Mp19 (assembly GCF_029952935.1). NCBI lineage: Bacteria > Pseudomonadati > Pseudomonadota > Alphaproteobacteria > Hyphomicrobiales > Nitrobacteraceae > Bradyrhizobium > Bradyrhizobium sp. Mp19. Next base: position 105,003 of record NZ_JASAUT010000016.1, on the reverse strand, counting down.
CCGCCGTGAAACTGGCTCTCGCCGCCGCGGTAGCGCTCGTAGCGCCGGAAATAGGGCAGGACGTCGCGATAGCTCCAGCCGGCAGCGCCGAGACGTTCCCAGTCGTCAAAATCCTCGTGCTGGCCGCGGATGAAGATCAGGCCGTTGATCGACGACGATCCGCCGAGCACGCGGCCGCGCGGCCAGATGATGGCGCGGCCGCCGCTTCCTTCCGACGGCTCGGTCTTGAACAGGCGCGAGAAGCGCTCGTTGTAGATGGTCCGGTAATACCCGACCGGCAGCTTGAGCCAGAAATTCCGGTCCGATCCGCCGGCTTCCAGCAGCAGCACGCGGCAGGCAGGATCGGCCGACAGTCTGTTTGCGACCACACAGCCGGCCGACCCCGCACCGACGATGATGTAATCGTAGCCAAGCCCCGACATCAGGCGGTCCGGTATTGTTCGATCGAGGCAAGATCGGGCGTGAAGCCGAGACCCGCCTCGTCGCCGAGTTCGATCATTCCATCGCTGACATGAAGCACGGGGCCGCAGAATTGATCCCGCAGCGGGTTCTCATTGCTGTCGACCTCCAGCAGTCCCTCGCCGCCGACGCCCGCCAGCAGATGCGCCGATGCCAACAGGCCGATGCCGGCGCCGAGATAGTGCGGACAGAACATCTTACCTGACGTCAGGATGTCGCGGGCGACGCCGGCGCAAGCCGAGAGCCCGCCCCACTTGGCGATGTCAGGCTGGACGATACCGAGAACCGGCTCGCTCAGCACCTCGGCAAAGCCGGCGTGGCTCGTGATGTTCTCACCGGCCGCGAGTGGAAAGCGGATCGTCTCGCTCAATTGCTTCCATTCCTGCCGCGGACGGTCCGCGCGGATGGGCTCCTCGAGCCAGTCAAGGCCGAACGGCTCGAGCTGCGGCGCACGCTCGAGCGCCTGCGCGATGGTCCAACCCTGGTTGACGTCGGCTGCAAGCATGCCATTGCCGACGAGGCGGCGCAGCGCGGCGAGGTTGGCCCGGTCGTCTGCCGGATCGAAGCCGATCTTCAGCTTCAAGGCGCGGTAGCCGCGGCCGAGGGCTGCTTCCGCCGCTCGCTCCGATCCGACTGGATTGATGCCGCTGGCATAGACCTTGATCCGCTTCCGCGATCCGCCAAGCAGTTTCCACAACGCAACGTTCCGGCGGCGCGCATGGAGATCCCAGACCGCGAGATCGATGCCGGCGATCGATTGCGCGAACGGGCCCGCTTCGCCGGATTGCAACGCGAGCACCGAAGTTCCCCGCGTTAATCGCTCGAATGCGGCATCAGGTTCGCTTGCCCTGAATCCGACAAGCGCCGGTGCCAGTACCTCGTTGACCAGCCGAACACGATGCTCGGCGCCCGGCGCGGGAAAGTTGCACCAGACCTCGCCCCAGCCCGCGTAACCGTCCGTGTCCTCGACCCGAACGAACACGGCAGGCCGGTCCGCCATGCGCCCGAACGAGGTGATGACCGGCGTCGTCAGCGGATAGCGAAAGCCAAAGGCCTGGACGCTCCGGATAGTGAAAGGCGGCGATGTCATGCGCGGAAAAGCCTGCGGCGCCTACGACCAAAGCGGCGCTTGTATGGTCATCCTATTTATAATATGACTTGGCCAAACATCAACTGCAATCTGGGTGGATGCGTCGAATGGACGGAGCTGGCGTGAGACGCTTTGGTCTCGGGTTGATACCGTGGGTCGGAGCGATCCTGCTCTGGTATGCCGTGCGCTGGAGCGGCTTCGTCAACGCATCGCTGATCCCCGCCCCGCACCAGGTCGCCGCGAAGTTCGTCGAGCTTCTCACCAAGGAAGGCCTTTTGATCGACATCTTCGCCTCGACCAGGCGCGTCTTTTTCGGCGTCTCGCTTGGAATTCTCGTCGCGGTGCCCGTCGGCTTTCTGCTCGGATGGTATCGCCCGGCCCGCACCTTCGCCGACCCCATGATCAACTTCTTCCGCGCGCTGCCGCCGATCGCGCTGATCCCGCTCGTCATCGTCTATTTCGGCGTGGACGAGCTCGCAAAGCTCGTCATCCTGTTCTACGCCTCGTTCTTCTCCGGCGTGATCGTCATGTATGAGGGAGTCTCGCAGATCACGCCGCTCTATATCCGCGTGGCGCAGACGCTCGGCGCCAGTCAGGCGGAAATCTTCCGCAAGGTCATCATTCCCCTCACCGTTCCGCACATCCTCACCGCGCTGCGGGTCGCGCTTGGGGTAGCCTGGGCGACGCTGGTGGCATCCGAACTGATCGCAGCCCAGCGTGGGCTTGGCGCCATGATCCAGAATGCGTCGACCTACTTCCTGCTCGACGTCATCTATGTCGGCATCATCTGCATCGGCCTGATCGCGCTGATCATGGACATGATCCTGCGCAAGATCACGGCCCGGTTGCTGGTCTGGCAGGATCGGGCCATCGCATGACCACGCGTGCACGGTTCGACAAGGTTTCGCTTGCCTTCGAGACCCCGAAGGGACGCCTCAACGTCGTCGAGGATGTCAGCTACGATATCAACGATGGCGATTTCATCGCGGTAATCGGCCCTTCTGGCTGCGGCAAGACCACGATGATGAGCATGCTCGCCGGCTTCCAGAAGCCGACGACCGGAAGCGTGCTGTTCGACGGACAGCCCGTCGCCGGTCCCGGTCCCGAGCGCGGCGTCATCTTCCAGGAATACGGCGTCTTCCCATGGCTGACCGTGAAACAGAACATCGCTTTCGGCCTGACGCTCCGGGCCAATCACGTCGCGGCCGGCGAGCGCGATTCGATCTGCGATCACTATCTCGGCCTGATGGGGCTGTCCGACTTCGCCAACTCCTATCCGAAGCACTTGTCCGGCGGCATGCGTCAGCGGCTCGCGATCGCGCGGGCTTACGCCGTCAAGCCGCAGTTCCTGCTGATGGACGAGCCGTTCGGTGCGCTCGACGCCCAGACCCGCTCCAACATGCAGAACCTGCTGCTCAAGGTGCTCCAGACCGAAGGCAAGACGGTCATGCTGATCACCCACTCCGTGGAGGAGGCGATCTATCTCGCGTCCCGTATCGTGGTGGTGACCGCGCGGCCGGCGCGGATCAGGCAGATCATCGACGTGCCGTTCGCCTATCCGCGTGACGAATCGATCCAGGAGCGGCCGGAATTCGGCGAGCTGCGAAGCCATATCAAGCATCTGGTGATGGACGAGTATCGCGCCCAGCAGGCGCAGATGCGTCCGGTCTCATTCTCGGAATAAACAACACAGCGGAGGACGACCTATGGATCGGCGACAGTTTCTGACCACGACGGCCGGGCTTGCCCTGGGGTCCTTCACCGCCGCAGCGCCGGCGATTGCGCAGGCAAAAACAAAAATTCGTGTCGGCTATCTGCACACCGTTGCCGTCGACGGCCAGATCTGGACCGGCATGGACCGCGGTTCCTTCGAAAAGCAGGGACTGGATCTCGAGCTGCGGCAGTTCAATACCGGCCTCGAAATCTTCCAGGCGCTGATCGGCGGCAGCCTCGACGTGCTGGCGACGGGCGCCGTGCTCTCGAACTTCCCGGCCCGCGGCCAGGGCAAGGTCTTCCTCATCAACGACATCGAGGTCGCGACCGCGCAGCTCTGGGTGCGCGGCGACCAGGGCATCAAGTCGTTCGAGGATCTGAAGGGCAAGCGGATCGCAACTGCGACCGGCACCACCGCGCATGTGTTTCTGGACACCGCGCTGCGCGCGAACAAGGTCGATCCCAAACAGGTCGAACTCGTCAACCAGACCATGCCGGCCGCCGTAACCGCCTTCATTTCAGGCGCGGTGCCTGCCGTTGCGCTCTGGGTGCCTTTCAATGTGACGGTTCGCGACAAGGTGCCGGGCGCGGTCAAGCTCGCCGACGCCTCAGCCTACTATCCAAAGGCCGCGATCATCGGCGGCTGGGCCGCGGCCAACGACTATTACGAGCCCAACAGGGAAACGCTGGCGAAGCTGATCCGTGGCTGGGCCGATGCGAATGACTACATCATCGCGAACAGCACCGAGGCGATGGAAAAGCTGCAGAAGGGCCATTACAGCCAGACGCCGATGGCCGACATCGACGAATCGTTCAAGGCGCAGAAGATGTTCTCGTCGCGGGACTGGAAGCGGATGTATTCCGACGGCACGGTCACCAACTGGCTGCAGCAATCGACCGACTTCTTCATGGCCAATGCCGGCATCAAGGACTTTACGCCGGCAAGCAAATACTTCGATCCGAGCCTGTATTTGAAAACGATTGCGTGACGCATCTGGATGCGGATACCGTCCTAGAGCGTTTTCGAGCGAAGTGGATACCGGTTCGCGTGAAGAAAACGCGTCAAAACAAGAATCTAGAGCTTCGGTTCTGATTCAATCAGAACCGAAAATGCTCTAGAGAAAGCTCTCGAACGCGAGGCGCTGCGCCCGCGTCAAATGCAGGCCGTGCTTGGTGCGCCGGTCCAGGAAGTCGGCAGGCTTCCTGGCCCACTCATTCTCGCGGAGATAGACCGCTTCGCGTTCATAGAACTCACCGCCGAAATGACGGCCCAGGTCGACGGCGCTGCGGACCGGACCCAGCAGCTCGCGCGCGCGCGTCCCATAGAGACGGGCATAGTGATGGATGAGCGTTCGCGGCAAATCGGGATAGTCGCGCGCCAGCCGATTCGCGAATTCATCGAAGCTGCCGCCGATGTCGCCGCCCGGCAGCAGCCGATGCGCGGTCCAGGCCGACGACAGCTTCGGAAACCACGGCGCGAGGCGTTGCATCGCCTGCTCCGCCAGCCGGCGGTAGGTCGTGATCTTGCCGCCGAAGATCGAGAGCAGCGGCGGCACGCCCTCGGCGCTGTGGACTTCGAACACATAGTCGCGCGTCACGGCCGACGGATTGTCGGCGTTGTCGTCATAGAGCGGCCGGACTCCGGAGAACGCGTGCACGATCGCGCTCGCCTGCGGCGGCGTTTGGAAATAGCGGCGCAAGACCTGCAACAGATAATCGGTCTCGTCCTCACCGATCGCGACGTCCTCGGCGCGGCCGTGATACGGAATATCTGTGGTGCCGATCAGCGCGAGATCGTGCTCATAGGGATTGACGAAGATCACCCGGCGATCGCTGTTCTGCAGCAGATAGGCCTGCGGCCCGCTCCAGAATTTCGGCACCACGATATGGCTGCCCTTGACCAGCCGTACGCTCTGGGCCGAGTTCAGGCGCGCCACGCCCTGGATGACATCCTGAACCCACGGCCCGGCGGCGTTGACCAGCGCGCGCGACCGCACGACCTGCGTCATACCGTCATCGCCCTGCATCTCGAGCAGCCAGCTCCCGCCGTCGCGGCGCGCGCGCACCGCCCGCGTGCGCGGCAGGATGCAGGCGCCGTTCTGCGCGGCATCGATCAAATTGAGGATCACCAGCCTGCTGTCATCGACCCAGCAGTCCGAATATTCGAAGCCTCGCCGGAACTCCTGACGCAGCGGCGCGCCCTCCGGGGCGCGCGACAGATCCAGGCTGCGGCTCGCCGCCAGCTGCTTGCGGCCACCGAGATGGTCGTAGAGCAACAGCCCGGTGCGGACCAGCCACGCCGGCCGCTGCTCCGGCGAATGCGGCAGCACGAAGCGCATCGGCCAGATGATGTGCGGCGCCGACGCGAGCAGCACCTCGCGCTCGATCAGTGCCTCGCGCACCAGGCGGAACTCGTAATATTCGAGATAGCGCAACCCGCCATGGATCAGCTTGCCGGAGCGCGACGAGGTGCCCTCGGCGAAATCATCCTTCTCGCAGAGCAGGACCTTCAACCCGCGGCCGGCGGCGTCGCGGGCGATGCCGGCGCCGTTGATGCCGCCACCGATGACCGCGATATCGACCAGCCCGTGATCCGTACCTGCGACCGGCGCAGTGCCCGTCATCGCTTGCCGCTACGCCGTTTCTCGGCGCGGCGCGGCGCCGCCTTTGCCGTCGCGCGGGCCTTGTTCGGCTTCGGCGCCTGCAAACCGTAGGTGGAGAATCCCTTCGCGGTGTCGGCAATCTCCTCGTCGGTCAGGATGACGCGCGAATCGAGCGCCAGCGAGAGGTAGTACTGCCGCGCGATGGTCTCGAGCTCGACCGCGAGCCACATCGCCTTGTCGAGATTGGCGCCGAGCGCGATCATGCCGTGGTTGGCGAGCAGGCAGCCGTTGCGTCCTTCGAGCGCCGTGATCGCATGGTCGGACAATTCCTTGGTGCCGTAGCGCGCATAGCCGGCGCAGCGGATCTCGGTGCCGCCGAACGCCGCCATCATGTAATGGCAGGCCGGGATCGGCTTGCGCGCGATGGCGAGCACGGTCGCGTAGGTCGAGTGAGTATGGACGATGGCGCCGACATCGGGCCGGGCCCGCGTGATGTCGAGATGGAAGCGCCATTCGGTGGACGGCTGCAGCGGCCCCTCCCACGCGCCATAGTCGCCCTCGAGCGGCATCGAGGCGATCATCTCCGGCTTCATCGAATCGTAGGGCGTCGCCGACGGCGTGATCAGCATCCGGTCCTTGTAGCGGGCGGAGATGTTGCCCGATGTCCCCTGGTTGAGACCCGACGCATTCATCCAGCGGCACTTGGCGATAACAGCCTCGCGCAATTGTCGTTCCTCACGGGTCATACGAACTGCCTTTCTCTTCAGCACGGATTGCGTGGCGGCTCGCCGGCCAGGAAGCGGCGAACCTCTTCGGCCGCCTGCCCGGCGGCCACGGTGACGGTACGCACGGAGGCGCCGGCGATGTGCGGCGTCAGCGTGACGTTGGGAAGTCGCAGCAGCGGCCAGTCCGACGGAACCGGCTCGACCGCGAAGGTGTCGAGCATGGCGCCGCCGAGATGCCCCGATGCCAGCGCATCATGCAGCGCCTCGTAGTCGACCAGCGGCCCACGCGCGGTGTTGATCAGGAACGCGCCCGGCTTGATCCGTGCCAGCGCCTCGCGCCCGATGAAACGGGTGGTCTCCGGCGTCACCCGGGCGTGCAGCGTGACGACGTCGGCGCGGCCGAGCAATTCGCCGAGCGCGACATGCTCGACGCCGTCATTGCGGTCCTGGGCGCTGAGCTGGACATAGGGGTCGGCGACCAGGATCTTGCAGCCGAAGGCCTTCAGCAGCTTGACCACGCGGCTGCCGATCGCGCCATAGCCGACAATGCCGACCGTCATCTCGCCGAGCTCGCGCCCGGTGCGATCGGCGCGATAGAGATCGCCGCGCCATTCACCGCCACGCAGCGCCTCGTGACCGCTGCGGATCAGGCGCGTCTCGGCCAGAATGGCGCCGATGGTGAACTCCGCGACCGCACTCGCATTGCGGCCGGGCGTATTGACCACCAGCACGTTGTGGTCGCGCGCCGCCTGCATGTCGATGTTGACCGGGCCGCCCCGCGACACCGCGATGAACTTCAGCTTCGGCAGCCGCTCCAGCATCGACCGCGAGATCGGCGCCAGATGCGTGACGAGCAGCTCGGCATCGCCGATGAAGCCGATGATCTCGTCGGGCCGTCCCATGAACTCCTTCAGGCCATCGAGCTTCGAGCCGGCGTAACCGTGCTCCATCGGCTCGTCCGGCCAGGGCTGCTCCAGGGTGCGGATATCGACGCCATCGCCGCAGGCTGATCGGATGTGCTCGGCGAACACCGAGGGCAGCATGAAGCGGTCGCCGACGATGGCGATGGACTTAGACATGATCGCCTCCGGCGCGCAGCGCAGCAAGTTGCTTCCAGACCGGCCGCGACGCCAGCCTTGCCTCGAGATAGGTCGGGAAGATGCTGGCATAGCGCTTCGCCAGCGCGGCGTCCGGCGATTGCGGCGCACTTAGATGCGGCGCGACCCACTGCTCGGCACAGGCGCGCATGTCGGGATAGGCATCGATTGCGACCGCCGCGATCATCGCAGCGCCCGCGGCGCCGGCCTCGGCACGGCTGCAGATCCGGACGTCGCAATCCAGTGCGGCCCCGAGGATGGCGCCAAGCGCACGGCTCTTCGCCGCGCCGCCTGTGATCCTGACATCGCGCGGCAGCGACCCCATCGCTGCGTAACAATCCCGTGCGGCGAAGGCCAGGCCCTCCATCACGCCGCGCATCAGGTCGCCATAGCGGTGGCGCGAGCGCAGGCCGAAGAATTGCGCGCTGGCCTCATGCGCGACGAACGGACCGCGCTCGCCGGCATCGGAGATGAACGGGTGGAACAGCACCTCACCGGGCCTCGCCCGCAGCACCTGATCGTCGAGCCGGCGGATCAGCTCAGTGCGCGTGCGCGTCACGCCTTCCGCCGCCAGCAGGTCGCATGCAAGATCGAGCATCCAGTCGATGTTCAGCGTCGCCGCCATGTTGGACTGCATCTGGGCATAGTGACCCGGCACCGGGAACGGCATGGTGTAGCCGGTTGCCTCCCGATTCAGCGTCACCGCGTCGGCGTTCGGAACCAACCGCATATGCATGCCGGTCGAGCCGATGATGGTGCAGCCGACATCGGGTGACGGGTCGTAGAGCCCGGCGCCGAGCGCATTGCAGATCACGTCCACATAGCCGAGGCAGACCGGCACACCTTCCGGCAGGCCGATCTCGATGGCGGCGGCCGCTGTCAGCGGATGCGTCATCACCGCGCCGTCGACGACCGGCGGGAACAGGCGCGTCAGGTCAGCGATACCGATCAACCGCGCGGTCTCCGCATCGAATGCCCGCCTGCGGAAATCGCCGCAGGAGAAGGTGGCTTCCGACGGATCGGTGGCGCGCTCGCCGGTGAGCAGGAAATACAGCCAGTCCTTGCAGTGGAAGACCGTGGTCGCCCTGGCGATCGTGTCGGGCCTATGGGCCTGCAGCCACGCCAGTTGCGGTCCCTGCTGGCAGGCATTGAGCCCGGAGCCGGTGCGACGGTAAAGGATCGCGTTGTGCTCGCTGCCGCGGATCTCCTCGACCAGCCGCCCGGCGCGCGAATCGAGCCACAGCAGCGCCGGCGCAACCGGCCGGCCGTCGTCATCGATCAGCCAGGTGCCGTCGCCCTGCCCGGTGACCGCGATCGCCGCGATCCGCGCCGACAGGTCAGGCACTGACTTCGCCAGCGCGCGAATGACGGCGACCGTGTCGCTCCAGGTCTGCGCCATGTCCTGCTCGACATGGCCGCCGGCCAGGCTGCTATACGCATTCGGCCGCGAAACATCGGCAAGCTGCTCGCCGGTCAGCGTGAACGCCACTGCCTTGATCAGCGAGGTGCCGGCGTCAATGCCGATGATGACGTCGCGGCTTGCCGAAGCGGTCATCGTCACGCTCCCTCCGCATGGCGAATGCAGGTCCCGTCGCTGCCAAAGATGTGCAGGTGACGCGGCTCCAGCGCGAACGTGATAATCTCTCCCGGCCGCGCGGCGACGCGGCCCGGCGTGACCGCGATCAGCATGCGGCCGCCGCAATCGCCGGCGACATGCGATTGATCGCCGAGCCACTGGTTGGAGACGACCTTGACCCTGACGTCACCGGTCCCGACCGCGATCTTCTGCGGACGAATGCCGATCCGCACCTGCGGCGTGGCCGCGAGCGTCTTCGCCGCCTCAACGTCGAGTCCGGCGCCGGCGATATCGAAACGCATGTCGGTTCCGACCGACAGGCGGAAGCCGCCATCCGACCGCGTCATCTCCGCGCCGAGCAGGTTCATCGGCGGCTCGCCGATGAAGCTCGCGACGAACAGATTGGCCGGCCGGCCCTTCAGCTCCTTTTCGCTGGCGAACTGCTGCAGCACGCCGCCTTCCATGACAGCGATGCGGTCGGCCAGCGCACTCGCTTCGGTCTGGTCGTGGGTGACGAAGATCGCGGTCATGCCGCGCTCGGCAAGCAGGCTCTTGATCCGACCGCGCAGCACCGCGCGCAATTGCGGTTCGAGTTGCCCCATCGGCTCATCGAGCAGATAGAGATCGGCGTCGCGCACCAGCGCCCGCGCCAGCGACACCCGCTGCTGCTGGCCGCCGGAGATCGCGCGCGGATAGCTGTCGAGGATGTCCTCGATCTCGACCAGGCGGGCGATCTCGTCGACGCGACGCGCCACCTCGGCTCGCGGCAACTGGGCCGATTTCAGCGCGAACGCGATGTTCTCGCGGACCGTGAGCGGCGGATAGAGCGAATAGCCCTCGAAGGCCATCGCGACCTTGCGACGCGCCGGCGGCAGCTCGTGGATCCGCCGCCCGCCGAGCGCGATCGATCCGGCTGAGACGTCCTCGAAGCCTGCGATCATGCGCAAGGTCGAGGTCTTGCCGCAGCCCGACGATCCCAACAGTGCGACGATCTCGCCCTTTTCGACCGCCATATCGAGCGCGCGCACCGCATGCACCGGCTCCTTGCCGCGGCTGCGATAGACCTTGTCGATGCCTCGAAGCTCGAGCATGTCCATGACCATCCCCTCCTATGCCGCCTTGAGCCGGTGCGATGCCCCGATCCGCAGCCCGGTCGTGCGATCGAACAGCATCGCGGCGTCGGGCGCGAAGCGGACGAAAACGGCATCGTCGGCCGCGCCGTGCGGTGCATCCGGCGGCAGCGCCGCCAGCCATTCCGTTCCGTCGGCAAGACGGAGCAGCAGCACCGCCTTCTCATGCATCGGCGTGATCGCGAGAATGCGCGCCGGGACGGCGTCATCGGTGGACGCCGACGAGATCGCGAGATCCTCGGGCCGGACGCCGAGCCAACATGCACCGGCAGGTGCTGTGCCGTCGGCCGCGCCGAGCCGCATCCTGGCGCCGGCGATGTCAGCCGACAGCATGCCGTGCTCCGCTACTGGCGAGACCTCGGCGAGGTTGATGGTCGGATCGCCGAACAGGCGCGCGACCGCGACCGATGCGGGCTGGGCATAGATATCGGCAGGGGTCGCGACCTGCGCGAGCTGGCCGTCGATCAGCACCGCGATGCGGTCGGCGATCGCCATCGCCTCGCGATAGTCCTGGGTCACGTAGAGCACCGCGGCAGTGCCGCGCCGCAGCAGGTTCGGCAACTCGAGCCGCATCTCGTAGCGCAGCTTGGCGTCGACATTGCGCAGGGGATCATCCAGCAGCAGGACATCCGGATTGCCGATCAGCGCCCGCGCCAGCGCGGTGCGCTGCTTCTGTCCGTTCGACAGTTCGCGCGGCGCGTGGCCGAGCACGTGCTCGATCTTGAGCAGCCTGCTGATCGCGGCAACGCGGCCGGCGACATCGCCGCCGCCGGCCCTGGCGCGCAGGCCGCTTGCGATATTGTCGCGGGCGGTCATGTGCGGGAACAAGGCAAAGTTCTGGAACGCCATGCCGATCCCGCGCCGTTCTGGCGGAGCGCCGACGACCGAGCGGCCGCCGACCAGGATGTCGCCGTCGTCGGGCTCGAACATGCCCGCGATCATGCGCAGCAGCACGGTCTTGCCGCTGCCGGACGGTCCGAACACCGCCACGATCTCGCCGGGCTCGACCGCCAGCGACAATCCGTCGGCGGGCCGTGCCGCACCGAATGCCTTGCTCACCGAGTTGATCTCGAGACGCGCCATCGGATCAACCTTTCACCGCGCCGAGCGAGAGACCCTCGACCAGATAGCGCTGCGCATAGAGCGCAAGCAACAGGGTCGGCGTCACCGACAGCACGATCGCCGCCGCGATCTGGCCGTACTGGATGCCGGACGCGGTGACGAAGGCGAGCGCGCCGACCGTCACCGGCTGCTTGTCGGCGGAGGCCAGGATCAGCGCGAAGACGAAATTGTTCCAGCAGAAGATGAAGGACAGCAGCCCCGCCGCGGCAATCCCCGGCCCTGCCAGCGGCACCGCGATCCTGGTGAAGGCCTCGCGCCAGGAATGGCCGGCCAGCCGGTAGGCATGCTCGATATCGGGGCTGATATCCTCGAAATAGCCGCGCACGATCCACAGGATCAACGGCAGCGCGATCAACTGATAGACCCAGACGATCCCGAAGTAGGTGTCGTTGAGGCCGAGCTCCTGATAGTACAGCGACAGCGGCAGCAGCACGAGCAGCGGCGGCGCGAAGCGGAACGACAGCAGCGTGAAGGCGATGGTCTCGCCGAGACGGAATTTGAAGCGTGCAAACGCGTAGGCGGCCGGCACGCCGAGCAGCAGCGCCAGCAGCACCGCCGCGCTCGACAGCACGACGCTGTTGAAGAGATTGCGCATGAAGGAGATCTGCAGATTGCCGGCCGCGGTGCGCAGCTGGCCGGAGATCAACGCCTCGTAATTCGCAAGCGTCGGCTCGAACAGGATACGCGGCGGGATCCGCAGGATCTGCTCGTTGGTCTGGAACGACATCAGGAAGATCCAGACGATCGGAAACATGAAGAAAATCAGGATCAGCGTGAGCGCCACGCCGCGGAAAATGCGACCGGCTAGGCTGGAATGTTCCATCGCGCCTCTCCCCCGTCACGCGTGGCCGTGCGCACGCGCGCGCAACCGCAGCCAGTTCTTGATGAAGATGTTCGACAGGATGTTGGTGATCAGCCAGAGGATCATCAACAGCGCCGCCGACCTGCCGACATTGGTGTACTGGAAGAATTCCAGATAGGCCTGCACCTGGAACACCATCAGCCGGTCGCCCGGCCCGCCCTGCGTCATCGCATAGATGATGTCGAACTGCTGGATCGAATCGAGCAGCCGGAACAGCGACGCCGTGATGATGTAGGGCGCGAGCATCGGCAGCGTGATGCGGAAGAAGACGAAGCTCGCCGGCACGCCGTCGAGCGCCGCGGCCTCGAACGGCTGCCGCGGCAACGAGCGCAGGCCCGCCAGCAGCAGAATCATGATGAAGGGCGTGTAGACCCAGACATCGACCAGCACGACCGTGAACAGCGCACTCGATGGATCGGACGCCCATTTGAAATCGGTGACGCCGAACAGACTTACGAAATAGGACAAGATGCCGAAGCTCGGATTGGTCATCAGCTTCCACATCAGCGCGGCGATCGCCGGCGCCGTCATCAGCGGCAGCAGCAGCATGATCGACACCGCATTGTGGAAGCGGGTCGGCCGGCGCAGCAGCAGCGCGATGCCGAGCCCGAGCAGCAGCTCGAGCACGACCGTCACCACGGTATAGGTGATCGAGACCTGGAACGTATTCCAGAACGCCGGGTCGGACAGGAAGTCGATGTAGTTTCCGGCGCCGATGAAGCCGCGCAGATGCGGCAGGTTCAGCCGGTAGCGCTGCAGCGAGTAGACCGCCGCGGTCACGAACGGAACCAGGATCGCCACGCAGACGAGCAGCGCCGGCAGGCTGAGCAGATAGGGCAAGAGGCGCACGCGCGGCCTTGGTTTGGCCGGCGCTGCCTGCGCGTTCGTCTGGAGAAGTTGGACCATGCTCATGATGATAAGAGATCGCGCTCGGCTGGCAAACGCCGCCGGCTCGGATGGGACAAGGGTCCGAGCCGGCGGATGGGTGCGGTGCGGGGGATCAGGCACCGCACAGTTGATCCGTCAGCCGAGACCGGCCTGCTTGAGCTGCCGGTTGATGCTGTCGGCGAGCTTGTCGAGCCCCTCGTCGACGCTGACCTCCTTCGCCACCATCTTCTGCAGCGAGGCGGCCCATTCGGTCGTCAGGTCGAAGAACAGCGGCTGCGCCGTGAAGTAGATCTTGGCGCCGGGCGACGACATGTCGTGCTGCTCGAGATAGCCCGGATAGGATTTCGCGATGCGGTCGCGGAATTCGCTGTCCTTCCACACCGATGCACGCACCGGGTTGACGAAGTCCATCTTGCGCGCGCCGAACAGGTCGTGCTCGACGGATGCCGCCCACTGCATGAACAGCCAGGCCGCCTCCTTCTGCTTGGAGAAGCTCGACATCGCGAGCGACCAGATCCAGACATTCGGGGTCGGCGCCTTGGCGGCCGGATTGGCGGCGAACGGCGCATAGCCGAGATGCCCCTTCTCCTTGTTGTCGCCGCCGTTCATGAAGTAGCCGAGGATGTCGGCATCGAAGATCATGCCCGAGGCGCCGGCGCCGAGATCGGTGCCGACCTGGTACCAGGTGTAGGTCGACCAGTTCTTCGGTCCCGAGGTCTGGATCATCTTGACCCATTTGTCGTGGAAATCCTTCGAGGCCTTGGTGTTCATCGCGGCCTTCAGCTTGCCGCCCTCCATCACGAAATCCTTCTGGCCGAAGTTCGAATAGGCCGACAGGAAGCCGGGATGGATGGTCGCCCAGGAGCGCGAGCCGCGCACGCCGACGCCGTAGGGTCCGCCGGCGTCCTTGGTGATCTTGGCCGCGACCTCCAGCATCTCGTCGAGATTCTTCGGCGGCTTGACGCCGACCTTGTCGAAGACGTTACGGTTATAGGTGATGTTGTTGAGCTCATAGCCCCAGGGGATGCACCACTGCTTGGCCTTGCCCGAGCCGAGCTCGGAGCCGGCGACGCCGTCCCACGCGGTCGAGGCGCGCAGGCCCGGCAGCACGTCGTCCCAGGCGAAGGCCGGATTGGTCTTGGCGGGATCCTTGATGTAGGTGTTGAGGTCTTCGATCCAGCCCGCCGGACCATAGGTCCAGGTCATGTAGGCGCCGGTCATGAAGGCATCGTACTGGTCCGACTTCGACGACAGCGCCGCCGTCACCTTGTCGAAATAAACGTCCTCCGGGAAGATGTCGTAGGTGACGTTCATGCCGGTGAGCGACTTGAACGCCTCGATGTCGCCGATCATCGCATCGACGTAAGGGTGCTTGTTGAGCAGCAGCTTGACGCTCTTGCCGCTCTGGGCCTTCCAGTTGAAGTCGGCGGCCATCGCCTTCGACATCGAGGAGGCGAAGGCGGCGTTGGCGGCGATGCCCGCGATGCCGAGCTTGGCGGCGCCGTCCAGGAGATCGCGGCGGCTGATGCGTTTGGCAGCGTAGGAGTCGAACAGATTCTTCTCGCGATCGAACATGTATTTCCTCTCCTTGTTGACGCTTGTTTTATGTGTCCTTCCGGGTCTTGCTTCTTGTCTTGCCGGATGTGGTCTCCGGCTTGTCGGTGGCGAGCGCCTTTGCGGTCGCTTCGTCGATGATGAGGCCGTGCAGCACGCCGCTGCGCAGCACGCCGCGCAGCGCGGTCACCTTGGCCGGCCCGCCGGCGATGGCGACGATGCGGTGTTTCCTGAGATCGGCCATGCTCATGGAGGTGGCGCGGGCCGACAGATCGGTGTCCAGCACCGTTCCGTCGGCGCTGAAGAAATGTCCGAGCAGGTCGGCGCAGGCGCCGACGCGCTTCAGCTCGACGACCTCGTCGGGCTTGATCATGCCGCTCGACACCAGGAAGCCGTCGCGGCTGACCTGGCCGATGCCGACGAACAGCAGCGAGGCCTTGCGCGCCAGCGCGAACACGTCGGCGATGCCGAATTGCTGCATCAGCACGGCACGGTCGGCGACCGAATTGGCGAACACCGGCACCGGCAGCAGATAGGCTTCCGCGCCGGTGCGCTCGGCGAGCTTGTGAATCACGTCGAACGGATTGGCGGCAAATTTCCGCGTCAATCCGCCGAGCAGCGACACGAATTGCGCGTCGCGTGCCGGCGTCTGCGGCATCTGCTCCACGACCGCCGCGAGCGTGCGGCCATGACCGAAGCCGATCACCTTGTCTTGGCCGCGCTCGAGTGTCTGGCGCAGGAAGCTCGCGCCTTCCAGCGCCAGCGCCTTCAGCGGCAGGTCGCTCTCGCCGAGATCAGGTGCGACGCGGCAGAACGAGAGGCCGAAGCGCTGCGCGAGATCGTTCTCCAGCGCGACGCATTCGGCGACCGGTCCCTCGACGAACACGCGGATCATGCCCTCGCGGCTGGCGCGCGCGATCAGGCGATGCGCCTTGGTGCTCTGAATGTTGAGGCGGTCGGCGACCTCCGACTGGGTGAGCCCCGCCGCGAAATACAGCCACGCCGCGCGCGTCGCGAGCGACGCCTCGCCGTCGATCACCGGCAGCCTGTCGGGCGGGGGTGCCATATCAGGAAAAGTCCGCTTGCAAATTTCTTCACGTCCTGCAAAAAATTGCAGAGGCCGAACGGGGCGTCAATCCCCCAAACGTGCTGCAGCGCAACCAACGTCGTCGCGCGCACCAGAGAGCGATGAGGTCGCATGGGAGGTTTGTATCTCGGCATCGATGTCGGAACCGGCGGCGTGCGCGCCTGCGCAATCGACCCGCAGGGCGGCATCCGCGGCTTCGCTGCCGTCGCGCTGCCCGCACCGCGCGTCGACGGCAACGCCATCGACCAGACACCGGAGCTGTGGTGGCAGGCTACGGTGGCGGCCATCCGCAAGCTCGGCGGGAGCGTCGGTCTCGGCGACGTCACGCGCATCGTCGTCGATGGCACGTCGGGCACGCTGCTGCTGGTCGACGCCGCCGGCCGGCCCTGCTCGCCGGGTCTGATGTACAATGATGCACGCGCCACGCGTGAGGCGACGCGCGTCGCGGCGGTCGCCCCGCGCGAGAGCGGCGCGCATGGCGCGAGCAGCGCGCTCGCCAAGCTGCTCTATCTGCTGGGCCATGACTATATCGGCGATGCGCGCCACGCCGTTCACCAGGCGGACTGGATCGCCGGCCGGCTCGCGAGCCATCACGGCATCAGCGACGAGAACAACGCGCTGAAGCTCGGTTACGACCCGGTCGCGCGCGTCTGGCCGCCCTGGCTTGACCAGCTCGGCGTGCGCGACGATCTGCTCCCCGAAGTGCTGGTGCCGGGCACGCCATTCGCCGAGATGGATCCGCAGGTCGCGCGGTCGCTGGGACTGCCGCCCACGGCGCAGGTCGCCGCCGGCACCACCGATGGCGTTGCGGCCTTCATCGCAACGCGCGCCGACCAGCCTGGCGATGCCGTCACCTCGCTCGGCACCACGCTGGTGGTCAAGCAGCTTGCGACCCAACCGATCTTCGCGGCCGACCAAGGCGTCTATTCGCATCGGCTCGGCGAACGCTGGCTTGCCGGCGGCGCCTCGAACTCCGGCGGCGCCGCGCTGCTGATGCATTTCACCGCCGCCGAGATGGAACGGCTGACACCGCAGCTGACGCCGGACCAACCGACCGGGCTCGACTACTATCCGCTGCCAAAACCCGGCGAACGCTTTCCGATCGCCGATCCGGCGCTGGCCGCGCGGATCACGCCGCGTCCGGCGGAGGACTGCCGATTCTTCCAGGCGCTGCTCGAGGGCATCGCCTCGGTCGAAGCCCTCGCCTACCGCCAGCTGGCGCGGCTCGGGGCGCCGCGCCTGCGCCGCGTCATCGGCATCGGCGGCGGCGCCAAGAACGACGCATGGACCCGGATCCGGCATCGCGTCCTCGGCGTTCCCGTCTCGGTCGCCGAGCAGACCGAAGCAAGCTACGGCGCCGCGCTGCTCGCGCTGAACGGAGGCCCGCCATGAAGGCCGACGCGACCGCGATCGCCGGCCTTCACGCCATCGCCGACCGCTTCGATCATGTGCTGCTCGACCAGTGGGGCACGCTGCATGAGGGGCTGGCGGTGTTCCCCGCGGCGCTGGATTGCGTGGCGCGGCTGCGCGAAGCCGGCAAGCGCATCCTGATCCTGTCCAACTCCGGCAAGCGCGCCGGCAGCAACCAGCGGCGGCTCGCGACGCTCGGCCTGCCGCCCGACGCCTATGACGGCGTGTTGTCCTCGGGCGAGGTCACCTGGCGCGGCCTGCATGCACGCGAGCAGGCTCCCTTTGCCGAACTTGGACGCGCCTGCTTCCTGATCTCGCGCGATGGTGACCGCTCGATCGTCGACGGCACCGACCTTGTGGTGGTCTCGAACATGCGCGACGCCGACTTCATCCTGCTCGGCGGTCTCGACGATGACGCGGCCGAGCCCGAACGCTGGCGTGAGCCGCTGGCAACCGCTGCCGCACGCCAACTGCCGATGCTGTGCGCCAATCCCGATCTCGTGATGTTCGGCGTCGCGGGGCTGATCCCTGCGCCGGGCGCACTCGCCGCATTCTACCATTCGCTCGGCGGCACCGTGCTGTTCGTCGGCAAGCCGTATCCACCGATGTTTGCCGCCGCGCGCGATCAATTGGGGCACCCTCCCCCGGACCGGATCCTCGTCATCGGCGACTCCCTCGATCACGATATCGCCGGTGGACGGACCGCCGGCATGCTGACCTTGCTGATCGGCTCCGGCGCCCACCGCGCGACGCTTGCGCAGGCGAACGATCTGCCGCTGGCGATCAAGACCGTGGCCGGCACAGCGGCGCGGATGCCGCACTGGACGATGGACCATCTGACCTGGTGAGAACAGCCCCGATGCGACCGCCTCAAATGCTGGATGAACTGCGCCGCATGTCGGCACGCGTCGGCAGGAATATGCTGCTGGTGCAAGGCGCCGGCGGCAATTCGTCGGTCAAGGATGACGACGTGCTGTGGGTGAAGGCGTCGGGTACCTGGCTCGCCGACGCCGAGGGCAAGGAGATTTTCGTGCCGGTCGCCTTGTCGGCCGCGCGCACAGCGCTGATGCATGGCGACGAACGCGTGCCGCTGGCGCCGAACGCCGCCACGACGCTGCGCGCCTCGATCGAGACCTCGCTGCATGCGCTGATGCCGCACCGGATCGTGCTGCACGTCCATTCCGTCAACACCATCGCATGGGCGGTGCGCACCGACGCGCGCGACGAGTTTGCCCGGCGACTGGACGGACTGGCGTGGCGTTTTCTCGACTATCACCACCCGGGGCTGCCGCTCGCACGCGCGGTCAGCGCGGCAATCGCACAGGATACGGTCGACGTCCTGATCCTCGGCAATCATGGCCTGGTGGTCGGTGCGGCGACCTGCGACGCGGCGGAGGCATTGGTCGCCGACGTCGAGAAGCGCCTGGCACTCGAGCAGCGTCGCGCGCCGGCTGCGGATCATGATACGCTTCGAAATATCTGCGCCGGCACCAATTATCGCTTGCCGCGAGATCCTCGCGGCCACGACATTGCCACCGACCGCTACAGCCGCGCGATCGCGACCAGCGGCTCGTTGTATCCCGATCACGTCGTCTTCCTTGGCCCGGGCCTGCCGGTGCTGGAGCATCGCGAGAAGCTGGACGCCATGATCGCGCAGACCACCGCGAACGGACTGCCGCCGCCGGTTGCCCTCCTCGTCCCAGACCTCGGCAGCCTCATCCGCGAGGACGCGAGCGACGGCGCGGAGGCCATGCTGAGCTGCCTCGCATTGGTCACATGCCGCCTGCCCCTGACCGCACGGGTCAATTATCTGACGGCAGAGAACGAGCATGCGCTGCTGAATTGGGACGCTGAGCGCTACCGCCAGCAATTGACGGCCGATCGCTGACCGTTGGTCGACGGAAGCGCCCGGTGCTTCATCCCTTCTCGGCGGAGAGAAACAGGCGATAGGCCGGATTTTCGCTCTCGTTCCAGTAGGGATAGCCGAGCGCATCCAGCGCCTGAACGAACCGGGCGCGCTCGTGAGGCTTGACCTCAATTCCCGCCAGGATGCGCCCGTAGTCGGCGCCGTGATTGCGATAGTGGAACAGCGAAATATTCCAGTCGGGCGCCAGGCTCTCGAGGAATTTCAGCAACGCGCCGGGACGCTCCGGAAACTCGAAGCGGTAGATGACCTCGTCCTTGAGCAGCGGAGCGCGGCCGCCCACCATGTAGCGCACATGGTCCTTGGCCATCTCGTTCTCGCTGAGATCAAGGATCGGATAGCCTTCGCGCCGAAGCAGCTCCATGACCTCCCGCTTCTCGACCTCGCCGCGGCTGAGCGCGATGCCGACGAACAGTTGCGCCGGCGCGGTGGTCTCGGCAAAGCGGTAGTTGAATTCCGTGATCGCGCGCGAGCCGAGGATGCGGATGAAGTGCCGATAGCTGCCCGGCTTCTCCGGCACGGTCACGGCAAGCAGCGCCTCGCGATGTTCGCCGACCTCGGCGCGATCGGCAATGGTGCGCAGCCGGTCGAAATTCAGATTGGCCCCGCTGTTGACGGCAATCAGGCTGCCGTCACTGAGCGCGCCGCGCTCGGCGTAGGCCTTGAGGCCGGCGAGCGCCAATGCCCCGGAGGGCTCGGCGACCGATCGCACGTCGTCGAAGATGTCTTTGATGGCGGCGCACATGGCGTCGGTGTCCACCGTGACGACCTCGTCGAGCAGGTCGCGGCAGAGCCGGAAGGTCTCGGTTCCCACCTTGCGGACGGCGACGCCGTCGGCGAACAGTCCGACCTGATCCAGCGCGACGACGTTGCCCTTGGCGAGCGCGGCCGCCATCGACGCGGCGTCCGCCGGCTCGACGCCGACGACCTTGATCGACGGGTTGAGGAATTTCACGAAGGCGGCCACGCCGGCCGCCAGTCCGCCTCCGCCGATCGGCACGAAGATCGCCTCGATCGGATCGGGATGCTGGCGGAGGATCTCCATCCCGACCGTTCCCTGGCCGGCGATCACATCGGGATCGTCGAACGGATGCACAAAGGTCAAACCACGCGCGGCCTCGATCTCCCTGGCCTTGGTCTGCGCGTCGTCGAACGTATCGCCATGCAGGACAACGTCACCGCCCAAACGCCGGACGGCCTCGACCTTGATGGCGGGCGTCGTCCTCGGCATGACAATCGTCGCCGGAATGCCGAGCTTGCGCGCCGACAACGCGACCCCCTGCGCATGATTGCCCGCCGAGGCGCAGACGACGCCCAACCTGCGCTTTGCGTCCGGCAGCCTGACGATCTTGTTGTAGGCGCCGCGAAGCTTGAACGAGAAGATCGGCTGGAAGTCTTCCCGCTTCAGCAACACCGTGCGCGACAATCGCTCCGAGAGCCGCGGCATCGGATCGAGCGGCGTCTCGACCGCCACGTCGTAGACCCGTGCGGTCAGGATGCTTTGGGCGTAGTCGCGGAGCGCGTTGGCGGTCATCGGGTCGCTTCTGTCGATGGGAGGCAATCCTTATCGGTTGCACCTGCCCATCGTCGGCGCCGACCTGGCGAGCAGACGGCACGGAGCCGCCGCTACATCCCGCTCGAAGCATCGCATGGCCGGAGGCTGGAGTGAAGCAAAGACAGCCGCTGCCAAAATATCGAAAACAACCCCATGCAAAGTAGCCGTTGGCGGCCGGCGTCGACCGGGCAACTTGACACGTCGGGCAATTCAGGGATATATTTCTAGTATTCCGAACTTGGCTGGCGAGCGCCTCCAGCACCGCAGCTGCATCGGTGACCCAGCCAAAAATGCCGCCCTGGCGTTGACCGCTTCACGCCATGCGACGCGATGAATTCCATCCCCTGCCATGGTCACCGGGCGCCTCCCAGCCCACCTCGGAGACGATCAGCGTGTCCTCGAGCTTGATGTAGCCGCGCGCTGGATGCAGCAGCGCGGTTTCGATCGAGATCACCATCCCGCATTCGAGCGGCCGGTCGGCGTCGTACGGCGCGTACGGGACCGGGCCGGTCGCGGTGAGGCGCGGCGCTTCGTGACTGACCAGCCCAATGCCGTGCGCGGTGAAGTCGAGCACGGCGCGATGCGGAGAGGATTTGACGGCCACCTCGCCCGCCGCGATGATGTCGCCGCCCATGGCGCCCGGCCGGATCGCGCGCCGGGCCATCTGCTGGATGTCCTCGATCTCTTGCAGCAACTCGCTAAGCTCGCTGTCGAGCTCACCCAGAACGCCCATGCGGCTGAGATCGCCGATATAGCCCCGGTAGTTTGCTCCGGAATCGATCGAGATCACGTCGCCTTCCGCAAGACGCTGGTTCGACGGCGCGCGGTTATGGCTCTTGCCTGCGGCAATCAGGCAATATTCGAAGACGAGATCACGTTCCTGCTCCTCGCGGCGCAGACGAGCGACGACGTCATTCTTGGTCATACCTGGCGCGCAGACCTTGAACGTGGCCATCATCGCATCGACGACCCGTTCGGAAGCCTCCCTGATGAGGTCCAGCTCGGCGGCAGATTTGACGGCACGAAGGCGCTCGAGCGTGAAATGGGCCTCACGGAATTCGGCGTTGTTCAAGCCCGAGAGCAAATGATCCCTGGCGTCGGCCGGCAGGAAACCTGTCTCGATGCCGATACGCAGGGCCGCGCCCCCGAGCTTTCTCACATGCTCGATCGCGTGGCCGACCGCATCGATCGTTCCCCACGCCTCTGCTCTGACAGTCGGCGCCCATATCCGTCCGAGCTGCTGCTCGAACTTCTCCATCCGATTGCCGACGTAGATGGAATTTTCCGGGTGCCCTTTCTGATAGACGAACACCGGCAGATAGCGGCTGGTGCCAATCGCCTCCATGACGTCGAAGAAGAAGAAACGATATCCACCGAGCAAATACTGCACATTGTGACGCGAGGTGACGATCAGGATGTCGAGCCCTGCCTCATCCATCAGCCGATCGAGCTTTGCGGTATCGAACGGCGCCGCCGTTGCGATCGTGTCGAGCGCGTTGTCCATGATATGACCTTCCGTCTTTTCACTGTCCCGCTGCCGCTTTTGCGGCCAGCGACTTCGGTGCAGCGCCCGCGCCCCGTTTTCGCCGAACAGGGCCACCGGACGCCCGTGCGGCTCGACGCCGAGGAATGTAAAGGCGAGCCCGATCAGGAGGCCTGCGCCGGCAAGAAAGCAGAACGCCGGCATCACTGCCGAGGCGGTCGCACCTGGATGCACGAGATTGTCCGCACCGGCGATCAATGCGAGACACAGGGGACCTACGATCTTGCCTATCCCGTTCGAGAGCTGGGCAAGGCCGACCGCGCGTCCCGAAAGCTGAACCGGGAAGATTTCCGCCGGATAGGGCCCGATGTTCGAAAATCCACCGTCGAAGAACACGGCGCCGACGACCAGGAAGACCAGGAACAACGGTACCGAGCCGGCAAAGTCGTTGTGAAAATAGGCGGCGAGCGCCAGCGATACCGCGGTGCCATAGCCCATCAACTGGCCACAGGGCTTGCGGCCGATCCGATGGGCGAGGAAGGCGAAGCCGGTCCGGGCGAGCACGCCGGCGAGGCTGACATAGATGAACATCTTGGCTGCATCCTGGGGAGAGACGCCAAGCAGCAGCGCCACGATCGTCGGTCCCCACAAGAACACACCGTAATTCGCCGTGCTGGCGCCGAACCAGATCAGGAGGGTCAGCCAGAAGCGCCGTTGCTCGGCAAAGAGATCGGCAAATGTCGCGGAGCTCGCCGGCGGCAGCGCGGGCAGGACGAACGCATCGCCGCCGACCCGATAGAGTTTTCGGATGCTCGCCTGCGCCTCGCGCACGCGGCCCTTGCTGATGAGCCAGCGCGGCGATTCCGGCATGATGATCATGGTCAGAATCCCGAGGATGATCGGCAAGAATCCGACCGCCGCCAATCCACGCCAGCCAACCAGCGGCAGCAGGAAGCTCGCCGTCACCGATGCCGAAAGCACGCCAAAGGCGACCGGAACGACCACGAGGCTCGTGACCAGCGTGCGATGGCGGGTCGGTGCGAATTCGACGATGGCAGGAACCGCCGCCGCCGCGCCGGCGGCAAGGCCGAAGCCAACGAAGAAGCGCAGGATCGCAAACGCAACCCAGCCGTCTTCTGGAATGAACGCGATCGCACCCGAGGTCAGGCCGCAGAGCAGAACGCCTGATATCGCCAGCGGCTTGCGCCCGAAACGATCCGCGAGGATGCCCGCGACGAACGCGCCCAGCATCGCCCCGATGCCGGCACTCATCAGCATGATCGAGGTCTGCCCAAACGTCAGGTGCCATTTCGGCGCCAGCACCGACACCAGAAATCCGACCACAAAGAAGTCGAAGAAATCGACCACGCCGGTGACGGCGAAGATGATGATCGATAGCCAATAGCGCGCCGTCACCGGCGCTTCATCGAACGGCACTGCGTTCGCTTGCTCAGCCATGGTCTCCCCCTGTTGTTGTCAAGCCGCCTTCTTTTTTGAATTCAGGAATGCCGTCACCGCCTCCGCAACCCGCTCGGGAGCCTGGATCGACGCGACGTGACCTGCGTCCGCGATGATCCTGGTCTCGACGCAGGCAAGGTCGCGGGCGAGCGCAAATGTCTCTGGATTCGGGATCAGCCGGTCGTCGCCGCCCACCAGCAGCAGCGTCGGGCGATCGAAGCCTGTCAAATCGGCGTCGACAGGCTGCGCGAGCAAGGCGCCGCGTCGCGCCTTCTGGCCGTCGTCGCGGCTGGAGCCACGGAAGATGTCGATGAGTTCTGGCCGCGCGCGCAGATAATCCGGCGGGAAGAAGAACTCCGCAATCTTCGGTGCGTTGGCGATGGTGTCCGCGCGGTAGGAAGCGAGCTTGCGAAAGACATCCGCATTGACGTCCAGCGGGCTTCTGTTGACCTTCCAGGTGCTGCTCAGGATGAGGCGGTCGATCCTGCCGGGATGGCGGGCCGCCAGCACTTGCGCGACCTGCCCGCCCAGCGAGGTTCCGAAGACATGGGCACGATCGTAGCCGAGCCCCATGATCAAGGCCGCGGCATCATCAGCCAGGTCGGCCAGCGAATAGGCCGACGCAGGATTCCTGGTGGCGCCGGAGTCGCGCTGGTCGTAAGCGATCACCGTGAAGTTTGCCGCCAGGACCGGCGCGAGGCCGTCAAACATCGAATGATCGGCCTCGCCGCCATGCAGCAGCACGATCGGTTCGCCATGTCCGGTTTTCTCAAACGCCGTGACGACGCCGTTGGATTCGAACAATTGCATCGGAGCCCCCGTCAATGCAGCAGCGTGGAAAGCGCGCCGGCCAGTTCCTTCGCCGGATCCGACGGAAGCCACGGCATCCGCCACGCCACATGCCCATCGGGGCGCACCAGCACGGCGCCGCGCATGCCCAGCTGGAATCCGTCCGCCGGATCGGCCGAGGGCAACTGCTTCAGCGACAGCGGCAAGGCGGTCTTCTCGGATACCTGTTTTCCCGCTTCCAGCCACTCGCCGCCGAGTGGGCCCGCGACGACGGTGAACTCTTTGTCGAACCAGTCGAGCGTCGATTTCTTGCGCGAAGGCTCGAGCCACATATGCGGAAAGCGCGCGCCGGGACGGTCGGCCGGCGTGTAGTAGCGGGAGTTCAACGCCTTCGCGACGGTGCCATCGGGGATCACCGCGCCCTCCTCGTAGTTGTGGCCGAGGTTCTGGCCGATGCTGTGCAAATGATTGTCCATATCGTTGATCCAGAACCTGATCCGGTCCGGATCGCGCGATCGCACGGCGTCGTCGGTCAGCCCGAAACGCAGCCTGTTGCCGTAGCTGAAATTGGCATTGGACTGTGCGATCGGGCGGCGCTCGCTGGAATAGCTGTCGAGCAGCTTTTCGTTCGCAAGGCCCTTCAGCACGAAAGCCAGCTTCCACGCGAGGTTATGCGCGTCCTGAACGCCGGAGTTCAGGCCGAAGCCGCCGGTCGGCGGAAAGCGGTGTGCGCAGTCGCCGACGAGAAACACCCGGCCCTTTCGAAAGGTCTCGGCCACCTGCATACTGACACGCCAGATCGAACGATTCAGAAGCGTCACGTCGAGGTCCGGAATGCCGACATGGCCGCGTGCGATCTCGATGAATTCCTGGTCGGTCCACGGCCGCTCGCGATCGTCCTTGGTCAGGCCGATTTGCGTCACGGTCAGCCAGCGATCGCGGCCATTGGTGTTCAGGATGCCGGCGCGCGGCAGATCGGGCTTGTCCGGGACGATGATGAAGCCGGCGGCCTCGCGCGCGATCGGCAGCCGCGACAGATCGGCACGCCAATACTCGTTCGACATCACCGCCAGCGTCGAGGGCCCGACCATCTCGATGCCGGCGCTGCGCCGCGTCTGGCTGCCCGCACCATCGGCGGCGATCAGGTAAGTCGCCGTCCACTGCGTCACCTCGCCGGTCCTTTCGCAACGTGTCGTGACGTTGACGCCGCTGTTAGTCTCCTCGAACGATTCACAGGCCGTGTTGAACAGAACCGTGGCGTGCTTGGACTTTTCGACCACCCGCAGGATTTCCTCCTCGACGGCGTCCTGGGCGACCAGGCTCTTCCAGGCGGGGGTATGCCCGACATTCGGCTCGGGACGGGTGCGACCGAACTCGTGACCTGCGATGCTGTCGAGGAACACGAACATGTCGGAGTTGTCCTGCAGGCCGCGGTCGCGGATCGCCTGCTCGATCCCCCATTGCCGGAAGATCTCCATGGTGCGGACCCAGCAGCCGCGCGACTTGGGATGATCGGTCGTGGTCGGGCTTTTCTCGACCACCACGCAGTCGATGCCGAAGCGGTCGAGCAGCAGCGACATCGCAAGGCCCACCGGCCCGCCGCCGGCGATGAATACGGACGTCCGGCGTGCCTCATCGGTGGCGATGCCCATCCTCGTCTCTCCTCCGTTTGATCGTTGCGAGGAGACTGCTCCTTTTTTGGTATCTCACAAGAATATGTTTGATATGGTATCCATCTCGATTTGAGATGGAGTGCCGGTCATGGACCTGCGGCAGATCCGCTATTTCGTCGCCGTCGCCGAGCGTGGCGGCTTTGCCGCCGCAGCGAGCACGCTGAATGTCGCCCAGTCGGCACTCAGCCGCCACGTCAAGGAACTCGAAGACGAACTCGGCGGCGCCTTGCTCGAACGCGGCGCGCGCGGGGTCTCGGTCACGGAATCCGGCAAGGTGCTGCTCGCGCGCGGGCGCTGGCTGCTTGGGACCATCGACGACATCAAGGCCGAGGTGCGCACGGAAAATCGGGAGCCGAGCGGTACGGTGCGGATCGGCGCGCCACCGAGCCTCGGCGATATCCTCTACCCGCCGCTGGCCCAGACCTTCGTGAAGCAATTTCCACGCGTGCGCCTCGAACTGAGCGAGGGCCTGACGGAAAGCGCATCCGAGCGCCTGCTGCGAGGTGAGCTCGATCTGGCGATCGTGACGACGCCGTCGCCCAACGATCATCTCGACTATGAAACGCTGGTCGTCGAGCAGGTATTCCTGATCGGACCGTCGCGCGATCCGCTGCTGAAGCGCGGCCGGCTGACCCGCAAGGAGTTCGACGCCTTGCCATCCGCGGTGGCCCCGCTCAGTCGCAACCCGTTCCCGTCGACCATGCTCTGCGCGGTGCGGGTCGACAACAGCACACCGATGAAGCGCATGGTGGCATCGGGACTCGGCTACGCGCTGCTGCCCTTCTCGGGCATTCACCAGGAGGTGGCCGCCGGCGTGCTGTCGGCGGCGCTGTTGCCGTGGATGCGCGCCGAGCGCGTGCTGGCGCTGCCGCGCGGACGGCCGGTGAGCCGGGCAACCCGTGAAGCGATCGCTGCCCTGAAGAAGATCTGCCGCGCCTTGATCGATGCGGGAATTATCCTGACCGCGCCGACGCGCAAGAGCTGAACCCGCCGCTCCACGCCAAGCGGCCTGCTCATTCCTCGCTGTAGCCCGACGCGCGGGCCGTATCCGTTGCGTCCGGCTCCAGCTTCCGATCGACCAATCGGCTTGACCATAGTTGTCATGACAACTATAGAGTCATTCCAAGATTGGCGATCAAGCCGGCTGTTCCCGCCGTGAGAAGACGCGAGCCGTGACGCGGCTCTGCGGCGACTTTTTGCGACCGGCGGTTAGTCGAAGGGAGGACGTTATGAACGCTGCTTCGCAGACCCACGCGGCAAGGCTGAGCGAGATTTCCCGGCTCATCGACGACCGCCCCGGCGAACGCATCTTCGAAGTCGATCGCCGGATCTTCACCGATCCGGACGTGTTCGACGCCGAGCTGCGATATATCTTCGAGGCCACGTGGAATTTCATCGGCCTGGAATCGCAGGTCGCCCGGCCCAACGACTTCGTCACCACCCATATCGGCCGGCATCCCATTCTGGTGATGAGGAGCGCTGAGGGCAAAGTCGGCGCCTTCCTCAACACCTGCCGGCATCGCGGAACGATCGTCTGTCCCTTCAAGCAGGGCCGGCAGAAGTTTCACGTCTGCCGCTATCACGGCTGGGCTTACGATTCGAGCGGGCGCAACATCTCCGTGACGGAGGAAGCGAGCGGACAGTATCCGCCGTCCTTCTCGAACAGCAATCACGACCTTCTTCCGGTCGCGCGGCTCGGTTCGTATCGCGGATTCCTGTTCGCGAGCCTCTCGGCCGACGTTCCGCCGCTCGAGGAATTTCTCGGCGACACCCGCGCGTTCCTCGACCTCATCATCGATCAAAGCGACAGCGGTGAGGTCGAGTTCGTGCCCGGCGCCAGCACCTAAACGTTCGATGGAAACTGGAAGCTGCAGTTCGAGAACGGTCTCGACTACTATCACTTCGCGACCACGCACAGCTCCTACGTCGATATCCTGAAGAAGCGCAATGCCAGCGCCGGACCGGATGCCGGATTCACTGCGGAGCCGGAAGGCGAGCAGGAAGGGCAAGGCAGCTTCAGCTTCGATTACGGCCACGCCGTCAACTGGTCGATCAAGCGCACGCAGCTCTATGGCCGGCCGCTCGGCATGGATCCGGCGCGTCTCGATGCCGTGCGGCAGCGCGTCGGCAGCACCCGCGCCAAATGGATGCTGCGCCAGCGCAACCTCACGATTTTTCCGAACCTGCAGGTCATCGACATCCTGTCGGCGCAGGTGCGAACCTGGCGGCCGCTGGCGCCCGACAAGACCGAGATGGTGTCGCATTGCCTCGCTCCGGTCGGCGAAAGCGCCGCCGCGCGCACGCTTCGCATTCGCAACTACGAAGACTTCTTCAATGCCTCCGGGCTGGCAAGCTCGGACGACAACATCATGTATGAGTTCTGCCAGACCGGCTATGAGGCGACCACCGCCGCGCCGACGCAGGGTTATCTGCGCGGCGTCGCGGAGGTCGGCCACGGCGAGAGCGCGCACACGCGCGAGCTCGGCATAACCCCGTCCGAATGGTCGTTCGGTCCCACCAGCTTCGGCGGCGAGACGAACTTCCATCCCGGGTATCGCGAGTGGCGCAGGCTGTTGCAGCACGCCGCCGGGGAGACCGCATGATGGCTACCGGCGCAATCAGGCAAACCGATGCCCACGCAGTCGCAGCCGCGACCATCTTCCGCGAGGCGCGCCTGCTCGATACCGGCGAATGGGCCGATTGGGTCGCGATGTACAGCGAGGATGCCGTCTATTGGGTGCCGGCCTGGCTCGACGAGTACACCACCACCAACGATCCCGACACGCGGGTCTCGTTGCTCTACCACGATGCGCGGCGCGGGCTGGAAGAGCGGATCGCACGAATCGAGTCGCGCAAATCGATCACCGCGCTGCCGCTGCCGCGCACCGTGCACCAGATCTCGAACCTGGAAGCGTCGGAAACCGGCGCTGATCAGATCACCTGCCATTCGGTGTTCTCGGTCCACGTCTACGACCCGCGCGTCGCCAAGGAGCATCTGCGGCACGGGCGCTACGAGCACACGCTGCGACGTGACGGCGCGACCTGGAAGATCGCGCGCAAGGTCATCACGCTGGTCAACGACCGCGTCCCGACCGTGCTCGATTTCTACAGCATTTAAGAGGGTATATGACAGACGAAGGTACTTGGCACGACGGTGCCCCGCTCAGCGCGCTGAACGAAGGCGAGCCATACGGCATCGAAATCGGCAGACATCACGTCGCGCTCTATCGCGTCGGCAACGAGTATTACGCGACGAGCAACATCTGCACCCATGCGGAGGCGCTGCTGTCCGACGGCATGCTGGACGGTTGCGAGATCGAATGCCCGCTGCACATGGGCCGCTTCGATATCCGAACCGGCGAGGCGCTGACCAGCCCGGTCGAGATCGACATCCGGACCTATCCGGTACGCGTGGCGGGCGACAGGCTCGAGGTCTGCCTGCCCGCATAAGACGACCACCAAAAATCAAGAATAGGGGGAAACAGGGATGACCGAAATCGTGATGGACAAGGCGGCAACAACGACCGCCGATCCGCAGATCGAACGCACCACAATCCGCAAGGTCGCGCTGCGCCTGATGTGGTTCGTCATGGCGATGTATTTCCTCGCCATTCTCGACCGCGGAAACATCTCCTTTGCCGCACTGCAGATGAACAAGGAACTCGGGCTCAATGCCGAGATGTTCGGCATCGCCGTCGGCATCATGTACTTCACCTATTCGATCTTCGAGATCCCGAGCAATCTCATCCTCAGCAAATACGGCGCGCGCGTCACGCTGACGCGGATCGCGATCCTGTGGGGCATCGCCACCATGCTGATGGCATTCACGCAGGGCCCGCTCAGCCTCTATGCATTCCGCGGCTTCCTCGGATTTGCCGAGTCCGGCCTGTTTCCCGGGGTGATGCTGCTGCTGAGCCTCTGGTTTCCGTTCAGCTACCGCGCCCGCTACAACGCGATGTTCAACTATGCGGTGCCGATCTCCTATATCTTTGCCTCGCTGATCTCCGGCGCGATCCTCGAGCTGAACGGAACGTTCGGCATTTCGGGCTGGAAATGGCTGTTCATCCTCGAAGGCCTGCCGCCCGTCATTCTCGGGATCGTCGGCATCTTCTATCTGACCGACCGTCCGCAGCAGGCGAGCTGGCTGTCGACGGCGCAGCGCAACTGGCTGATCAGCGCGCTGGAGCGCGACGCCAAGGCAACCGGGGTGGTGCATGCCGAAGGCGTGCTCAGGACCATCACCAAGCCGATGGTGCTGCTGTTCGGCCTGTGCAATTTCGGCCTGTTCTGCGGCCTGGCTTCGCTGTTCCCGTGGCTGCCGCAGATCATCAAGTCGTTCGGGCTGCCGAATTCACAGGTCGGTTTCGTGACCGCGATCCCACCCGTCGCCGGCCTGATCGGCATGATCGCATTGTCGCGGCACTCCGACCATGTCGGTGAGCGCTTCTATTATGCGGCCATGACCTTCGTGATCGCGGCAGCGGGCTTCGCCATCGCGGCGTTCTCGACATCGCCGCTCTGGATCATCATCGGCTTCATGGTTGCCAATGTCGGCGTCTATGGCACGCAGGCCGTGTTCTGGACCATCCCGCAGTCCTACATGTCGCGGCAGAGCGCGCCGGGCGCGATCGGCCTGGTCAGCACCATCGGCAGCATCGGAGGCGCCACGATCCCGATCGTGATCGGACGCGCCAAGGACGCCTCGGGCAGTTTCACCACCGGGTTCCTCGTGGTAACAGGCGTTCTCCTCGTCGCGGCGGCCCTGGTCCTGATCGCGCGCACTCAACTCGTGAAAGAATGAAAAGCCGGACTGCAACAAACCGCACCAGAGCCCCTGCCCCGCGCCGCGCCCCGCAAGGGGACGCGGGCTCGGAGCTGGTGATCGATTTCGAACGTTACGTGCCGACCGTGCTCTCGAGCCTGGTCGCGAAGTTGCGCGCCAATGCCAACGCGTTCTTCCCGCAAGCCTACGGCGTGTCGCTCGCGGAATGGCGGGTGCTGTCCTTTCTCAGGGAGCATGAGCCGGCAAGCGCCTACGACATCTGGACCAATGCGCAACTGGACAAGGCCGTCGTCAGCCGCGAGACGACCTCGCTGAAGAAAAAGGGCCTGATCGAGCTGACGCCGGTGCGAGGCAGCGCCCGGAACCGGACCGAGATCCGGCTGACATCGCAAGGCGTGGCGCTGCTCGACCGCAGTCTGGATGAAATCCTGCGCCGGCACAGCAACCTCACGGCCGGCCTCGACGCCAAGGCGCTGGACGGCTTCTTCCGCGTCGTGGCGCATATCGAGCACCGCATTCCCCACATGGCCGATCAGACCTCGAATGCCGTGCCGGCCCATGCGCCGGTCAAACGCATTGCGAAGCGGAGACCGCCGACCGGCGCCTAGAGCTTTCCCGTTCCGATGGAATCGGAACGGGGCTCTAGATTCTTGTTTTGACGCGTTTTCTTCACGCGAACCGGTATCCACTTCGCTCGAAAACGCTCTAGCGACACTTGTCCGGTGAGGAACCCGCGTAATTTATGTTTCAGTAAGCAAGTTGTAGCTAGAATCGATCAGTGAGTTGCGTATGGGAGACTTCCAGTGATCGACTTTGACGAACTTCGTAGTATCGCCGCGGATGTTCGTATCTTTATCGACGCGTCGGAAGACAAGGGTGGCGCCTTGAAGGCCATCGTCGAGGCCTACGACGTCGTTCTGGGGATTTTCCCGGCCGGCCCGGGAATGGAACTTCACGTGGTCAAGGGCACTGAAGTCCTCAATCACATCGCGCAGACCCAGGCCTCGTCGGGTTTTACCCACACCGCCATCGCATTCCAGACTCGTGAGCAGGCTGTTGCCCTTCAGCAACTGATGGCGGCCTAACCACCGGCCTTGCGCTCCCGCATTTGCGGGGCGGCTGAAGCGATCGCATCGGCGATCGCGCGATCCCGATCGATGACCGAAGCGGCCCTGGACCGGCGAGAGCTCGAGGGTCGGATCAAAATATGTCTCGGCCCGCTTCTCAGTGTACCGACAGATCAAGCAGCGGCTGCTGAGCAGCATTGCGCAGCCGTTCGGCATGGTATTGCGCGACACAGTCCCAGGGATACTCGACCAGGAAATCGGCGATGCGCAACGCCGCCGCGGCGGGCTCCGCGTACCGGATCGAACTGTAGACGGCTTCCCAGCGCGCGCAGAACGTCAGCTCGGAATCGCCGCGTTCGCCGCACAGTTCGTACACCGTGATCGCGTCGGCAAAGCCCTTCGGCCGGATCTGGTCGACGCTGCGGAACGCAAATCTGTGTTCGGCACGCGCCCTGACGGCTGCGCTCACCAGGACCTGCGTGCCGTAGTTCTTGTTGAGGCCTTCGAGACGCGAGGCCAGATTGATGGTGGCGCCGAGCGCGGTGTAGCTCATGCGGGCGGCGGAGCCGACATTGCCGACCACGGCATCGCCGAGATGCAGGCCGAACCGCGTGGCATAGACCGGCCAGCCTTCGCTGCGGAACGCG
Organism: Bradyrhizobium sp. Mp19; assembly: GCF_029952935.1. Lineage (NCBI taxonomy): Bacteria > Pseudomonadati > Pseudomonadota > Alphaproteobacteria > Hyphomicrobiales > Nitrobacteraceae > Bradyrhizobium > Bradyrhizobium sp. Mp19. The sequence goes on along the minus strand of NZ_JASAUT010000016.1, from coordinate 72,308 downwards.
CGGTTGAGCTCGGCGTTGCGGTGAATGCAGTCCAATACGGCCTCGCAGGCATGAACGACGTGATCGGGATCCTCGTCCGGCGCGTTCCACAGCGCCATCACGGCATCGCCGATGAACTTGTCGATGGTGCCATGGTGTTTCATGATCGCCTCCGACATCGCGGCGAAATAACGCGAGGTGAAGATCATGACCTGCGACGGGTCCGCTTTCTCGGTCTTCGCGGTAAAGTCGGCGACGTCGGTGAAGAGAACCGTGACCTCGCGCCTGATGCCGCCGAGCTGCAGCGAAGCGCCGGACTGCATCAGCTGACGGACGATCGGCTGCGGAATGAAGCTTGAGAAGTTGCGCACGACGGTACGCATCGTAAACACCGAGCGGCCGAGCTCGTCGATCTCGTCGATGGCCGATTGCATGCGCGGCCGATCCGCGAGCTGGAAGTGCTGGATCTCGTCGGTCTGCCGCGCCAGCTCGCGCAGCGATCGGGCGAGCAGCGAGCCGAGCCAGAACGCGAACGGCAGCATCGCGATCACAAAGCCGAGCGCGATGGCGAACAGCGCGCGCCGCTCCGAGATGATCTTGGCAAAAAACTCGTCGAGCGGGGCGACCACCGCGAGGTGGATGTTGGCCGCACCGGCCGTCTCGATGCGGTGGAAGGCCGCCACAAGGGTCCGTCCGTCGGCGTCGGTGAAGAATTGCTGGGCGAGTCCGTCGCTGCGCCAGGACTGGATCGCCGCGGACAGGCCGGGAAGCTTGATGGCATCGATCCGGGGCAACGCGTCGCTGCGTTCCGTCATCAGCTCGCGCATCTCGGGATGGCCGACGATACGGTCGGCGTCGTTGAACAGGAAAGCCAGCCCGGATTGTCCGAGCTTTTGCCGGCTCAGCATCTCCTCGAGGCGATTGAGCAGCAGGTCGGCGGCCACCACCCCGCGGCGGCCCTCCCCAAGCGGCGTGCGCAGCGTGTAACCGGGCTCCCCGGTCGCGTAGAACACATAGGGCCCGGTGAGCAGCGTCTTGTGATCCTTCAGGGCATCGACATACCAGGGACGCTGCCGCGGGTCGTAGCTGTGCGGCCCCGCCACCTTCGCGACCTGGGTCAGGTTTTCCGACAGGAACAGCGTCACCGGCGCCGCGGCGGCCGCCCCCGAGCGGGCAATGACGACGACGCGGTAGACGGCGTCCGGGGCGGCATTCAGCGCCGTGCGGAATTGCGGCTTGGCGCGATCGATGACGTCCATCTCCAGGAAGGAGCCGTCTTCATATCCGACATAGAGATTGAAGATCTGCGGATTGTTGCGCAGCATCGAGGCCAGCAGGGCGTAGAGCCTGACATTATCGGCGACGTCGGCCTCCTGGATGGCCGGCAGGCCTGCCAGGATCTCGAGGCTGTCGCGCACATTCTTGAACTGCGCGTCGATGCGATCGGCGCCGACTTGCCCCACCTTGTCGATGAAGGTGCTCGCAGCCATCTGCGTGATCGACGAGACCCGCCTGAAGCTGAGATAGACCAGCGTCAGTCCGACCACCAGCACCGCGGCGATGACCACCGTGATGATCGAGGTGCGGAAGCCGATACGAACCGGCCCCCGGCTGGTCTCACGCGCATCACTCATCGCACTCGTCGTTCGCCTCCGCTAATATTTGCGCACGATCGGCTTCGTCGGTGTAGTAGCCGGCGCGGCCGGCGAGAGCTGGAACGTCACCCACGCCGTCCATCCCTCCGGCCGGTTCTCGGCGGCGAAATCCTTGTAGCCTCGGACGTTCAGATAGCCCTGATAGCCATCGGCCACCGGAAAGATAAATCCGACCTGCGGCCCGATGCCGGCAACGCGTCCCTTGAAATCACCGAGCTTGGCGCCGGCACCGCTGTCGCCGGTGAGCTGCTGGAAATAGTAGCCGGCCACGCCGACATGCACGTTCTTGGCGACGAATTTCGAGAGTCCCCAGTCGACGTGGAAGTCGATGCCGTTCTGGTACTGCAGATCCTTGTTCATTCCATTGTAGGTGACGCCCGCCAGCACCGAGAACTCCTGGCCGGTTTCCGGATTGAGATAGGTATAGGCGCCGCCGACGTCGATCGCGGTGAATCCGAAGCTGAGATTGGCGAGGCGGCTGCTGTCATAGGTCCCGCTCGGGATGTTGCCGAAGATGTAGAACATCTCGTTGTTGACACCCTGATTCCATTTCAGGGTGCCCTGGTAGAAGACATCGGAGACCGTGTTGCGATTGTCGGTTGCGACGCCCGAGACCGTATTGCCTCGCGGCCCCGTCAGCGTCGCGTCTACGCCGACGCCGATATTTCCCGGCGCGGTAAGGAAGGTTACGGCCGCCTGGCCCCCGAGGACCGACTGAGCCCAGGTGTAGGTGAACCCTTCGATGAGAACGTCCGCATGCGCGTTGAGACCGGCGACGACGGACCCCGGCACGCGGTTGCCGATGACAAAATTCTTTCCCGCGTTGGCGCTTGTGTCGAGATGAATGTAGATCGTCTCATACGCCCAGCCAGGCATGGCCGGTGCTGCGGTCAGGCTCGCGAACGCGCCGGGCAGCCAGAAGCTCACTCCACCGGAGTCGGCCAGCGCTGTGCGCGGCATTGCCGACAGCGCGAGCGCGCCAACGATGCCGAGAACGGCGCGCTTGTGATTCTTGGCTGTCTTCATCCCGAACTCCCCATTTCGTTCAAGACATCATAGCGGATTCGCGGGCGTCTCAGTTCACCGCCTGCGCCTCCGGGAATTTCCACTTCCCGTTCAGGATTTCCGGGCGCGGCCGATAGAGCCGCACCATGTAATTCCAGCCCGCCATGATCGGCAGGCAATTGGCAATCTTCCCGTCGCAGCCTCCGAATTGCACCGCCACCGCGCCGTCGGCATTCCGCTTCGCGGTGATGCTGTTGAGCGAGTAAGTGCCATAGGGATTGGCCTGGAAGTAACCTTCCTTGTTGTAGAGGCTGATCGACCAGAAGCCGTCGACCGGCACGTCCTTGACGTCGAGCCGATAGATCGTCGTGCCGTCGTTCTTCTGGGGCGTGACGTTGAGATAGAGCGCATCCTTCTCCGGATTTCCGCCCCACGCCGATGCCGCGCCGATCAACCGCCGCACCGGATCGACCTTGCCGCGCGCGCCGAACATCCCCTTGGTGTCGAGCAGCGTCGACGCCAGCGCAAGCAGCGCCTCGCGCACTTTCTTCTGGCTGACCGGATCGAAGTTCGGCACCTCGAATTTGCCCGGGCTCTTCTGGCTGACCTTGATGGCGTCCTGCAATGCGTGGACCTGCTCGACATCCTTCGGATTGTTCGGGTCGACCAGGATGCGCACCGCCGCCAGCACGTAGCGGGTGCCGATCTTGTCCTTGCTGAACGTGTACCGGCCGGGCCGGTAGATGACCTCGGGCGTGTACTGGTCCTCGTCGATGACCTGCATCGACATGAAGCGCTTGCCGGCGTCCGGCAGCGTGATCGTCACCGGACCGGCATCGAGATCGAACACCGCGCCGGAATAGAGCGTGTCCCTGTTGGTCCGGATCACCGTCTGCTTGTCGATCGGCAAGGCTTCGCGATTGTGCTCGAACTTGCCGAAGCCGTCCTTCTTCACTACCCCGCCGAAATAGAGGTCGGTTTCGGCGCGGACGAAGTTATCGGCGGTCACCGGGACCGTATCGGTCGTGGCGGCTGCCGTCCCCACGGTCGGTGACGCCGGCCCCGTCCCTGCCGCGACGCGTTCGATGTCCGGCAGCACCCAGCTCTTGTCGAACAGCGGCTTCTGCGGGCCGTAGAGGCGGAACAGGACCTCGAATTCTCCGCCGGCGCGCGTCGGTATCCAGTTCGTTTCCTTACCCGCGGGAGCTGCCGGGCCGAAATAGACATCGACCGAGCCATCGGCGTTCTTCTGCAGTTCGGGATTCTGCGACGACCGGCTGAAACGCGGCATATCCCGGATGAAGGCATGCGTGGCGCGGTCGTAGGCGGTCGCGGACCAATATTGCGCGACCGGTGCGTTTGCCGGCACGGTCAAGCGATACTGGCTCGCGCCGGAAAGGGCATTGCCCGTCTTGTCGGCGATCGTCATCAGATAGAATTGTCCCGCGCCCAACCGCTTGATGCCGACAAAGCCGTAGGAATAGGTCAGCCCCCGCGCATCGACCGGATAACTGTCGCGCCTGGCGTAGGAATCCGACTGGCCCTGGATGACGTCAGGCGCCGCCGGAACGCCCCAGCGATGGCCTTCATTGTAGGGCGCGAGCGCGGTCATGTAATTGTGCTCGAGCCAGGCATGTGCATCGCGCGCACCGGCCTCGAGGCGATGGCGCGTCGCGGCATCCGGATTGAACGGCTTGCCCTTTTCGATGCCGATCGAACGCAATTGATCGATCATGACCCTGTCGCGCTCGAGCCATGGCTCGGACTGAACGATGCGGTCGAGGGCCTCGAAGAAACGGATATCGTAGGGGATCGTGGAATCGAACACGACGTCGACCGCATCCACGTACGCCGTCTCCGGAGGATCGTCGGCGCGCGAGAGCGGGTAGAGCTTGATCTGGCGGCCGTAAGCCACGGCCTTGGCGACGTCGGCGTCGCTGCCGCTTTTGGGTGTGGAGCGCAGCAGCGCATAGCCGGAGGACGTATCGGATCGCAGGGGAATATAGCCGTCGGGAAGCGTCTGCGAATAGTCAGGCGGCAGAATCAGGTACTTGCCGCCCTTCCCCTTGTCGGCGCCCGAAGGTCCCGCATCTTCGAGCGCGACCTGCCAGACCGTGTCGATGTTGCCGGTGATCGACTCCTCCCCGGCCGGCGGAACCTCCAGCACCATTGGACCGGCCTGGGCGGTGTTGAAGAACGCCATCAAATAGACCGCGTCAGGATTCGGCGTCAGCGTCTGGTTCTTCCAGCTCGGCAGCCGCGACCAGTAGACGATTTGGTTGTCCTTCAGGCCGACCCTGGTCTTCGCCTGCTGCAGCATCAGGTCGGTATTGACGGCGGGCATGCCCCAGACGACGGCTTCGAACGCGCGCCGTTGCACGACGTCGCCTGCAAGCCCCGCAGCGGAAGCAGCAGGCTCCGCCGCCTTGACGGGCATGGATGCGATCGCACCGGAAAGCAGCGCAATCGAGAACAGGATCATGGTCCGCTGCGCAATCATCATCTCCCCCTCAAAACGGATTGACATAATTAATGATCGCAACTTGCCTCAGCAGCACCCGGCGGACCACATGCGTCGTCTTCAAATGCTCGGTATAGATTGCCGCCGTCCCGGCGCTGCCCGCGGGCAACCGATTAGCGAAGGTAGCATCGTCGAGCTTCACACGCACGACGAAAGGTGCCGCCTCGATCGCTTTCGGCGCCACGGCGGTGCCCGAGGTCTGGGTCTGGCCGGTCGCGATCGCCTGCAGCACGCTTTCGACCTTGCCCGAATAGATTTGCCCGGGCGCGAACTTGAAGGTGACCTCGACCTCCTGCCCCGGCGCGACGTAGCGGGCATCGATCTGGTTGATCTCGACGCCGATGATCGTATTCGAGGTATCGATGAACGCCATCGCCGGCGACAGCGGCAGATTGGCTACCCGCGCGCCCTTGCGCAGCGCCACGTTAGTGACGTAACCGTCGGCCGGCGCCTTCACCACCGTCTTGTCGAGATTCCACTGCGCCGCTTCGAGCTGGCCGCTGAGCTGGTCGACCTCGGACTGGCGCTGCTCGACGTCGAAGCCACGCCCGGCATCGCGCTCGAACAGCGTCGTCATCTGCGCCAGCCGCGTCTTCGACAGCTTGAGCTGCGCCGTGATCGCCTTGACCTGTGCGTCGTAAGGGGTCGGATCGATCTTGAAGAGAACGTCACCGGCCTTCAGCGGCGCGTTGGCGGTGACGGGCACCTCGGTCACTTCGCCCGCGACGTCGGGCACGATCGACACCGCATTGCGCACCACCAGCGCCGCGCCCTGCGGGGCACCCCAGTTCATCGGGACCAGGAGACCGAACAGCACCAGCACCAGCACGATGAACGGCGACAGCTTCCAGAACAGGTTGAAGCGCACGATCTTGAAATGCACCAGCAGGAACAGCAGCACCAGATAGGTGTTGATGATCGCGACGCCCATCACACCGCTCCACTCTTGCGTTGGGGCACGTCGACATAGGCCCAGATCAGCGCGATCGGCCACAGCGCGAAGCCGAACAGCAGCGTGACCCAGCCGGCCACCGTCACGGCCTGCGCGTAGGGATGGTTGCGCAACTTCGCGATATGCCCGGGCAGCCAGCCCGCGATGCAGAATACCCCGATCGCGCTGGCTAGCAGGATGACCAGCACGATCCAGGCAAAGATGTCGTATCCGCTCATGCGAGCACCTCAGTCCACCAGAGCATTGTCAAGACCATCAATCTTGGTGCTGCCCCCAGTCATGGTCGCCTCTTTGCCATCCCTCACTCTCACTGCACCCGCTTCACCGCGGGCGGGACCCACCGACCATCCAGCACCTCCGGCTTTGGCGCATAGAGGCGCAGCGTCGGCCCAATCAGTCCGGATTTCGGCGCTGGAAGCCAATTCGATTCCTTGTCTGGTCCAGGCGAGTCCGCCTGGATGTAGATGTCGAGCGAGCCGTCCGCGTTGAAAAGCAGCTTGTCGCGGTCGCCGATCGCGAACCGGTTCAGCGGATTGGGGACCTGAAAGCCCTGATTGTCGTACATGGTGAGAGACCAGAACGCACCGGCGGGAGGCGTCTTTCCCTTGTCGAAGTGCAAGACGTACTTGTTCGCGCCATCCATCGGTTTCCCGTCTCCGTCCAGGAAAGCTGTCGGGTAAACCGCGTCGGCAGGAAGATTGGCGCCAAGCCCCGCCAGGGCGACCAAGGCGCGCTGGCGATAGGACGTGCCGTATGTCCCTGTACCGTCGACGATGAAGTTCCAGCCGTTGACGTGGTTGCCGGCTGTCTTGACGCCCGCAATCATGTCTTCCAGACCGTCCTTGGCACCCGCATTGATCGCCTCGAGCGAGGCGTCATCAACCTTGCTGCGGTCCCAGCTCTTGCCGGGTTCGAGCCCGATCGCCTTCATCCGGAAAAGAATCGGGTAATCGTTCGGATGCGGAGGGAATTTCTGCACCAACTCGGCGAAGCGCGTGAACAGCTCCACACCCGTCATCTTGCCGACCTGCACAAGAGGCGGCGTCTTGGTGTCCACGTTCGCATCCACCGCCGCCGTCGCGGGTGGCGAATAGCTCTTGCCCCATCGGGCCAGCGGCGTGAGCTTCAGTCCGTCCTGGACCTTGTGAACGTTGTCATAATCCGAAGGCCCGTTGGTCTGGATGCGCCCCATCACCCAGATCATGGACGTCGGCGCGTCGATACGTTGAACGCCCGCGGGCAATTTGCCTTTCCAGCCGGGCGGACAATAGGCAAAATTCCCGGCCTTGGTGCCGGTCGTGCGCGATCCGATCGACGAGAACACGTCCGTCCACATGTCGAGAGTCGGCACCAGATAAAAGCGCCCGCCGGTATCGGGGACGGACAGGATCATCGGTCCCTTGCTGAGGTCGGCCCATGCGAAGGAATACAGGGTGTCGAAGTTGAAGCGGACTACATCCTTCGCATCGGCATCTGGATAGGTCCGAAAATAGGCAAACTGATTGATCGGAGCACGCCCCCTGACGGCGCTCGCGTTCGCCACTGCGGTTGATTGCCGCATCGTCACATCCATCAGCACGATGGGATAGGCGTACTGATAGACCTCACGCGCGATCTCGCGCGCCTTCTGCGCGGAAAGCCGTTCGGCCTGCGCCGGGCTCCCGGGCTGATCCTGGGCGAGCACCGTGCCGGACATACCGACAGCGAGCATTGCCGCAGTACCGATGATTGTAAACCACCCCTTCAACATTCCCCGTTCTCCCTTGCTGTCCAGCTACCGGCTTCAGGCGCCCATCTATTGCTGGGGCCGAAACACCACCTTCCAGTCCTGCTTCATGTCGACCACGGTCCAGCCGCCCGCGGCGGCCGCGTCGAGCGCCTTGTCGAGCTTGCCGACCTTCGATTGACGGTCGTAGGCGTATTCGCGAGCCTCGTCGGTGTGGTGCACGATGCCGGCGAAGCGCGCGCCCGACCCCGCCACGGTCCATTGCAGCATCTGCAGGTCGCCGTCCGAGTTGCCGAACGCGAAGATCGGGCGGCGGCCGATGAAGCGGTTGATGCCGACCGGCTTGCCCGGGCCGTCATCGATGAACTCGACCTTGGCCTGCTTCATCAGGACCGGCTTGCCGTCGGGGCCGATCTGGAATTTGACCACGCCGGATGAGCCGACCACCCGCTCCGGCGGGATGCCGTAGACCCTCTCCATCCACGGCCGCATGAATTCGACCCCGCCGCCGGAGACGACGAAGGTCTTGAAGCTGGACATAGAACGGCTGCTCGGTCCACAGCGTGCCTTCATTGTCGAACGTGGCAATCCGCTCGGCGGGCGGCACGAAGTCCCGCCCGCCTTCCGTCGTGACGCGCGCGACGAAACCGACAATCGCCGATTTCGCTGCGCCGTCTTTCCAGGATGGCAGCGGATCAGGCTCGCTCAGCGCACGCGCCGGCGCCAGCGCGCTGAGTTGCAGGGCGATCAACGCGATCAGAAGCATTCTCTTCGAGATGGTAAAGACGCCAGCATCACGGCTCATCTCGCAGGCCTCCTCCGCTGGTTGAGCGACACCACACGATCATCAACGGGATTGAGTTGTGCCGGCGCGCTGTGCCTTGCGGCGCGCGTTGCCGCGCGGCGGATGCTGCGCCGGGCGCCGCCGACCTGGCGCAGCAGCCGGCGCGGTGACCAGTGCGCCGTGCCGGCAGACGGTGCGAACAGCTCGCGCTCGACGGCGCCGATCTGGTCATCGAGCGCGGCATCATGGGCGACGGCCTTGAACGCCTCGAGCGTGTGCTGCGGCGCGACCGGCTCGAACCGCTGCAGCCAGTCGAGCAGCGCGAAGTAGACCGCCTTGGCGTCGCCATGGCGCGCGGCACGCCGCAGCTCGCTGAAGGCGAACGCTTCCGAGCGCAGATAGGCCTCGCGATGCCGGCGATAACGCGCCGCGATTGCCCGCACCATCCGCGGCATCAGCCAGCCGAGCGCGGCAAGCGCCAGCAGCACGGCTGCGGCCGACTTCCAGCGATCGGCGATGACATCGCGCAGCGCGCCCCATGACCAGCGCGCGCTGGAGGTGCCGATTGACGACGCGCCGCCGGCTGCGGGGTTTGCCTCCACGTGCAGCGTCAGCGGGTCGAGATGCGCCACATCGATGCTTTGCGCGTCGATGTTCCACCAGTGCAGGTCGATCGGCGGCAGCACATAGTCGCCGGCCTTCTCGAGCATGTAGACGCCGCTGTCGACACGCGCCGAGGACAGCACATCGGTGCGCCCGTCGGTCTTGTCCTGGAGCGACGGCTGCGCAGGGTAGAGCTTGAGTCCCTCGAACGCGGCTTTCCTCGACGAAGGGCGGCAGCTCGCGCCGCCAGGTCGGGCCCGACAACGCGACGATGCCGAGCGACATCGCGGCGGCGACCAGATAAAGCGGGCTCACGCCGCGTCCCGCGCCCGGTTGCACGATGAGATGGTTGAGCAGATGCGGCGCGATCACCCCGCCCCATTGCGCTTGCGGACTCTGCCGCCACCGCACCCACGCGAATACGGCAGCGACAGGAATCAGCGCCAGCAGCCACAGCGGCCGCAGCAGATGGAACGGGATGGCGACCGCGTCATGCATGGCCGAGCGCTCTCCTTCGTCCCAGCCCGCTTTCCAGCGAAAGGCCGAGCCACAGCAGCAGCGACAGCACCACGGCGGCGCCGAGCGGCCACTGGAACAGCGGCTGCTTCGGCCGCCATGACAGCGTATCGAGCCTGGCCGGCGCGAGACGGTCGATATCCGCGTAGATCGCCTGCAGCTGCGCACCGTCCTCGGCCCGGTAGAAATGGCCGCCCGTCGTGGCGGCGACTGACCGCAGGACGCCGAGATCGACGCGGTTCTCGCCGGTCGCGGCCGGATCACCAACGCCGATCGTGTCGATCACGAAGCCGTTCTGGTGTGCGATGTCTGCGGCGTGCTCCGGAGGGACGCGGCTCGCCGTGTCGTTGCCGTCGGTGAGCAGGACGAGAAGCTTCTCGCGCGCCTTGCTTGCCTCGAAGGTCTTGATCGCAAGCCCGATGGTGTCGCCGATCGCGGTCTGCTGTCCGGCCATGCCGACCTCGGTCTGCGCCAGCAGCGCGGTCGCGGTCTGCAGATCCTGCGTGAACGGCACTTGCACATAGGGCCTGGTGCCGAACAGCACCAGCGCGACGCGGTCGCCGTGCCGGTGCGCGATGAAATTTGTGACCACGCGCTTGACGCCGTCGAGCCGCGTCAGCATCGCGCCATCGCTGCCGCGGAAATCGCGCTGCTCCATCGAGCCGGAGATATCGATTGCGAGCATCAGATCGCGCGCCGAAACCTCGCGGGTGACGGGATCGCCGACCCATTGCGGCCGCGCCAGCGCCGCGACGACCAGTGCCCAGGTCAACGCGGCCGTCACCATCTGGATGCGCCGCCGCTGCAGCACGACGGCGCCGCGCTGCGGGGTCTGTCCGGTTGCCGCAGCAAGGCGGTCGAAGAACGGCACCATCACGGAGGCCTGCCGCGCGCGATGCGGCGGCAACAGCCACCACACGAGGATCGGTAGCGGCAGGAGCGCGAGCATCCAGGGCCATGCGAACTCAAACATGGTGCCCCCTGATCCAGCGCCGCACCAGATCCTGCAGCGCCGTTAGATCGCCGGCATCCGCCGTCGTCCGCCCGTACGGCGCGGTCGCGAGCAGCCGTCCAGCGCCTTGCGAGAATTCGTCCCCGCCATAGCTGCGGTCGAGGAACGCAAGCCAACCCGCGCCGGCAAGCGGCGCGATGGTTTCGCGCGGAAAGGCATCGAGCGCAGTCTGCCGCACCAGCAGCGCGAGGCTCGCGGCCATTCCCTCCGGGACGCCGCCTTGTGTCTGCAGCAGCCGGTCTAGCTCCGCGAGCGCCGCGCGCCGATAGCGGTTGGCGCGGAAACGCCGCAGCAGGCGCCACGCCGCAACGGCGACCCCCGCGACAACCAGCACGATCACGATCCGCGATGCCCATGTCGCCGGAAGCAGGCTCACCGACGGCGGCAGCGGGATATCGATCAGGCCCGCGACGGGATCCACAATGACAGGTTGGGTGTCAGCCAAGAGCCGCCTCCGCCCTGGCGTGACCGCCACCGCGTCCGTGCCGGGCCGGCAGCCCGCCCAGGAGACGCCGAAGTTGCGGCGCGGTTTCCTCGGCTGTGCTCAGCGGCAGCACCGGAATGCCAAGCTCGCGCGTCCACGCGAATACGCCGCGCAGCCGCTCCTGCGACGCCTGCGCGATACTTTTGCGGACACTCTCGCGGCCGACTTCGAGCTGAATCTGCAGCTCGCCATCGGTGACGGTCATCCGGCTCGAGGCAGGCAAATCGCTTTGCAAGGGATCGTGGACCAGCACCGCGACCACGTTGTTATGCCGGGCGATCGCCCCGATCATCCGGCGCGTCGCGGTATCGGCGCCATCAAAATCGCTGATCAGGATCACGGTTGCGTCATGCATCGTCCGCCGCTCGGCATGTTCGAGCGCCCGGTTGAGCATGCCTGACGCCGGGACGATGCCGCGGCCGACGCCGAGCGCCTGGTTCTGCGCGACGATGGTGGACAATATCTGCAACACCGTCGCCCGACTGCGCCGCGCCGCCAGCTCGACGACATCGCTGTCATTGAACACGATCGCGCCGATCCGGTCGCCGACGCCGAGCACACGCCAGGCGCCGATCGCGGCGGTCTCGGCCGCGGTGACCGACTTCATGGCGCGCCGGCTGCCAAAGAACATCGACAGCCGCTGATCGACCACGAGCAGGGCCTGGCGGTCGCGCTCCTCGTTGAAGACGCGCACATGCGGCTTCTGCAGCCGCGCCGTGACCTTCCAGTCGATCTCGCGGACATCGTCGCCCGGGCGGTAGTCCCTGATCTCCTCGAAGTTCAACCCGCGGCCGCGCATGCGCGAGGCGAACCGGCCCGACAGCAGACTGTGCACCGGCTGGCGCGGCAGGAACGAAACCCTGCGATCCCTGAATTCGAGCGCGATCAGATCGTCGAGACTGACGTAGACACCGGGCGTTCTGGCTGATGTCTCCGTCATCACGGCCCTCACGCTGCAGCGACAAGCTCGGTGATCTTGTCGATCACCTGGTCGGGGCTGATGCCCTGCGATACGGCCTCGTAGCTCAGGATCAGCCGGTGCCGCAGGCAGTCGTGGATGACGGCCCGTATGTGGTCGGGCGTGACGAAGTCCTGCCCGTCGAGCCATGCGCGCGCCCGCGCGCAGCGGTCGATGGCAAGGCTGCCGCGCGGGCTGGCGCCGATCTGGATCCATTTGCTCAAGGGCTCGCCATAGCGGCCGGGAAACCGCGTCGCATAGATCAGGTCGACGATGTATTTCTGTGCGAGGTCGGAGACGAAAATGCCGTCGAGCTCGCCGCGCGCATCGAGGATCGCCTGCTGCGGCACCGCCGGCGGCTCGGCAGCTCCGGCTTCCGGCTTCTGCGCATTCTCGGCGCGATTGAGCTTGATGATCTCGCCTTCCGTCGCCTCGTCGGGATAGGTGATCACGACATGCATCAGGAAACGGTCGAGCTGGGCCTCGGGAAGCGGATAGGTGCCTTCCTGCTCGATCGGATTCTCGGTCGCGAGCACCATGAACAGGTCAGGCATCTTGTAGGTCTTGCCGGCAACGGTGACCTGACGTTCCTCCATCGCTTCCAGCAGCGCCGACTGCACCTTGGCCGGCGCGCGGTTGATCTCGTCCGCCAGCACGAGGTTGGCGAAGATCGGCCCCTTCTGGAATTGAAACTGGCCGCCCTTCTCGGTCTGCAGGTAGATTTCCGCGCCGGTCACGTCCGACGGCAGCAGGTCCGGCGTGAACTGCACGCGCGACAGGTCCGCGGCGAGATTCTTCGCCAGCGTCTTCACCGCCCGCGTCTTGGCAAGCCCCGGCAGGCTTTCGATCAGCAGATTGCCGTTGGCCAGCAACCCGATCAGCATGCTCTCGACCAGATGCTCCTGCCCGAGCACCGACTTGCCGATGCGCGCCTTGAGATCGAGCACGGCATCGCGGGCCGCCGAGCTCTTTGCGCCTTCCTGCTCCGTCGCGGCTTTCAACTGACTCGATCGAAGATCCGGCATGTGGACTGAACCTGAAAAAGGATCCGGCCGCCGGCAAGCGGCGGCCGGATCCGCGCGTTGCCCGCGCTATTTTGCGCCTGGTTGCTTGTCCAGCGTCTTCATCAGGGCATCGACCATCTGGTCGATGCTGAAGCTCGCCGACCGCTGGCTCGGCGGATACTCCTTGAAGGTCTGCAGGAACGGAGCGACCCGCCAGACGCCGTATTGAATGAGATAGGCGTTCTTGGCCAACCAGTCGTAGTACTGGTCGGAGACCACATCGGCGCGTTCGAAGGGATCCATGCGCAGGTTGAATACTTTCGGCGCGCGCAGGCAGGTGAACGGATTCGCCCAGACGACGAATCCGCCGGGCTCACGCTGCTCGCAGAACACGATCTTCCAGTCGTTATAGCGATATGCCACGACCTGGCCGTCGTCGTTGAAGTAGTAGAAGTCGTTGCGTGCGGACTTCGGCTGTTGGCCGGTCAGGTACGGCAACTGGTTGTAGCCGTCGAGATGCACCTTGAACGACTTGCCGCCGAGATCAGCGCCCTTGAGCAGCTTGTCCTTGACGTCGGTATCGCCCGCGGCGGCCAGCAGCGTCGGGAACCAGTCGAGCCCCGACATCATTTCATTGGAAACTTCACCGGCCTTGATGTGACCGGGCCAACGGACCATCGCCGGCACGCGAAATGCACCTTCCCAGTTGGTGTCCTTCTCACTGCGGAAGGGAGTTGTCGCGGCGTCCGGCCAGGACCACTGGTTGGGGCCGTTGTCGGTCGTGTAGACGACGATGGTGTTGTTGGCGATCCCGAGGTCGTCCAGTGCCTTCAGGAGCTTTCCGACGTCGCCGTCATGCTCGATCATGCCGTCGGCATATTCGTTGCCCGGCATGCCGCTCTGCCCCTGCATGGACTGGCGGACATGGGTGAACGCATGCATGCGCGTGGTGTTCATCCAGGTGAAGAACGGCTTGTTCGCCTTCGCCTGACGTTGCATGAAATCGATGGCTGCAGCCGTGGTCTCGTCATCGACGGTTTCCATCCGCTTCCGGTTCAGCGGGCCCGTATCTTCGATCTTTCCGTCTGCAGACGCCTTCAACACGCCGCGCGGTGTGTTGCTCTTCGTGAACGCTGTGTCGTTCTTCGGGTAATACGGCCGCTCCGGCTCCTCCTCGGCATTGAGGTGATAGAGGTTGCCGAAGAACTCGTCGAAGCCGTGCTTGGTCGGCAGATATTCATCGCGGTCGCCGAGATGGTTCTTGCCGAACTGACCGGTCGCGTAACCGAGCGGCTTCAGCGCCTGTGCGATGGTGACGTCGCGATCCTGCAGGCCGACGGTCGCGCCGGGGATGCCGACCTTGCAGAGGCCGGTGCGCAGGCAAGCCTGCCCGGTGATGAAGGTGGATCGGCCGGCCGTGCAGCTGTTCTCGGCGTAATAGTCCGTGAACATCATCCCCTCATTGGCGATGCGGTCGATGTTCGGCGTCTTGTAGCCCACCACACCGCGCGTATAGGCGCTGATGTTGGACTGGCCGATGTCGTCGCCGAAGATGACGAGGATGTTCGGCTTCGCCGTGCCCGGCTGCTGCGCGAGCGCGGGCGACCTGCCCAATGGCGACAGGCTTGTCGCGACCAACGCCGCCGCGAACAAGGTGCGAAGTAACGCACCACGGCTACTACCATTGAGTTTGGCCGCCCCATTGCTCTTCAATTCGGCTTCATCACTCATTCGTCGCTCCCCACTCTTTATGCTGGCTGAGACGTTCGTGGCCGCACCACGCAGCGGAAGCCGACGTGACTGGTGGACGTGTCGACCGGTTCGGCGTGCCGCGCGGCGGGGCGATAGCGGCGGCAATAGTTCGGGGCACAGAGATGCGAGCCGCCCTTCAACACCTTCCGCGGAATCTTGATCGCGGGCTGGGCGGGGTCGTAGCTCGCTTCCTCGCGGCCGCCGCGCGGATTCTGCGGGATGCAGCAGGGCTTCGCGGCGTCGGCCTCATGACGGGTGGACCACCAGTCGGCGGTCCACTCCCAGACATTGCCGATCATGTCGTGGACGCCATAGCCATTCGGCGGAAACGCGGTCACCGGCGAGGTCCGGTCGAAGCCGTCCTCGCAGAGGTTCTGAATAGGGAAATTGCCCTGCCATGTGTTGGCCATGTGCTTGCCGCCGGGCGTCAGGGCGTTGCCCCAGGCGAACTCCTCGGCCTCCAGCCCGCCACGCGCCGCGAACTCCCACTCGGCTTCGGTCGGAAGCTCCTTGCCGGCCCATTTGGCGTAGGCGAGCGCATCGGCATAGGCGACGTGGACGACCGGGTGGCTGCCGAGCACGTTGATGTTGCTGCGCGGGCCGTAGGGGCGGCGCCAGTTCGCGCCCTTCATCAAGGTCCACCATTGGCTCCAGTCGCGCAGGGTGGTGACCCGGCGCGGCGGCTGAAACACCAGCGAGCCGGCGTAGAGCATATGCGGCAGCGCACCCGGATATTGCGCAGGATCCGGCGGTCGCTCGGCGACCGTGATGTGCCCGGTCTCCCGCACGAATTCGCGGAATTGAGCGTTGGTCACGGGCGTGCGGTCGATCCAGAAGCCGTCGACCGACGCGCGATGCGCCGGCGCCTCCTCGGGGTAGTGGTGGTCGGAGCCCATGCGGAACGTGCCGCCGGGAATCCAGACCATGTCGTCGGTCTGGACGCGGTCGTCACGCTCTGATTCAGCGGAGGCGATCTCTACCCGGGACATGGCGATGCACCTCTTTGCGCATTACCGTGAGCAGTAGTCCCAGAAGCCCTGTGTTCGCGACGGGTCGGTGTAGTACCAGCACATGCCCGCTGCCGGCGGCGGTCCAGCCCAGGCGGCTGCGCTCGCCGCGCTGACGAAACCGATCGCCGCGCCGGCCGCGACCGCGCCCCCGATCGGCCAGCCGTACCAGCCAGGCCGCGCCCAACCTCCCGGCCGCGGTCCGGGCCCGACCCAGCGCGTGCCACCGCCGTGCCAGCCGGGCCGAACTCCCGGGCGCACCACCGTCCGGCTACGATAAGCGACCGCACCGCCGCGCGGTCCGACCGCAACGCCACCGCGGCGCGCGACAGCACGCACCTGCACAACGTTACCGCTGCCTTCTTGCTGTTTGATGATCGGCAATGAGGCGGAAGCGCCGATGCTGACCGCCGACGCCGGGCCGGCTTGCGCGATGATCGCGGTTGCTCCAACGAGCGCCAGACGGAAAATCCTGTTGAAGATCGGAGCCTTATGATCTCGGTGGCCGAACGTCGTGCATGATTGCGTCGTGCCTGAGTGCATTGTCGCGCCCTTCCATTTTTCTATGCTGCACGTTTCGGCAGCGTTGATCCGTCAGGCCTTCTTCCCTTTTCCTCCGTCGCTATCCATGTGCACATTTGGGTGCACAGCGTTCTCCATCGTGACCCGTTCCACTGGACGTTGTCACGAGCGAATTCTGCTGTCAGTTCAAACGATAGCGGAACGCACTATACAAGTGATGTGCACTTTGTGCCAAACTCAACCCCGAGGCGTGCAGGCTTAACGAAAGATGCTCCAATTCGATCAATCCGATCCGGTCGGCATTGTTGCTTTCTCGAAAAAACAAGCGAAAATCTGCACGTATGCAAATCCACACCACGATCTCGCCATGCGAATCGAGCCAATCTAGGCACATTGTCACGGCCGCACTTTTTGTACCGACTTCAAGCATTTGGTTTTAGTAGATTAATCGCGCTGCAGTTGTGAACGTGGATATGGGCCAGCACCTGACGGTTAGCACCGGCGAGCTTGACGGCTTCGAGGGTCTCCACGATGCCGTCAAAGGCTCGCATGTCGAAGTCATGCAGCTTGAGCGCGGCAAGCTGCGCGGCACATTGTCTCACGTCGGGATCGGTGACTTTTCGCTCAGCATCGGTGCGTTCAATGTCGGGGTCCGCACCCAGCGCATCTCGACCGATCCCAAGCTGATCATCGGAATGCTGCTGAACGCGACCGACCGCGTCACGCATTGGGCGTTCGACATGCAGCCGGCCGATGTGCTGGTGATTCCTCCATCGGTCGAACATGACGGGGTCTTTCACAGCGCTTCGTCCTACGCGGCCATCCGCTTCGACCTGGCTGAGCTGCCCGACATATTCGGCGGCGAGCCGCGGCTCGCCGACGCCGAAACCTGGCAAGCGAAGAACCACTTTCGCGCCGACCCCACGATCGGCATGGGCGCCGCGGACAAACTGCCGCAGATCGTCGCGCATCTCGCGCGCTATCCGGATGCCTTGACGGACTCGTCGGCCGGCTTCTGGAAGCGCGCGATCATCGACTGCGTGACCGCGACGGTCATCACATCGCTGCCGCCCGACGGAACGACCTATCTGCCGTCGGCGATGCGACTGGTGCGCCACGTCGAGGACTATCTGCACGCCGCGGGCACGCGCCCGGTCCATGTCTCGGAAATCTGCACCGAGCTTCGGCTGTCGCGACGCAGCCTGCACCGCGCCTTCCACGAGGTGTTCGGGGTCGGCCCGGTGACGTTCCTGCGCTACAAGCGGCTCTGCATGATCCGTTCGATCCTGCGCGAAAGCACCCCGGACCAGACCACCGTCTCCAAGGTTGCGATCGAACAGGGCTTCATCGAGCTCGGGCGCTTCTCGCAATATTACCGCGCGATGTTCGGTGAATACCCGTCGCAGACGCTCGGTTACGCCGGCTAGCAAATCAGCCGTTGCGCCCCGCACAAGCTCATTTTGATCGCCCCGGATCGCCATTGCCCGACAGCAGCTGCGCGGCGCCGCCGATGCCGCGGCGGAAGGCTTCATCGAAGGTGACGCCGCGGAACTGCCATTTGTAATCCTTGCCGTGCCAGGCCATCCGCCATTGCGTGGCCCAGCCGAGGTCATTGTCGTTCCAGACCAGCCGTCCGAGCAGAGTGGCCTCGCCGCCCTGCCGCGCGACGATCGAACTCAGCTTCGCCGGCGGCGTCTTCAACAGTTCGGCGGCGGTGACGCTGGCACTCGTCAACGCCGCTGCATCGGGCAGCACGAAGCGCATGCCGCGTTTTTCGGCAGCAGCCGCAAGCGCGTCGCGTTGCAGATCGGACTGCGTCCCGTCGGATGTGACGATGTAGTCCTTCGGACCGTGCAGCATTTCCGCGAAGACGCCGAGTACCGGCCGGCGCGACCGCCACGGCTTGAGATCGAGCCTGGCGAGAATGCCGTCGATCTTCCTCTCGTCGAAATCCACCGTCAGGTCGTAGGGCCGGTCACGGGTGCCCTGCTCGTCATGATGCGGCTTGCCGGCATATTGATCGTGATAGTCGAAACTGCTGACGAACGCCTTGGCTTTCGATTTGTATGCGGCAAGCCGGCGGTCGCCTGCGAGCATTGGCTGACCGGATACCTTGATCAGGACGTCCTCCAGACACGCACCGAAGCCGATGATGCGGTTCGGCTCGCCCTGGCCGGTAACGACGGTCTGCGCGCGGTAGAGGCTGTCTTCTGCTGCGGCCATCGCGCCACCGCAAGCGATCCATGCAGCGGCAAGCAACACGCGAACCGCGCCGCGTGCGAGCGTGGCGATCAGATCGCGCTTCGTCTCAAGCAAGGCAGCCATCGTCACCTCCGCTCGGTCACTTCATTGACGGCACAGATTGGCGGTATTTTCGGGCACCGCCAGCACGTTCGGGCATGGGCGCCATTCCATCGGTCCCGCTACGCGCTATGGCCACGCGCGGCAGGCCTGACATATGCTCGGAGCATGCGCGGCGGCGCCGCGAGCGCTGCCCAACACAAGAGCACCGAGCAGGAGACGTTCCGTGAAATGCTATGAGTTGCAAGGCCCCGGCGGCGTCGACGCGCTGGCGCTGGTCGACAAGCCGGTCCCGCAAGCCGGCCCCGGCGAAGTCCTGGTGCGGCTGAAGGCGGCGACGCTGAATTATCGCGACCTGCTCACGGTCAAGGGCGGCTACGGCTCGCGCCAGAAATTTCCGCTGGTGCCGGTCTCCGACGGCGCCGGCGTGGTCGAGGCGGTCGGCGCCGGCGTCAGGAGCTTCGCACCCGGCGATCGCGTGATCGGCAGCTTCTTCGAAAGCTGGCTTGGGGGCGAGCCGAGCGAGGCGCGGATGCGCGCGGCGCTCGGCGGCAGCGTCGACGGTGTGCTGACCGAGTACCGGGTCTTCCCCGCGCATGCGCTGGTGCGCACGCCGGATCATCTCAGCGACATCGAGGCCGCGGCACTGCCATGCGCCGGCCTCACGGCGTGGAGCGCGGTGGTCAAGCTCGGCGACCTCAAGCCGGGGCAGACGGTGCTGACCCAGGGCACCGGCGGCGTCTCGCTGTTCGCGCTGCAATTCGCCAAGATGTGCGGCGCCCGCGTCATCGCGACCTCCTCCAGCGACGCCAAGATCGCGCGGCTGAAGCAGCTCGGCGCCGATGTCACGCTCAACTACAAGACCACGCCCGATTGGGGCAAGAAGGCGCGCGAGCTGACCGGGCGCGGCGTCGATCTCGTCGTCGAGGTCGGGGGCGTCGGCACGCTGAACGAGTCGATCCGCGCCACCAGGATCGGCGGCACCATCGCCTTCATCGGCGTGCTCGCAGGTCCCGCCCCGTCCGACACGCGGCTGCCGCTGATGGTGATGCAGCAGCAGCGGCTGCAAGGCGTCACCGTCGGCTCGATCGAGGATTTGCAGGCACTGTGCGACGGCATCAGCCTGCACGGCGTCAAGCCCGTGATCGACAAGGTGTTCGCGTTCGACCAGGTCAAGGCCGCGTTCGCCCACATGGCGAGCGGCGCGCATTTCGGCAAGGTCGCGATTGCGATCGGGTAAAGCATGATGATGTGAAGTCGAAACAGTCCAGCGGCACGCTCGCTGCACCTCTCCCGCTTGCGGGGGTCGAGACGAGCGAAGCTCGCTCTTAGGTCGCATCGCATCTGATACGATGCGGGTGGGGGCTCTCTCCACGATGCGACTCGCGGAGAGAGCCCCCACCCTAACCCTCCCCCGCAAGCGGGAGAGGGGACGCAACCCCGATGCGGCTATGGCTTGACCCAATTTCATCATGCTCTAGAGCAGGTCGGCGACAAAGCCTAGCGCCCCGTGAACTGGGCCTTGCGTTTCTCGACGAAGGCCTGGCGGCCTTCCTTCGCATCGGCGCTCTCGCGGATCACCTGCTGCAGCTCGATCTCGCGGCGGAACTGATCGGCGTAGCTCGCGTGGTCGCTCTCCTCGAGCAGCTGCCGGGTCGCGACCAGCGCGCGCGTCGGTCCGTCCGCAAGGCGGCCGGCGAGCGCCTTCGCCTCGTCGAGCAGCCTTGCATCATCGACCACATCGCGCACCAACCCCCACTCCTTGGCCCGCTCGGCCGGCAGCGGCTCGTTCAGCAGCATCAGGTCGAGCGCGCGCTGGCGGCCGATCAGGCGCGGCAACAGCCAGGTCGAGCCGAGATCGGGCACCAGGCCGATCCGGCTGAACACCTGAATAAAGCTCGCCGAGCGCGCGGCCAGGATGATGTCGCCGGACATCGCGAGGCTGAAGCCGCCGCCGGCCGCGACGCCGTTGACCGCGACCACGACAGGTACGCGGCATTCGCGCAAGGCCTGCATCGCCGGCCAATAATGTCTCATCACGCCGGTGTAGATATTGTCGCCGAGCGACTGGAACGCCCTGAGGTTCTGCCCGGAGCAGAAGCCGCGTCCCTCCCCGGTCAGAACCAGCGCGCGGATGCCGGGATCGAGGCTCATCTCGCCGACGGCGAGTGCGAGATCGCCGAGCAGTTCCGGCGTCATGGCGTTCAGGCTCGCGGGATCGTTGAGCGTCAGGATGCCGACCTTGCCGTCCCGTTCACGCTTAACACCAGTCATTTTCCGCTCCCTGAAATTGGTTCTTGTTGTTGCACTGACAGTGCCATGCTTGGCATGCTACGGCAACGTGTCCCACCCGCAACAAGAACAGCGAAAGCAACGCCATGTCCGACCAGTTCTCCAACTCGCAAGTGATCCGCAAGCCGGCCGTCAGCGCCAAGGGCGGCATCGTCGCCGCACAGTCGCGCCGGGCGGCCGAGGTCGGCGCGGAGGTATTGGCCGCGGGCGGCGATTGCGTCGACGCCGTGATCGCGACCACCTTCGCGCTTGGCGTCGTGGAGCCGTGGATGAGCGGCGCCGGCGGCGGCGGCGCGATGGTGCTGTATCGCGCCAAGGAGAACCGCGTCGAGGTGATCGACTACGGTATGCGCGCGCCCGACGGCCTGCGCATCGAGGATTATCCGCTGACCGGCGGCGCGGCCTCCGATCTGTTCCCCTGGGCGCGGGTCAAGGACGACCGCAACCTGCACGGCCCCGGCTCGATCGCGGTGCCCGGCGTCGTTGCCGGCATGGAGGAAGCGCATCGCCGCCACGCCAGGATGGAGTGGAAGGACCTGCTGGCGCCGAGCGTCAAGCTCGCCGGCGAGGGCCTTTTGGTCGATTGGTGGACCACCGCGATGATCGCAAGCTCCGCCGCCGATCTGCGGCGCTATCCCGCCAGCGCCGCGGCGTATCTGCAGGACGGCCTGCCGCCGAACGCGCAATGGGGCATCAGGTCGGTGGTCCGCATGCCACAGGACAAGCTGAAGGCCACGATGGCGCAGCTCGCCGCAGCCGGTCCGCGCGATTTCTACGAGGGCGATCTGGCGCGCAGCATCGCCGATGACATCCAGGCCGCCGGCGGCGCGCTGTCGGTACGCGACCTCGCCGCCTTCCGCGCCCATCTGCGCGAGCCGCTGAAAATTCCCTATCGCGGCGGCACGGTCTATGCGACGCCGGAGCTGACCGCGGGTCCGACCATGGCGCGCACGCTCGGCCTGCTGCAAAAGGCGCTGGCGCCCGCGCAGGGCGGGCCGGATGCGGCGGCCTACGCTGCCTATGCCGAGGCGCTGCAAGCCGCCTATCGCGAACGGCTGAAGGACATGGGCGACGTCGACGGCCGCCGCGCGCTCGGCGCCGAAGCGATCGCGCCAAGCTGCACCACGCATTTCTCCGCGGTCGACCGCGACGGCAACATGGCCGCGGTGACGCAGACGCTGCTGTCGACCTTCGGCTCCAAATTCGTGACGCCGAACACCGGGCTGACCATGAACAACGGCATCATGTGGTTCGATCCGACGCAAGGCAATCCGAACTCGCTCGCGCCCGGCAAGCGCTGCCTGACCAACTACACGCCTGTGGTGGCGCAGGCCGCCGACGGCCGCACGCTTGCCGCGGGCGCATCGGGCGGCCGCCGCATCCTGCCGGCGGTGTCGCAACTGCTCTCTTTCGTGATGGATTTCGGCATGGATCTCGACGCCGCGATCCACCAGCCGCGGATCGACGCCAGCGAGGGCGCCGTGGTGATCGGCGACAAGCGCCTGCCCGCGAGCGTGCGCGAGGCGCTGCGCGGCCGCTTTGACTTCGAGGAGGCCCGTATCCAGACCCTGCCGATGAAGTTCGCCTGCCCGAGCGTCGTGCTGCGCGACGGCACCACCAACAGCGGCGCCACCGAGCCGTTCCAGCCCTGGGGCGATGCGGTCGCGGAGGGGTGAGTTATACGCACGACTCCTTCTCCACCGTCGTCCCGGCGCAGGCCGGGACCCATACGCCGCAGCGAGAATTGTGGATCGCGCTCGTCGTTCCAGCATCGCGAAACAACGACCATCGGTGGTTATGGGTCCCGGCCTTCGCCGGGACGACAGTGAACGTGTTGCACGACCTGTGAGTCACACGCTCGCATTCTCGCGACATGATCTGCCCGAGCTTTGCTCTTCGTTCCGCCCTCTCTCTTTACAGAGGGCGCAGGGAAAGCCGGGTGCCGATCGCATCCATGGGCCCGGTGCAATAGGTCGGGTAACTCAGTGATTTGGCGCGTTTTCGCAACCCGCGCCCGCGGACATTGCATGACCCGAACGGGCTGATACATTTGGACCGACAAAAATTGCGGTGACCGGCTTGAGAGAAGCAAGCGCAGACATGCCGCCCGGCGCGCAACTTCTTGGACGCGAGTGGCTGGGCTTCGACGGTGAAACCGCCACAGTCCGTTTCGAGGCGCAACCGTTGTTCACCAACCGCCATGGAACGATCCAGGGCGGTTTCCTTGCCGCAATGCTGGATTCAGCGACGGGCCTCGGCGCGCTCGCAACGCTGCCCGCAACGCGGACCGTCGTGACGAAGACCCTCACCACGCGGTTTCTCAAACCGGCGCGCATCGGCCCGATCACGGCCAAGGCGAAGGTCATCTCGCAGACCGACCGCGACATGATCGTCGAAGCCGATCTGATCGACGCCGACGATGTGACGGTCGCCAGCGCCACGGCCGAGTTGCAGATTCTGGACAAGCGATAGTCCGCAGCCCTATCAGCAATCCCTGCACCGCGCCAGCAGGGTGACTTCGTTCATTCCGTAGCCGTCGACGGTCTCGACGGTGCAGCCAAGCTCGCGTTCGCAATACCGGATCCACGGCTCGGGGCTCGTGCAATAGAGTTGCTGCACCGGCACTGCATTGGCGGTTGCAATGGGGTCCGCCTCCCCGGTGACGAAGTTGACGCTGAAGCCGCGCACGCTGGCGCGGCGCAGGTCAGCCAGCATACCGGCGACGAATGCCTCCCAGGATCGGCGGCAGCCGCCGACATCGACATTCATGATGCCGCTCGCGACCGAATAGGTCGCGCGGCGCGGGCTGCCCCTGCCGACCTTGAAGCGGCGCCCCGGCGCCGAGAAACGGCGGCGCGCGCGGCTGATCATGGCGAGCGACAGATCGATCCCGAGATAATCGATCTCCGCTTGCGGATGGCGCCTTGCGAGATAGGCGCACAGCGCGCCGTATCCGCAGCCGATGTCGTTCAGGCTGAACGGTGCGGAGAAGTCGCAGAGCTTCAGCAACTGGACGAAGCGGAGGTCCTGGGTGGCCTGGCACGACCAGTCCACCCCGCGCGGGGTGGCGCCGTATTTGGCGACCCGCGCGCTGTAGTAGGATTCGACATCGGCATAGAGATCGGAGAATCGCGCCCGGTCGCCTTCGGCGCCGAAACCTGCGGTCTCCGCCGCGATGCTCACGTCTTGCTCACTTCTTGGCTTTGGCCCGCCGCTGCTTCGCCATCGCGGCAAGCTCCTTGCGGGCGACCTGGCTTGGCTTGGTCGGGATCGACAGAACCCGATACGACTGGGTCGAGTAGATCAGCGGCGTGTGGCCATCGGCCGCAAACGTCACCTTCGGATTTTCCTTCATGGCGTGAACGCTAACCAGCACCGGCAGATACGGATTCTGCGTGAGCGCGTGGCGGAACGCCTGGACCACCCGCTTGTATCCGCTCACATTGGGCTGATCGGAAGGATAATCCTTCAGCGTGCCGAGGAAGGTGTACCAGCGCTTCCGTTCGATCCGGTCGGCCGGCTCGATCCCGATCAGCCGGAACGACTGCTCGAGGGGATGATTGGGAGAGAAGATGTCGAACTCCTTTTGCAGCTCGACCATCTCCATGATCCCGCCGGGACCAAACCGCTTGTTCAGCAGATCCAGAACATCGCGCGTCGTATCGTCTTGAATCATCCGTCCCATTAGAACCCCCTCAATACCTTGTTTCCAGAAATGAAAAAATCGTCG
This sequence comes from Bradyrhizobium sp. Mp19, assembly GCF_029952935.1. Classification (NCBI taxonomy): domain Bacteria; kingdom Pseudomonadati; phylum Pseudomonadota; class Alphaproteobacteria; order Hyphomicrobiales; family Nitrobacteraceae; genus Bradyrhizobium; species Bradyrhizobium sp. Mp19. Next base: position 47,505 of record NZ_JASAUT010000016.1, on the reverse strand, counting down.
CGTCTAGCGGCGTCGCTCAAGATGCAATCGAAGCTGATCGAGTTGTGGCGTGAAGTAGACTGCCCCCGAGACATCGAGCAAATTCTGAGCGCCGCCGACAATCTCGTCAAGCTCATCATGTGACGTGCTGCCCAAAGCGCAAATGATCAGGCCGCGCAGCACGGTCGCGTGCAGTTCGGCGACGCGATCGGTCCTTCGCCGCGCGACCATCAGCGCCTCGTCCACCGCTTGCAGGGCCGCATGGTGGTCGGCGGCGCGATAGAGCGCTTCGGCCAGATCCGCCAGCATGCGGGCCTCGAATTCGAGGCCGGCTCGCGCAGAGCGCGCAAAGTCGATCGCCTCCTGAAGCTGGGCGGCGGCAACCTTGAAGTCACCTGCGGCGCCGCTGGCGAGGCCGGCGCTGGCGAGCGCCGCGACCCGCAGATAGGGCGTGCCGGACTGCTCGGCCAATTCGGCGATCCTCGCCGCATGCGGCTTGGCGAGTTCCGGCCGGCCGCGGCTCCAGCCCATCTCCACCATCGCAAAATGCGGAATGAACTGCACGACGGCGGCGAAGCGCTCCGGCTCGGCCCGCAGCACCTCGGCGATCCGCCGCTCGGCCTCGTCAAACCGGCCGAGCCGCACCAGAATTCTGGTGCCGAGACACCTGATCCAGTGCTCGACGTCGAAGCCGAGAATCTGGTTCGGGTTGAGACCGAGTGTGACGTTGTTGTGAAAACCGCCCTGCTCGGCAATCGCGGCAACCGCCACCTGCCCGGCGTCGAGCGCCTCGGCAAGACGACCCGACAGGAAGAACGCCTGGCTCAGCATGGCATTGACCGTCGCAAACCGTCCGACGTCCCCGGTGCCGGAAGTGAGCTTCAAGGCGTCCTGCACGAGATTGACATAGTCGTCGGCCGCCGCGGTCGCGGCCAGGATCCTGCCGTAGGCGCCGAGCAGGATCGGCTCGTGCACCGGGTCCGCCGCGCGTGCGTATTTGATCGCCTCTTCGGCGTAGGGCTTGACCTCTTCGGCGGACATGCCCTCACGCCAGCCGAAGTTGAGGATCTGGCCGCTCGACATCGCCCGCAGCCGGTCGACATATTCGGACTGGGGCTGGTCCTGCAGCAGGGCGCGAACCTTTTTCCAGCTTTTCATTGCCTCGGCGGAGTTGGTCTTGCCGATCCAGCGCGCCGCACGCTGCAAATGGGTGACCGCCTCCAGCGGCTGGCCCGCGGCCTCGTAGTGATAGGCGAGCAGCCCGGCAAACTCGTCGAGCTTGCCCCAGTCGAAGCCCTCGATGGCCTTGGCGACGGTCGCATGCAGCGTGGTCAGCCGCGACCGCAACTGGGTCGCATAGGCGACCTCCTGGATCAATGGATGGCGAAACGCCAGCAGTCCCTTGTCGTAGGGCGGCAGGTCGTACAGCAGCTCGGCCTGGCGGAGCTGCGCGATGGCGTTCTGCAAATCGTCGTTCGGCAGCGCCGCGACCGGACGCAGCACCGACATCGCGACCAGCCGGCCGATCACCGCCGCCGTCTCGAGCACCTGCTTGGCGATATCCTCCAGGTGATCGATGCGGGCGGCCACGACGGCCTGCACCGTTGCGGGCAACGGCACCGCATCGACGCCATGCTTGAGCCGGTAGTTGCCGCGTTCGCCCTCGACATTGCCGCGCTCCACAACGGTGTTGGCAAGCTCCTCGATGAAGAACGGATTGCCCTGCGCGCGTTCAATGACATTGCTGCTCAGCGAGGCCAGCGAGGGGTGCCTGCCGAAATGCTCGCGGAGCAGCTCGTTCGAATCGGACCACGGCAGCGGCGGGATGGCGATCTGACGGTAGTGAGACCGCTGCATGAAAGGTGCCGTGAAGCCCGGCCTGAAATTGACCACCAGCAACGTCGCGGTGCCGACGATGGCATCGACCAGCGTCTCGACGAACTCTTCGCTCGCGGCATCGATCCAGTGCAGGTCCTCGATCATGACGACCGCCGGCGTGTCCCCGGGGCGCGCGTGCACCAGCGTTCGAACGAGATCGAGCAGCTGCAGCCGCAGCGCGCGCGGATCGAGCTTCGGGGCCGGATGCTCCGGATCGGCAAGCCCGAGAAATTCGAGCAGCACCAGCAGCTCCTGCTCCGACGCGGCCATCTCGGCAAAGCGGTCGATGACGCGACGCCGGGATGTCTCGATCGGCTCCTTGACGCGGATGCCGAAGATGTCGCGCAGCAGCTCGAGCACGGGCTGGAACGGTGTTGCGCGGCCATGCGCCAGCACGCGCGCCTCGTAGACGCGAATGCCCTTGCGGCGGCAGTTTTCGGCGAACTCGAAGCAAAGCCGGCTCTTGCCGATGCCGGCATCGCCGACCATGCCGACGACCCGGCCGTCGCCGGCAACCGCGCGCGACAGCTCATGCTCCAACGCTGCCATCTGCTCGGTCCGGTTGACCATCGAGGTCAGGCGGCGGCCGCTGCGGAAAACGTCGCTGGCGGGCGCGCTGAGCAGCCCGGTCAGCTTGAAGACCTCCACCGGCATCGAGATGCCGCGAATGGCCTGCATGCCGAGCGGCACGACCTCGACGAATTGCCTGGCGCCGAGATAGGTGTCCCGCGTGATGAGGATCGCCCCCTCATCGGCCATCTGCTCCATCCGGTTGGCGATATGGACGTTGGCGCCGGCGGCGTCGTAGGTCTGGTAGATGGTGTTTTCCACCGTTTGCACCACGACTTCGCCGGTGTGCAGCCCGACCCGGATCTGCATGCCGGGATCGGCCAGCCTGGCCACCGAATCCTGCATGGCGAGCGCGGCGAGACAGCCGCGGACCGCATGGTCTTCATGCGGGCGCGGCGGCGCGCCGAACAGCGCCATGACGCCGTCGCCCTGGATCTTGTTGACGATGCCGTCGTAGCGGTGGACGGCCTCCTTCATCAGGTCGAGCACCGGCTCGAGGCGCCGCATGCCAAGCTCGGGATCGCCGAGGCTGTCGATCAGGTTGGTCGAGTTGCGGATATCGGCAAACAGCAAGGTGAGGTTCTTGCGTTCGCCGCCCTTGGTGCTGAGCGAACGGAGCAGCCGCTGCGAGGGCGCATCGGGACGGACGCTGCCCGCGGCGAGCGCGGTGCCGCAGCGGCCGCAGAAGCGGCTGGAGGGCCCGTTCACATGCTGACAGGAGTCACATTTGAGGCCTAATGGCGCACCGCAATCTTCACAATAATCGTTGCCAGCCCGGTTTGCGCGGCCGCATCGCTCGCACTGCATGAACAGCCTTTCAGTAAAGACTGCGAATATATCCGACGCGCGAGATTAGCCCAGCACATTCTGTAATTGTGTTAAATGCCTCACACACCGAGGCGGTCCCGCACCCGGCCGGTCAGCACGGCCGTGGTGACGCCGACCCGCCAGAAGGCGTGCATCGGGATCGGTTTGATACCGGTCACGGGCATGTCGATCTCGGCCTTGGGGCCGCCGATCAGGCGGCGGGCCAGCTGTGCGCCCATCGCGGTCGAGAGCGCGACGCCGCGGCCGTTGCAGCCGAGCGAGATCAGCAAATTCTCCGCGGGCTCATGGACATGCGGGTAGTGATCGGCGGTGATGGCAAGGCGACTGTTCCAGCCGTGGGTCCAGCTGACGCCCCTGAGCTGCGGCCACAGCCGCTCGGCGTAGCGGATCAGATAGGCGACGTCGGTCGGCTTGCTGATCCAGCGCATCGGGCCGCGGCCGCCCATCAAGAGCCGATTGTGCTGGTCGATGCGGTAATAGACCGTGATGTGGCCGCTTTCGTAGAGCACCGGCCGGGTCGGCATGATCGCGCGCGCGATCTCGTCGGACAGCGGCGCGGTCGCCGCGATCGACGAGAACACCGGCACGATGCTGCGGCGGAGCGCCGGCCAGAGATCATCGGTAAATCCGTTGGTCGCGAGCAGCACCTTGTCGGCGAGCACGACCGCGCGCGGGGTCGCGATCCGCCAGCGGCCGGCGTCGCGGCGCAGCCGCAGCGCCGGGGTCTCGCCATGGACGGCGACGCCGGCCCCGATCGCGGCGCGCGCAAGACCCCGCGCATAGCTCAGCGGATGCAGGTCGCCGCCGCGCGCATCCAGCATGGCGCAGAGGTAACGGTCGCTGCCGGTCATCTGCCGCATCTCGGCGGCGTCGAGCAGCTTCACCGGCATGCCGCGCCGGATGCATTGCTTTGCCGTAGTCTCGATCGCCGCTGCGCTGGCTTCGTTGTAGGCGGCGCGCAGCGTGCCATTCTGCCTGGCTTCGCAGGGGATCTGGTAGCGGCGGATCAAATCATGCGTGAAGTTGGTGGTGCCGTAGGCGAATTCGATCATGCGGCGGCCGAGATCGGCGCCGAAATCCTGCTCGATCCGGTCGGGGTCGTGCTTCAGTCCGGGATTGGTCTGCCCGCCATTATTGCCGGACGCGCCCCAGCCCGGCTCCTGCGCTTCCAGCACGGTTGCGAACACGCCCTGCTCGGCGAGGTGCAGCGCGGTGGACAGGCCGGTGAAGCCGCCGCCGATGATCGCGACCGGCACGCTCTTATCCGATGTCAGCTGAGGCGTCGGCGTCGCCTCCACCGCGGTGTCGGCATAGAGGCTCGGTGGCAGCGGCAGGCGGGTGGGTGTGGTCATGGGAGGATACCGAACTAGATGGATGTTGTGGCGAACGGCGCGTCCACAGACTCACTCACCTCTCCCGCTTGCGGGGGAGGTCGGATTGCATCGTAGATGCAATCCGGGTGGGGGCTCTTTCCACAATGCGACTCGTGGAGAGACCCCCACCCCGGCCCTCCCCCGCAAGCGGGAGAGGGGTGCAGTGCCGATGCGGCTACAGCTCGATCAAACAACGTCATGATGATCACAGCGGATGCAGCACGCGGCGCAGGAAATCCTGGGTGCGCGGGTGCTGGGGTTGGTTGAGGACGGATTTGGCGGCGCCCTGCTCGACGATGACGCCGCCGTCGATAAACAGCACGCGGTCGGCGACGTCGCGGGCAAAGCCCATTTCATGGGTGACGACAACCATGGTCATGCCGTCGTCGGCGAGCTTGCGCATCACCGACAGCACCTCGCCGACCAACTCGGGATCGAGCGCGGAGGTCGGCTCGTCGAACAGGATCGCCTTCGGCTGCATCGCCAGCGCCCGCGCGATCGCGACGCGCTGCTGCTGGCCGCCGGAGAGTTTTGGCGGATGCACTTCGGCCTTGTCGGCGAGCCCGACCTGCGCGAGCAGCGCGCGGCCGCGGGCGATCGCCTGCTCGCGCGGCTCCTTCTTCACATAAAGTGGTCCCTCGATGACGTTCTCGAGCGCGGTGCGATGCGGAAACAAATTGAAACGCTGGAACACCATCGAGACCTGGGTGCGGATCGCCACGATCGAGCGGTCATTGCTGTCGACGCGCGCGCCCTCGACGCTGATCTCGCCGCGATCGTAGCTCTCGAGCCCGTTGATGCAGCGTAGGATGGTCGACTTGCCGGAGCCGGACGGGCCGATGATGCAGACCACCTCGCTCTTGGCGACGGAGGCGGTGATGCCCTTCAGCACCTCGACCTTGCCAAAACTCTTGTGGACGTCACGCAGCTCGATCATTTGCGGTTCGCCTTGTTCTCGAAGTGCCGAACCAGCAGGATGAGCGGAATGCTCATGGTGAGGTACATCAGCGCCACCAGCGTGAACACGCTGGTGTTCTTGAAGGTCGAGGAGGCGATCAGCTTGCCCTGCAGCGCCAGCTCGGCGACGGTGATGGTGGACGCCTGCGAGGAATCCTTCAACATCATGATCATGATGTTGCCGTAGGGCGGCAGGATGATCCTGACCGCCTGCGGCAGCACCACGCGGCGCATGGTGAGCCACCAGCCCATCCCGATGGTCTGCGCCGCCTCGATCTGCCCCTTGTCGATCGCCTCGATGCCGGCGCGGAAATTTTCCGCCTGATAGGCCGAATAAGCGATGCCGAGCCCGATGATCGCGGCCTGCAGCGCCGATAGCGCGATGCCGAAATCCGGCATCACGAAATAGATGTAGAACAGCAGCACGATGATCGGGATGCCGCGGATCACGTTGATCAGCGAGGCGCTGAGGCCGACCAGGAAGCCGATCCCGGACACCCGCATCAAGGCCCACACCAGCCCGAGCACGGTCGAAAGGACGAGCGAGCCGACGGTGACGACGATGGTCAGCCAGACCCCCTGCAGCAGGATCGGCACGAACTCGACGGCGTCATGGAAAAATTTTTGCATCGGCTCAAACGTATCCAGTCCCGACACACGCTCGAATATTGTTCCCGTCACCCTGAGGAGCGCGTAGCGCGTCTCGAAGGGTCGACGGCCACCAGCCGGGCCGTGCATCCTTCGAGACGCGGCGAAGACGCCGCTCCTCAGGATGACGGATCACCCCGGGGCGCACGCTCAGGAAGCGCCGCCCTTCTGGCCCCATTTCTCCAGGATCTTTGCGATCGTGCCGTTGGCCTTCAGCTTCCCGAGTGAGGCGTTGATCTTCGCGAGCAGCTCGGTGTCGCTCTTGCGGACGCCGATCGCGACGGTGCCGACGGTGACCGGCTTGTAGCCGTCGACCAGCCGCACGTCGGCGAAATTGCCCTGCTGCAGATTGTAGGCGAGGATCGGATAGTCGGCGAAGCCGGCCCTGAGGCGGCCCGCATTCACGTCGCGCAGGATGTCGGGAATGGTATCGTAGACCTTGACCTCGCTGAACAGCCCGGTCTTCTTCAGCGCATCGACAAAGGCAGTGCCGACCTGGGCGCCGACCACGGTGCCCTTCAGATCCTCCTGCGAGGCATAGGCCTTGGTGTCGGCCTTCGGCACCACGAGGCCCTCGCCATAGGTGTAGACCGGCTCGGAGAAGTCGATCACCTCCTTGCGCGCGGCGGTGGCGAACATCGCAGCCGCAATGATGTCGATCTTGTTTGCGGTCAGCGAGGGGATCAGCGCCGAGAACTGCATCGGCTCGATCTGCACGGTAAAGCCGGCATCCTTGCCGATCTCGGTGGCGAGATCGACCATGATGCCCTGGATCGAATTGGTCTTGGTGTCGAGGAAGGTGAAGGGGATGCCGGTCGGGGTCGAGCCGACCTTGAGCACCTGCTGCGCCCCTGACGGCGCGGTCAAGGCAAGGGCAAGCGCCGCCACCGCGGCCTGGACGAGACGCTGAAACGACATCGCAACACCTCCCGAAGCTGGCCCTGGCGCCGCATCGCCCGCGCATTTCGCGCTTTTGGTTGCGGGCGACGCCGTTCCGGCCTATTTTCACCAATATGAAATTGTGGTCACGAAACCGCAGCCAATGCAAGCGGTTTTCATGCACATGAAGGAAGCGGATTGACGTGAGCGGCGGCAAGAGAATGCGTAAAGGCGCGGCAGCGAAGCCCGCAACGGCACGCCGCGCCGCCAGAAAGCCGGCCAGCAAGCCGGCCGAGCCCGCGATGGATCTCGCGGTCGGGCGCCGCATCCGCGACCTGCGCCGCAGCAAGGAGATGTCGCTGGAGGTGGTTGCCGCGCGCACCGACTTGTCGATCGGCTTCATCAGCCAGATCGAGCGCGGCCTGTCGTCGCCCTCGCTGCGCGTGCTGGCGACATTGGCCGACGTGCTCGGCGTCGGCATCGCCGCGCTGTTCGGCGCGACGCCGAAGGATGATGCCGCCGGCGGCGTCGTGACCCGCGAGGTGCAGCGCGCCGAGCTGAAGCTGTGGCGCACCGGGATATCAAAGCAGTTGCTCAGCCCAGCCGGCAGCGAGAGCCGGCTCAATCTGTTCCTGGTGCATCTCGAGCCCGGCGGCAACACCGGCGACGAGTTCTATACGCATGACGGCGAAGAGGCCGGCCTCGTGCTCCAGGGCGAGATGACGCTGACGGTGGACACCGAGACCTGGACGCTGAAGCAGGGCGACAGTTTCCGCTTCGCCAGCCGCCGCCCGCACCGCTTTTCCAACCCGGCGCGCGACGCGAAAGCCGTGGTGCTGTGGGTGAACTGCGTGACGGCGGCGGGGTGAGGCCCCACTCTCTCCACTCGTCGTCCCGGCGAAGGCCGGGACCTATAACCACCGATCTTGATTGTCGAAGGGGAAGCGGCCCCAGCGTCCTGCCATAACTCACATTCGTGGTTATGGGTCCCGGCTTTCGCCGGGACGACACCTGTTATTACGGAGCCCTCACGTCAAGACGCATCACCTCAACCCCATCACCACTTCCTCGATCTTGATCGGGAAATTCCGCACGCGGATGCCGGTGGCGTGGAAGACGGCGTTGGCGACGGCGCCCGCGCTGCCGGTGATGCCGATCTCGCCGACGCCCTTGATGCCGAGCGGGTTCACATGGGGATCGTGCTCGTCGACCGTGATCACCTCCATCGGCGGCACGTCGGCATTCACGGGCACATGATACTCGGCAAGGTTCGCGTTCAGGATGCGGCCGGACCTCTTGTCCATCACCGCCTCCTCGTGCAGCGCGAAGGAAAGGCCCCAGATCATGCCGCCGCGCAGCTGGCTCTGCACCATCAACGGATTGATGATGCGCCCTGCGGCGAACGCGCCGACCAGCCGCGTGGCGCGGATCTGGCCGAGATCCGGATCGACCTTCACCTCGGCAAAGACAGCGCCATGCGCATGCATCGCATATTGCGATTGCGCCGCCGGATCGGCCGCACCCGTGCCGGAGGCCTCGACCTCGGCAACGCCGGCGCGCGCCAGGATCTCGGCGTAGCTTTCGCTGCGCGCGTCATCGTCGCGGCGATGGAGCCGCCCGGCCCGCGCCACCACGCCGGCATTGCCGGCGCCGAACAGCGGCGAGCGCTCATCGGAGGTCGCAAGCTCGGCGAGTTTTGCGATCACCGCCGCACCGGCATTGTGGATCGCAGCACCGACCGTTGCAGTGTGCGCCGAGCCGCCGGCGATGCCGGCATCCGGCAGGTCCGAGGTGCCCGACAGGAACGAGATCTGCTCGAGGTCGAGCGCGAGCGCGTCGGCCGAGATCTGCGTGAGCGCAGTCCAGGCGCCCTGCCCCATGTCATGCGCGCCGCTCTCCATCACGCCGCGTCCATCGGCGCGGATCACGGCGCGGGCGTTGCCCTGGAACATCAGCGCCGGGAATGTCGCGGTGCCCATGCCCCAGCCGACCAGAAAGCCGTTCTCGTCGCGCATCTGCCGCGGCTGCAGCGGACGCCCCGCCCAGCCGAAACGTTCGGTCGCCTTGGCGTAGCACTGCCGCAGCGCCTTGGAGGAAAACGGCTTGCCGGTGGTCGGCTCGACCTCGGCGTAGTTCTTCAGCCGGAATTCCAAGGGATCGATGCCGCAGGCGAACGCCGCCTCGTCGATCGCGCTTTCCAGCGCGATTGATCCGGTGGCCTCGCCCGGCGCGCGCATGAACAGCGGCGTGCCGGTGTCGACGCGCACCGCCTCATGCGCGGTGCGGATTGCCGGGCTCGCATAGAGCGTGTGCGAGGCGTCGGCCGCCGGCTCGTAGAAATCGTCGAAGCTCGACGTCGTGACGCGCGCCTCGTGATCGAGCGCGGTCAGCAGGCCGTCGTCACCAGTGCCGATCCGGATGCGCTGGCGGGTCTGCGGACGATGGCCGACCGGGCCATACATCTGGCTCCGCCGCAGCACCAGCTTGACCGGACGCCCGACCAGCTTCGCCGCCATGACGCCGAGCACCTGCGGCCCGGAGACCAGGCCCTTGGAGCCGAAGCCGCCGCCCAGGAACGGGCTGTTGATGTGGATGTTGCCGGGCGGAATGCCGAACAGGCCGCCGATCCGCATCTGCGCCATCGCCATGCCCTGGCTCGGCGTGTCGATGAACAGACGGTCGCCGTCCCACACCGCGACGATCGCGTGCGGCTCCATCGCGTTGTGATACTGCGCCGGCGTCTCGTAAGTTGCGTCGATCCGCTTCGATGCAGCGGCAAGGCCCGCATCGATATCGCCGTGGCGGACCTCGGCGGGATTGCCGATGCCGACCACCGGCGGCGCATAGGCCTCGCCGGCGTCGAGGCCGACACGCGCGATCTCGACCTGGTAGCGCGGCGAGAGCAGTGCCGCGCCTTCGGTCGCGGCCTCCAGCGTCTCGGCGATCACGACCGCGATCGCCTGGTTGGCGTAGCGCACCTCGTCGCTCTGCAGGAGCTCCATGCGGAAGGCGAACGGATTACCCTTGGCGTCGGGGTCTTCCGCAAGCTCCGGCTTGTGCGCCGGCGTCATCACGTCGATGACGCCGGGGTGGCGCCTGGCGGCGGCGACGTCGAGCGCGGTGACGCGGCCGCGCGCGATGCAGCTGGTCGCGATCGCGGCATAGACCATGCCGGGCAGATGATTGTCCGCGGCATAGCGGGCCTTGCCGGTCACTTTCAGCGTGCCGTCGGTGCGGGTCAGCGGCTGGCCGATATTCGAGCCGTGCCTGAGATGGGCGGGGTCGCGGGTCAGATTGAGTTCAGCCGTCATGCGTTACGCTCCTGCAACGGATGAGAAGGGAGAGCCCGGCAGCGCGGGAATGCGATCCGGCGTGCCTGCGGCAGCAAGGGTGAGCGCGCGCACGACGATGCGCTGAGCGAGCTCGATCTTGAAGGCGTTGTCGCCGGACGGTTTTGCGCCCACGAGCGCCGCGCGCGCTGCCTCGCGATAGCTAGCCGCATCCGGCGCGGCGCCCGCGAGCACCTGTTCGGCCTCGCGCGCCCGCCACGGCTTTGCCGCGACGCCGCCGAGCGCAAGCCGCGCCTCGCGGATTTTTCCATCCTCGATGCGCAAGCCGGCCGCAGCCGAGACCACGGCGAACGCATAGGACGTGCGCTCGCGCACCTTGATGTAGCGGGCATGCCCGGAGAAGCCTTGCGCTTCGGCCGGCAGCCGCAGCGCGACGATCAGGTCGCCGCGCTCCAGCGCGGTCTCGCGCTCCGGCGTCTCGCCCGGCAGACGGTGCAGCGCCTCGAGCGGCAGCTCGCGCCGGCCGGTCTTGCCCTCGATCTCGGCGACGGCGTCGAACGCGACCAGCGGCACGCAGAAATCCGACGGATGGGTCGCGATGCAGCCCTCGCTCCAGCCAAGCACCGCGTGCAGGCGGTTCTCGCCCCTCAGCGCGTCGCAGCCGGCGCCCGGCCAGCGCCGGTTGCAGGCGCTGCCGGCGTCGTAGAAATAGGCACACCTTGTCCGCTGCATCAGATTGCCGCCGACGGTCGCGGCATTGCGCAGCTGGGCGGACGCGCCCGACAGCAACGCCTCGGCGACCGCCGGATAGTTGCGCGCGAACCCGGTGTCATGCGCGAGATCGGCATTGCGCACCAGCGCGCCGATCCGCAACCCGCCGTCGGCCAGATGCTCGATGCGGTCGAGCCCCGGCAGACGCGTGACATCGACGAGAAGGCTCGGCCGGCTGACCCCGCCCTTCATCAGGTCGAGCAGATTGGTGCCGGAGGCGAGATAGCTCGCGCCCTTTTCGGATGCCGCCGCGATCGCGTCCGCGACGCAGGCCGGCCTGACATAGTCGAAGTTCATCATGCGGAGCGCCTCTGCCTGGTCGCGTTGATGTCGGCCTGCGCCTCGAGCACGGCCTCGGTGATTCCTTGATAGGCCCCGCAGCGGCACAGATTGCCGCTCATGCATTCGCGCACGCGCTCAGGATCGCCGCCGGCCTGGCCTTCCTCGATCAGGCCGATGCCGCTCATGATCTGGCCCGGCGTGCAGAAGCCGCACTGGAAGCCGTCATGGGCGATGAAGGCGGCCTGCACCGGATGCAGCTGGTCGCCGCGCGCGATGCCTTCGATGGTTGTGATCTCGGCGCCGTCGTGGCTGACGGCGAGCGCGAGGCAGGAATTGATGCGGCGGCCGTCGACCAGGACGGTGCACGCGCCGCACTGGCCGCGGTCGCATCCCTTCTTGGTGCCGGTGAGATCGAGGCGCTCGCGCAACAGGTCGAGCAGGGTCACGCGAGGGTCGTCGAGGGCAATTTCCCGGCGAACACCGTTGATGGTGAGGCTGAGTGGGAGATTCATGCGGGGCTCCGATCCGTGTATGGTCGGGTTGAATCGAGGCAACGGAAGCCCGTGGCCGCCGATGCAGGATCGGCGCGCCTTGTCAGGCCCGGTGCTGGTCGCCATATACGGAGGCATCCTCCGTTTACAAGGGAGGGTGAAAAGAAAAAGCCGATGAAAAACTAATGGCCGCTCGATCACCAGAAATTGCACGCAAGCCCCGCGCCGATGCCGTGCGCAATCGCGAGCGCGTGCTGGAAGCGGCCAAGGCCGTGTTCTCGGCCGGCGGCAGCGAGGCGAGCCTCGAGGCGGTGGCGCGCCATGCCGGCGTCGGCATCGGCACGCTGTATCGCCACTTCCCGACCCGCGAGGCGCTGTATGAGGCGGTCTATCGCCGCGAGGTCGAGCAGCTCGGCGATCTGGCCGAGCAACTGCAATGCGCGCCCGAGCCGGTCGAGGCGCTGCGGCGCTGGCTGCGCGCCAATGTGGAATTCGTCGCCACCAAGAAGGGCATGGTCGCGGCACTGGCGCTGGTCGCGCACGGCTCGACCGAGTTGCATGCCTATTCGTTCGACCGCCTGACCAAGGCGATCGGCACCCTGCTTGCGCGCGCGGTCGCGGCCGGCGCGATCCGCGGCGACATCAGCGCCGAGGACGTGCTGCGGGCGCTGATCGGCATGTGCTACATGCACGACCAGCCCGGCTGGCAGACCACCGCGCTCAGGCTGCTGGATGTGTTCGTGGACGGGCTGCGGGTGCAGCCGGTCGGCACAACGGCAAAGCCTGCGAAGAAAGCCAACCCAAAGCCGCCGCGCTGACCGTAGCCATCGTAGTCCGCATGAGCGCAGCGACATGCGGGACCGACTGCCCGGGATATCGCGGAGCCTGTCATTGGCGGGCCATCGCGCGACCCGTTGGCTCAACGGGCTATGCTTGTTCAGGCCGCCATGTTGAAGAGAATGCCGAGCGGCAGCCGGGGTCCTGCCGGATTGACATGAAACACCGCATCGATGGTGCGCGCGGCGAGGGATGACGGCTTCATCCAGTCAAGATGACCGGCGAGCCAGGATCGCGGCTCCGCAGCCAGCACGATCGCCGATCCCCAGCTATCCAGCGGATTGTCGCGGGCCAGCGCCTGCTCGCGGCCGGGAATGGTTGTGCCGGCGGCGCCCATCAGATGATGCAGCACCGCCTTGGCAAGCAGGTCATCGAAACGTCCGTCATCGACCCGTTCGCTTCCGACCGCATCGATCGCGAACAGCGCGTCGGCTTCGGCGCGACTGACCGAATGTCCGGCGCGACCGGCGGCACAGAGGATGCGCGCGCATAGCGCGGCGTCGGCGGCGTCGATCGTTCGGGAGAAATGCGCCCGGCCGGCCATCGTGGGTCCCTCGCCCGCAATGATGTCGCAACACACCAGCGCGAGCGCCGCGGTGCTGCGGGCCGCAGCGTCGGACGTTGACCTCGCGATTTCGGCAACAAGATCCTCCGCGCCGCAAGGCGCATGCGGGGACAGCTCAAATTCATGGGCACGCATCGATCACTCTGCTGTTGATTGCCGCCCGCCCCACGACGGCGGTGGCCACCGCTCAAGGTCGTCCGGTGCGTGGCCGCAGCCACCGCATGATGATCGCGTGCGGCGTTCGCCGGCTGCGCGGCAGGTCGTGCCGCTGCAGCGCCGCCCTTGCAAAGGCGGCCGCCTGCTCGCTGGATTGCCGTTTCTCGCGCGCCAGCAACATCCATTCGCGGATCACGGCGCGTCGCACCTTGGACATGGCGGTTTCCCTTCGCGATAAGCCGCGTTCAGCGCGTCACGCCGCCAGCTGCAGCGGATGGGCTTGCGACCGCCGCGCCGACAGCGCGCAGCCGCATCGATGCACGATGCCCTGCTCGACGACGAAGCCGCGCCGCTCCAGCGACGCCCGCAGGCTTTGGTTGGCCGGGGCCTTCTGTGCATCGACCCACACCACCAGCACCGCGCGGGCGCTGAGGACATTCGTCAACCAGTCCAGCGCCGGCTCGAGCGCGAGAAGCGTACGCCGCCGCCAATCGACCAGCGCAACGTCGTACTGACCGGCCGGGCGGCCGCAATTGCCCGACGCCGCCGCGCGCGCATAGCCGCGCCGCTGCAGTTCGAACATCAATTCCATGCTCCGCATGCCGGCCACGACGATACGCTGTTGCGTCGTGCAGCCGGCAAGCGCGATCATCGGCTCGATGATCCGGTCGCCGGTAGCAATCTGAAGCGAAGACATGACATCACCTGTTCCCGTTCGCTCACGCGCGTCCGGCCGAGCCTCGGCCTGGCGTCCGCGGGAGCGCTTGCATCGGGATCAATATCTTCAGGGCGGGATATGAATTCGAGAGCGCCGCAGGCTCCGCGGCATATGAGCCGCATAAGCCCGCGGCCGGATGCGATGGCGGCGGTAGGTGGCAACGAGTGAGCTGAACTCGGAGGCCGCACCAGTGTGCTAAAGTGCACAGACGATCAGATTGCCATTCGGTTAGATCGTCGCATTGCCAAGCCTGGCGCATACATATCTGTTTATACTCGCGATCCAGCCCGGCCATCGTGCCGGGCTTTTTCATGGCTCCGGCCTGCAAAAAAGCCCCGCACCAGGCGGGGCTTTCGCGATCATCGCGGATTGGTCCGCGTTCCGCTGTTGTTGCCGGGCAGGTTCGAGGTCCCGGTCCCTGTCGCCGAGTTGTTGTTGGGGTCGGTCGAGTAATTCGGCGTCGAGGTGCCCGGGTTGTTCATGTTGCCGGTCGTGCTGCCGGGTGGATTGCTCATTCCCGAGCCCTGGCCCATGCCGGTGGTGCCTCCGGTACCGGTTCCCGCACCCGAACTGCCCGTCCCCGCGCTCGCACCGCCCGCCGATCCGCCAGCGGCGCCGCCGCCCCCGCCACCCTGCGCGAAGGCGAACGAAGTCGACAGCATCATTGCCGCAGCGAGACCAATCGTTGCCAGTTTCTTCATGTGAAATCCTTTCCTGGTTCGGACGAGCAACGTGCTCCGCAAGGCGGGCGTTCCTAAGCCATCGCCGCAGGATGGAGCGGCATTCCGCGCGGCGCGAGGAACTTGAACTGGCCGACCTTGTTAGGCCGGAGAACGAACGTCCGGGAGGTGCTCCCCGCATGAAGACACTTCAGATGCAGCACGAGATCACGGCCGAACTGGAAAGACGGTCAGGTGTCACAGGCCTGAAGCTG
The DNA here is from genome assembly GCF_029952935.1 of Bradyrhizobium sp. Mp19. Lineage (NCBI taxonomy): Bacteria > Pseudomonadati > Pseudomonadota > Alphaproteobacteria > Hyphomicrobiales > Nitrobacteraceae > Bradyrhizobium > Bradyrhizobium sp. Mp19. Next base: position 32,349 of record NZ_JASAUT010000016.1, on the reverse strand, counting down.
ATCCGGCTCAAGGGCTATACGCCAAGCTGGGATCTCGGCGGCACGCGCGAGACCGCGCTGGATGAGGCAAAGGAAAGAGAGCTTCGCGTCACCGTGACGGCGATGCAGGACGAGTTCGACATCGCCTAGGACCGTTGCACGAGCAAGTTGCACCGAACAGCCCGAAGCCGTGCGTGAATGATCATGACGCACCTGGTGGCGTCGAGCCAACCGGGCGCGCAATAATATGTCGCACCACGATATATTCCACGCCAGGGACCTGTTTGACGCTTCCCAAGCGGCGATAACGACACGCGAATCCCGGCCATTGAACGAACGTCGAATGCGCGATCCGACGTTTCCATTCGCGCGCCGTGCTCCGGAATGATTATGCTGGCAAAAAACAGGTAGACGCGGAGGCAAACTCCGCGATCTGCCGATTGGCCATGGCGAGGAAAACGCGCGTTCGCGCTCGAGTTTTCGAGGACGACTCCCGACATTCGGGAAAAGATGCGCCTGCCGTTCATTTGGATCGCAGAAATGAACGAGAGCATCTCATCTCGGTTTATCCGCTACCCGATCGGCACCTCGCTGCTGATGGCCGGCATTCTGTTCGTCGGAATGGTCGCCTACCCCCTGCTGCCGGTCGCGCCGCTGCCGCAAGTCGACTTTCCGACCATCCAGATCTCCGCAAGCCTGCCCGGCGCCAGCCCCGAAACCATGGCCTCCTCGGTTGCGCAGCCGCTGGAGCGGCAATTCGCGCAGATTCCGGGCATTGCCCAGATGACCTCGACGAGTTCGCTCGGGTCGACCGCAGTCACCATTCAGTTTGATCTGAACCGCAGCATCGACGGCGCCGCCAACGACATCCAGGCGGCGATCAATGCCGCAGGCGGTCAGTTGCCCAAGAACCTGCCGACGCCGCCGACCTATCGCAAGGTCAACCCGGCGGACTCGCCGATCCTGCTGCTGTCGGCGACCTCGGACACCCTGCCGCTCATCACCGTGAGCGATGCGGTCGACGCCCAGCTCGGGCAGCAGATCAGTCAGATTTCGGGCGTCGCCCAGGTGTTCATCGGCGGGCAGCAGAAGCCGTCGATTCGCGTGCAGATCGATCCCGCCAAGCTGGTCGCCAAGGGGCTCTCGCTGGAAGATATCCGCAGCCAGATCGCGATCACGACGGTCGACAGTCCGAAGGGCAACATCGACGGCACGAGCCGTGCCTACACGATCTACGCCAACGATCAGCTGCTGGAGGCCAAGGACTGGAATGACGTGATCATCGCCTATCGCAACGGCGGCCCGTTGCGGATTCGCGACATCGGCCAGGCCGTCGCCGGGCCGGAGGACATGAAGCGGGTCGCCTGGGCGGACGGCAAACGCGGCGTGTTCCTCGTCATCTTCAAGCAACCCGGCGCCAACGTCATCGGAACGGTCGACAGGATCAAGGAGCAGCTTCCAAGGCTCGTTGCCGCGATTCCGCCCGCCATCAAGATCAAGATCATCAGCGACCGGACATTGACCATCCGCGCCGCGGTCGAGGACGTGCAGATCACGCTGCTCATCACCATCGTTCTGGTCGTCATGGTGATCTTCCTGTTCCTGCGCAGCTTCTGGGCGACGGTGATTCCCGCCGTGACCGTGCCGCTCGCGCTGCTCGGCGCCTGCGCGCTGATGTGGGTGTTCGGCTACACGCTCGACAACCTTTCGCTGATGGCACTGACGATCGCCGTCGGCTTCGTGGTCGACGACGCCATCGTGATGCTGGAAAACATCACGCGATACGTCGAGCAGGGCGCGCGGCCGCTCGCCGCGGCATTGCAGGGCGCCGGCGAGATCGGGTTTACGATCCTGTCGATCAGCATTTCATTGGTCGCGGTGCTGATCCCGCTGCTGCTGATGGGTGGCGTGATCGGCCGGTTGTTCCGCGAGTTTGCGGTGACCCTGGCGATGGCGATCTTCGTCTCCCTGGTGGTGTCGCTGACGCTGACGCCGATGATGGCATCGCGCTTCCTGCGCGCGCATGGCGAAATCAGGCACGGCCGGCTCTACCAATGGAGCGAGGCGGCATTCGACAGGATGCTGCATGCCTATGAGCGAGGGCTTGATCGGGCGCTGAGCTGGAGCCGGACCACGCTCTGCATCTTCTTCGCGACGGTCGCACTGTCGGTCTATCTGTTCGTGATCATTCCGAAGGGATTCTTCCCGCAACAGGACAACGGCTTCCTGAACGCCGTGTCGGAGATGGCCCAGGACATCTCTTTCGCCGACATGGAGCGGCATCAGGAAGAACTCAGCAGGATCGTTCGGGCCGATCCCGCGGTCGAGAGCATGGCCGAGTTCATCGGCGGTGGCGGCACCGCGCTGAATTCGGGTCGCATGTACATCACGCTGAAGCCGCGCGAGGAGCGCGACGCGAATGCGCAGCAGATCATCGCACGGCTGCGGCCGAAGCTCGAGGCGGTCGAGGGAGCACGTCTCTACATGCAGGCGTCCCAGGACGTCCGGCTGGGCGGCCGCGCGACACGGACGCAGTTCGAATACACGCTGCAGGATGCAAAGCTCGACGAGCTGAACGAATGGGCGCCGAAGATTCTGGCCAGGATGAAGACGCTGCCGGAACTGCGCGACGTCGCCACCGACCAGCAGACCGAGGGAACGACGCTAACGCTGACCATCGATCGCGACACCGCGTCGCGCTTCGGCATCCAGCCGCAACTGATCGACGACACGCTGTACGACGCGTTCGGCCAGCGCCAGGTGACCCAATACTTCACCCAGCTCAACAGCTATCACGTCATCCTGGAGATCCTACCCGAATTGCAGGGCAAGCTCGACACGCTCGACAAGCTCTACATCAAGTCGCCGACCACGGGGGACGAGGTGCCGCTCTCCGTGTTCTGCAAGTGGACCACGATTCCGGTGCGCCCGCTCGCGATCGCGCACCAGGGGCAGTTTCCTGCGACCACGATCAGCTTCAACCTCGCGCAAGGGGTGGCGCTCGGCCAGGCCACCGATGCGATCCAGAACGCCGTCGCCGATCTCGGTGCTCCAGCCACGCTCAGCTCGAGCTTCCAGGGCACCGCGCAGGCCTTCCAGCAATCACTGAGCTCGGTGCCGCTGCTGATCCTGGCCGCGCTGGTCGTGGTCTACCTGATCCTCGGCGTGCTTTATGAAAGCTACATCCATCCGCTCACGATCTTGTCCACGCTGCCATCGGCCGGGGTCGGCGCGCTGGCGATCCTGATGGCGTTCGGGTTCGATTTCAGCCTGATCGCGCTGATCGGCATCATCCTCCTGATAGGGATCGTGAAAAAGAACGGCATCATGATGGTCGACTTCGCGATCGCCGCCGAACGCGGCGAGCATCTATCGCCGTGTGAATCGATCCGGAAAGCGGCCCTGCTGCGCTTCCGCCCGATCATGATGACGACGATGGCGGCGCTGCTCGGCGGCGTCCCGCTGATGCTGGGCACCGGAACGGGATCGGAAATCCGTCAACCGCTCGGCTATGCGATGGTCGGCGGCCTGATCGTGAGCCAGGCGCTCACGTTGTTCACGACGCCGGTCGTGTATCTCTATCTCGACCGATTCTCGAATGCGCTGTCGAACTGGACGGCAACGAAGCGAGACAACGATGTCGAACCGCCCGTGAAGAACGCCGCCGAATAACCCCGGAGCGGACTCGAACCCGCGATCGCAACCGCCCTGGCGAGGCGGTCAAGCCGAGCGGTAGATATCCGGCCGGACGATCTCCATGAAGCGCGACGGGTTGCCGAGCGCCTCGAACCCGAATTGGCGATACAGTCCATGGGCGTCCGAGGTCGCGAGCAGGAAGCGCCTCAGGCCCTGCAGGTCGTCATGCTCGACAACGCAACGCATCAGCCATTTCGACAGCCCCTTGCCGCGATGCGCCTCGAGGATGAACACGTCGGCAAGCAATGCGAAGGTCGACCTGTCGGTGACGATCCGCGCGAAGCCAACCTGTGCGGCGCCATGATAGACGCCAAAGCAGATCGAGTTCTCGATCGCCCGCTGCACGGTCGATCTCGGAATGCCCCGCGCCCAATAGCTGCCCTCCGCCAGAAACGTGTGAATGACCTCGACGTCCAGGCGGTGCGGATCGGCTGATATCTCGTAGTCGGTGGGCATCCGCTGCATCGGCATTGGCGCGTTCCTTCGATCAAGTCGCTAGAGCATTCTCGGTTCTGATTGAATCAGAACCGAAGCCGCGTAGCCCGCATGAGCGAAAGCGACATGCGGGACAAAGACCCGGATATCGCTTGCGCTCATCCGGGCTACGAAACTTCGCTCGAAAGCGCTCTAGCCGAACCGGTGGTCGTAGCGCTTGATCGACAGCTCCTTGGTGTCGATCTCGGGCTTCTTCCCCGAAAGCATGTCCGCCAGCACCCGCCCGGAGCCGCAGGCCATCGTCCAGCCCAGCGTGCCGTGGCCGGTGTTGAGGTGGAGATTGGCAAAGCGCGTGGCGCCAATCACCGGCGGGCCGTCCGGCGTCATCGGGCGCAGCCCGCACCAGAAGGTGGCCTTGGGCAGGTCGCCGCCGCGCGGAAACAGATCGGTCAGCGAATGGTCCAGCGTCGCGCGCCGCGCGGCGTAGAGTTTGGTCGAATAGCCCGAGATCTCGGCGGTGCCGCCGACCCGGATGCGATCGCCGAGCCGGGTGATCGCGACCTTGTAGCTCTCGTCCATCACGGTCGATTCAGGCGCGCCGGACGCGTCCTTGATCGGCACGGTGATCGAATAGCCCTTCACCGGATAGACCGGCAGCGAGATGCCGAGCGGCCGCAGCAGGATCGGCGAATAGCTGCCGAGCGCCAGCACATAGGCGTCCGCCGTCATCATCCCGGCGCTGGTCGCGACGCCGGTGATCCGGGTCGTGTCCGCATTCAACCCGTCGATGCCGACATTGAACTTGAAGCGCACGCCGAGCTTCTCGGCTTCCAGCGCCAGGGCCTGCGTGAACATGTGGCAGTCGCCGGTCTCGTCATGCGGCAGCCGCAGGCCGCCGGCGAACTTTTCCTTCACGCCGGCCAGCGCGGGCTCGGCGGCGATGCAGCCCTCGCGGCCCAGCACCTCGAACGGCACGCCGTACTGCTTCAGCACAGCGATATCGTCGCCGGTGTGATCGAGCTGCGCCTGCTCGCGAAACAGCTGCAGCGTGCCGCGCGCACGCTCGTCATAGCGGATGCCGATCTCGCTGCGCAGCGCCTGCAGGCAGTCGCGGCTGTATTCCGCGATCGGGATCATCCGGCTCTTGTTCACCGCGTAGCGCGCCGTGGTGCAGTTGCGCAGCATCTTCAAGAGCCAGAGCCACATCACGGGATCGAGCTTGGGGCGGATCACCAGCGGGCCGTGCTTCATCAACAGCCACTTCACCGCCTTGACCGGCACGCCGGGGCCGGCCCAGGGCGATGAGTAGCCGGGCGACACTTCGCCGGCATTGGCAAAGGAGGTTTCCAGCGCGGGCTTCGGCTGACGGTCGATCACCGTCACCTCGTGGCCGGCGCGCGCAAGGTAATAGGCAGAGGTGACGCCGATCACGCCACTGCCGAGAACTAGGACCTTCACTTTTCCTCACATCCTGCAGCGAAAACGCAATCGCCGCTGCGAAACCAGTCTGCTCCGCAACGGCGACAGCAATTTGTAGAGCCAGCTAAGATATAGCTAGCAATTATCAGGCCACGCGCTTGATGGAGTCGCCGAGGATCGAGACGATGTCGTCGATATGCGACTTCTCGACGATCAAGGGCGGCGACAATGCCAGCGAGTCGCCGCTCATGCGGAAGTAGAGGCCGCGGTTGAAGCAATCGACCATGATGTCGTAGCCGCGCGCGCCGACGACACCATCGCGCGGCGCGACTTCGACCGCACCCATCAGGCCCTGGTTGCGGATGTCGACCACGTTCGGCAAGCCCTTCAGCGAATGCAGGGCATCGCGCCAGTAGTCGGCGAGCGAGGCGCCGCGGGTCAGCAGAGCTTCGTCCTTGTAGATGTCGAGCGTGGCAAGACCCGCCGCGCAGGCCACCGGATGCGCCGAATAGGTGTAGCCGTGGAACAGCTCCATGGCGTTGTCCGGGCCAACCATCAGCCCGTCGTGGATCTGGCGGCTGGTGAACACCGCGCCGCACGGCACGGTGCCGTTGGTGATGCCCTTCGCGGTCGTCATCATGTCGGGCGTCACGCCGTAGAAGTTGGCGGCGAACGGGGTGCCGAGGCGGCCGAAGCCGGTGATGACCTCGTCGAAGATCAGGAGGATGCCGTGCTTGGTGCAGAGCTCGCGCAGCCGCTGCAGATAGCCCTTCGGCGCCGGCAGCACCGCGGTCGAACCCGGCACCGGCTCGACGATCACGGCCGCGATGGTGTCGGCGCCATGCAGCGCCACCATCCGCTCGACATCGTCGGCGAGTTCGGCGCCGTGCTCCGGCTGATCCTTGGCGAAGGCGTTGCGGGCGAGATCATGGGTATGACGGATGTGGTCGACGCCGGGCAGATGGGTCGCGAACTGGCGGCGGTTGGCGACCATGCCGCCGACCGACATGCCGCCGAAGCCGACGCCGTGATAGCCGCGCTCGCGGCCGATCAAACGGGTGCGGCTCGGCTGGCCGGCGGCGCGGTGATAGGCCAGCGCGATCTTCAGCGCGGTATCGACCGATTCAGAGCCCGAATTAGTGAAGAAGACGCGATCCAGCCCCTTCGGGGCGATCTCGGCGAGCCGCTCGGCGAAATCGAACGCCAGCGGGTGGCCCATGTTGAACGAAGGCGCGAAGTCCAAGGTCGACAGCTGCCGTTCGACCGCGGCCGCGATCTGCGGGCGGCCGTGGCCGGCGTTGACGCACCACAGACCGGCGGAGCCGTCGATCACCTGTCGGCCGTCGACCGAGGTGTAGTACATGCCCTTGGCGGAGGAGAACAGCCGCGGCGCCTTCTTGAACTGCCGATTGGCCGTGAATGGCATCCAGAACGAGTCGGTCTTGATGGTGTTCGGAATCTGATGAACGGTCACGGCGGCGCTCCATTGCTGACTGATGCTAGTCGGACCACTCTTCCAGGCACTCAACAAGTCCTTTTCTGCCGCACCGCAAGCCATTGATCTTGTTGAGGGGCTCTGCCAATATTTGTTCGATCCGCAACACCTGCAACAGGGATTTGCCAAAGGAACTGTCATGAGCGTCGACATCGGCGGTCGGCTTCGATTCATCCGCGCGCGACACAAGCTGTCGCAGCGCGAGCTCGCCAAGCGCTCCGGCGTGACCAATTCGACGATTTCGCTGATCGAATCCAACCAGATGAACCCGTCGGTCGGCGCCCTCAAGCGCATCCTCGACGGGATTCCGATGGGGCTCGCCGAATTCTTCGCGATCGAGCCCGAGCGGCCGCGCAAGGCGTTCTATCGCGCCGACGAGCTGACCGAGATCGGCAAGAAGCCGATCTCCTACCTGCAAATCGGCGACAGTCTGTTCGGCCGGGCGTTGCAGATCCTCAAAGAGCGCTACGAGCCCGGCAGCGACACCGGCCGGGTGCCGCTGGTGCATGAGGGCGAGGAAGGCGGCATCGTGGTCTCGGGCCGGCTCGAGGTCACGGTCGACGACGAGCGGCGGGTGCTCAACGCCGGCGACGCCTATTACTTCGAAAGCCGCCGCCCGCACCGCTTCCGCTGCATCGGCGCCAAGCCGTGCGAGGTGATCTCGGCCTGCACGCCGCCGACATTTTGAACCCGGCGCGCGCGGCGGGCGACCCAAGCCGCAGGGGCCGCATGGCGCGGCCGCGCGGGTGACGTCGATGCCTTGCTCTCCACGGCTTGCGGCCGCCGTCGCAGCCATCGCGGTCCTTGCGTCCGGCCCGTCCGTTGCGATGGACGATTTCCTGCTCGCATCAAGCAGCGCGCCGACCGCGAAGGCGTTGCAGCCGCACCTCGACGAGGCGACGCGGCGCGCGCTGATCGACGACCAGCGCAGCTGGGTGAAGAGCCAGGCGCAGCAATATCCGGAATTCCTGCACCCGGCTTGGAACAAGCAGAGCTCCCAGGCTCACTTCACCGTCGATGCCCGCGACCACGTCGACGGATTACAGCGCGAACGCCTGGCGCTGCTCGAAGGCTTTGACGACAAGCGCGGCGGGCTTGCCGGCATCCGGCTCGCCCATAACGCCATCATCAAGATCACCACCGAGAGCAACGGCGCCGTGAAGGCGACCGGATGGAAGTGGGACCAGGGCGACTGGAAGGCCGGCTGCGACTACGAGATGACGGGCAAGATCGTCGGCGACACGTTTCGCTCCGACGAGCAGCGCAAGAACCCGGACACGCTCGAGCGCGATCACGCCATGCTGATCGTCAACCGGCAGGACGATTTGTTCGCGAAGAAGCGCTACTCGAACAAGGGCGGCATCGAGAACAAGGACGCCGACGAAGCGAAATGCAAGCGCCGGCTCGACAATTCCTCGACCGCGCGGCTGTTTCCCGCCCGGCCCTCGCCGGACATCGACAATTTCAAGGGCTCGATCAGATAGAGCGTCTTCAGGCGACGTGGATACCGGTTCGCGTGACGAAAACGCGTCAAGACAACAATCCAGAGACCCGTTCCGATTGAATCGGAACGGAAAGGCTCTGATCACACGACAGTTTCACAGATCGCGCGTCTGCCGGTCGCCCCACGCAATAACGGCGGCAATGGTGGCGAACATTGCTGTGACCGCGATCATGACGAGGATGGTGTCGAGAGGCATGGGTCGTCTCCTGCATATGATGCAGAGACCTAACGCGCCTGCGCGCGTATCGCCTTGTGCTGGATCAAAAGCCGACGCCGGAGCGTCAGCTCGCGCCGCTCAGCTTGAGCCGTTCGAGGTCGAGCAGCCGCACGCCATCGGGCACGATCAACACCACCTTCTCGCGCGCAAGGCGGGTCAGCGTGCGGCTCACCGTCTCGATGGTGAGACCGAGATAGTCGGCAATGTCCTGCCGGCTCATCGGCAGCGGCACGGTGACGGACACGCTTCCGATCCGGGCGTATCGCGCCTGCATGTTGAGCAAGAATGCAGCGATCTTTTCCTCGGCACTGCGCCGTCCGAGCAGCAGCATCTGGTCCTGCGCCAGGCTCAACTCGTGCCCCGCAAACTCATGCAGGCGGCGCAGCAGATGCGGCTTGCCGTCGACATAGGCGAGGAACGCCGATCGCACGAAACGGCAAACCGCGACCTCGTTGACCGCCTCCGCGGTGACGCCGTAGCGGTCCTGCAGCGCAAGTCCGAGGAAGTCGCCCGGCAGCGCGAAACCCACGATCTGACGGCGGCCGTCGGGCAATGATTTGTAGAGCCGCACGACGCCGTCGGTGACATTGAACACGCTCCCTGCCAGCGCACTCTGCTCGAACAGCGTCGTTCGTGCCGGAACCAGCTTTGCCTGGCTGATCCGGTCGAGCTCCTCGAGTTCGGCCGGCTCCAGCGCGGCGCAGACGCTGAACAGCCTGACCTTGCAGTCCTCGCAGCCATTCGTGGCGTGGCCGTGCCTGCAGTCGGAACGCGTCGCGCCGGCACACGAATCCTGCAGTGGCTCGGCAATGCTCATGGCTTCGAGGGTCCGCATGGTTAGGTGCTTCACACTATCAACCCCGATTTGATCTGGATCAACCGCCAACGGCATTGATGCAGATCAATGCTGCGCCGCGCTTTCCCCAGCAGTTTCGCTATCATCGGGGAATCCGGTGATGAACGAGCAATTCCAGGCACTTCCGATCGACCATCAGCATGCGATCGTGGCCTATCCGCTGGTGTTCATGCATGACGCCAGTATTACCACGGATCAGTGGCTGCGGTTCGTGCGCCGGCGCTGCCGCGGCAGTTCGCCCGATACCGGACTGATCGCGATTCGCGATCGCCGCGGCGTGATCCATGCCCTGTTCAGTTACCGCATCGACAACGACTTGCGCGTCCGCAAGCGGCTCAGCATCGGCGACCTGATCGTCGCGCATCTGCCCGGCTCGCGGATCGACGACGCGGTGTCGAACGTCATCGCCGAGGTTTCGGCGCAATACGGTTGCCAGATCGTCACCATCGAGCAGCCATTCGCAACGCGTCATGCGCGGCACGCCGGATGCCCGACTGCCGAGGCGCTGCGGCATCGTCGGCGCGTCAACTGACATCGCGCCGCTCGGTCGTTCGGAGCCAGCCGCCGAAGGCGCCCTGCTCCGTTGCCGCCGTGGTCGTGCGGGAGTAGCCTTGCGGCGGCTGGAAGGTCCGACTGTCGACGGTGCCACCGCATGCGCATCATCCTGATGTTCGTCGCTATTCTGCTCGGCTCGCTCGCTCCCGCAGCGGCTGACGACGTCGGCGCCGCGCAGACCGTGATCCGCGCGCAGGAGCAGGCGTTCGGCCGCGACGACGCCGCGGCGGCCTATTCGCATGCCGCGCCCGCGATCCGGCAGATCTTTCCGCAAGCCGACATCTTCATGTCGATGGTGCAGAACCAATACGCGCCGGTCTATCGGCACAGAAGCTTCGAGTTCGGCGAGGCGCGCAGCGACGGCGACCGGATCGCGCAGCGCGTCCATATCGTCGACGCCAATGGCGAGGCATGGGAGGCGCTCTACACGCTGGAACGACAGGCCGACGGCAGCCTGAAGATCACCGGCTGCTCATTGCTCAAGGCCGGCCAGCCGGTGTGATCGCAGGGACCGGATCCGCCGCTTAGGCCAGACCCTTGCTCGGCCGGAGCCTGTCTTCAAGCCAGTCGAAGATGACTTCATTGGCCAATGTCGGGTTATCGATATGCCCCTGCATGGCGGCGGTTTCAGCACGCCGGAACAATATCAGCCGGGCGTCGCGATGAATGCTGCCCAGCTGGTCGCCAAATTCAATCAGGGTGCCCGGAAGGAGCCAGCCGGCTTCACCCGCGGTGACGAGGAGCGGACAATCGATGCTGCGTGAAATCGGATTGGCTTCCTCGAGCCATCCAGTCTGCTCGTTGCCGCCAGCTTGCCGATAAAAGAAACTCCTTTCGTGCGAGTCCCACATGCCGGCGTCGCAAACCGCTGCGGCAAACCGGGCGTCACTCGCGGCCGCCCGGGCGACCAGGGAGGAATTCCACGCGTCCGCCACGATGGCGATCCGCGTGTTGTCTACGCCGGGCGTTTCCGAAAGAAAGTCCAGGATGCGGCTCATCGCGGCTTCGAACTTGCGACCCTCGAGCCGTTCCGGTGGCAACGCCGTCTGGGTACCCAACAAATCCACGGCGAGCAGCGAGAAGCCGCGCTCGCTCGCATGGCCGGCGTATTTGGCGATCAGTTCTTCCTTATAGGAACCCGGCTCGCCAATGCATACGATCACGGGCCCATCGTCGTGAAAAGCCGACGGCAGATAATAGGCTTGAAGCGACAGGTCGTCTGTCCAGGGAATCGACAGCACCTGGCCCGCCGGAACCCGGCTGTTCAGAAAGTTGGTCGCGCAGCGACGCATGCCGTCGACAGCGCATTTCAGCAGGTCATTGGCGTATCCAGGAGGCCTTGCGGCTGCGTGAAAGTAAGTGGTGGCGCGAAGCCAGTTGCGACGAGCGGTGATCATGTTTCCGTTCTGCAACGAAATCTCGGCTCTCGCCTCGTTCAGTTGCGCGGTCTTGATCCACTCCCCGGACCACGAGTTCTCCGAACCGAGGTTGATCTTGCTCAATGTCAACCAACATTCGGAAACCGTTGAACCGCCCTCCTGTGCGGCGGCCAACACTTTGACGAACTCCGCCGACAGATCCTCGCGATCCGGCCAGACAGGCCAGCCCTGATCATCGAACTCGACGCTGCTTGACGAGGCGCCACGCACCCCACAGTGGTCATGCATATTTCGTCAACTCGTTCGCACCCGGCTCTGCTGCCGGTACGCGTTATCGATACGAGTCCGCCAGTTCGCGTCGACGAAGCGCCGCTTCGATAGCCGCGTGACGTTGGCGCCGAAATCGCAAACGCCAATCACCCAGCTCTCCCAAGAAACTATTCCAATGCCGGTTCATATAATTGAAGTAATTCGGCGGCGGCAATCGTTGATACGGCGGCGCAGGAATGCGTTGTGCTTATGTCTGACGATCGATTGTTGTCGATTGTTGCTGCCGCAATCGTTTCCGAGCAGATGCTCGGTGACGACCTGAACGCAGCCGGCTCGCCTCTCGCGCGCACGTGCCGTCGGCGCCGGCCGCCTCACGGAATCGCCAGGACCGCGACGTTATCGGTCACTCCAGCGTGACTGCGAGCGCACGGCTAGAAGGGCGCGATGTCGCTGTCCTTAACCAGGTAGTCCTGCATCGCCAGCGCGCGATCACTCGACCTGATGAATCGCTCGACGAGATCGAGAAAGATCGAGAACTCCTTGTCGTTCATGCAACCGAGCCAGACGTCGTTGACCTTCGACTGCATCGGCGTGAGCGAGTCCAGAAGGGCGCAGCCGGCTTGGGAGACCGTCAATTTGGTGCGACGACGATCATCCAGATCGCCGGCCTTCTCGACCAGGCCAAGCTCGGTCAGGTGCTGGATCGCCTTCGTGACACCCGCGCTGGTCAAGCGGAGGTATTCGGCGACGGTGACGGGGAAGACGTCGCCCTTGGTCTCGAGATAGCGGATCGTGGTCAGGATCGTGTACTGAACGCCGGCGATGCCGGCATGCGCCGCGTAGCCCTGGGTCAGGTGATGGTGGCGTGACGACAGGGAATGCAAGCAGCCCGCGAGACGCTGCAACTGCAGTTCGCTCGCTTTCGCGATTCGGTTGGTTGAAGCAGTCGCGTGGAACGCCGCCGGAAAATGGCCCGTCGAAGGTTTACGGTTGCGGCTTGGTTTTGCTGTTGCCTTCGGCATGCCGAGCGACGCTTCCTGATCGGACCGGGCGACATTTATATGATATAGTCATATAACTGGCGTGACATATTCCGTCCAGCTGACGCCGCCGCTTCGCCTGTACCGCAGATCACGATGCACGGCGGTTTTCGATCCCGGGCTTCACGAAGCCGTGCGCCGGTGCCGCGCGCCTTGCGCCGCGCCAGCATGCGCCGATCGCACGGGCTCAATAAAAAACCTCCGGCAGGGCATTGCCGGAGGTTTTGGAGGCTAGTTCATGAAGATGTCTGATATCTCCTCATCATCATGGTCGGCAGAGCAACCGACGCTGGTTTGTACATGATTGACTAATGTTAGTAAATCATACAACGAACCCTTCTTTCAAAATTAAAGCCCCGACAGTTTCCCGCCGGGGCTTTGATGAGCGATCAAGTCAGGATCAACCGGGCCTTACCAATTGCGCTGCGCGCGGAGCAGCAGCATGTAGGTATCCTGGTTGCTGAGAGAGTAGACAGCGGCCGGCTTGCCGATCGCAGCGCTACCCGGGTAGGTGATCGTGCCGGCGTAATTCTGATCCAGATGGGTGTAGGTGAAGTCAGCCGAGAAGGTCAGGTTCTTCACCGGGGTCCACTGGGTCTGCGTACCGATCTGCGCGATGCTGTAGTCCGGGTTGCACGAGGTCAGGTTCGAGGTGGCGCCGATCAGGGTGCCGAACGATCCGCCCACACCCGTTCCGCCCGGGCCGCAGATGTAGCTCTTGGCGGTGCCGTTGTAGTTAACCTGGGCCCAGGCACCGTAGATGCTGGTGTTCCAGTTCGGATTCCAGTTGTGGACATACGCGCCGCTCACGCCGTAGGTCGTGATCAGCTGCTGCTGGCCGCCAGTGACGAACACGCTGTCCGGTGCCATGCCGAAGCCGATGCTCTGGTAGGCACCGGGAACGCTGGTGTTGCCGAAGTAGGTGAATGCACCGGCACCCGAGAGATCCTGGATGTTGTAGCGCGTTGCGCCGTTGGTATAGACGCCCTGGACGTTGATCGTGTCGCCAGGCCCGGTCGGGATGTTCTTGATCGACAAGGCCAGCGCACCAGCCCAGCCCCATTTGTCGTCGGGATGACCGGTCAACTCGGTGCCACCATAGTAGGCCGCGTGGTTGTCATGCGCCGCGAACGACGCCTGGAACAGACCCCAGGCCTGGTCGACGCGGAGAGCCGCGATCAGATCCGGAGCAATCGTGCCGGCATAGTCGCTCGCGCCGTAGATGCCGAGAGCACCGGTACCGAGCGCGCCGAGATTCTGCACGCCGGCCTGGGTGTAGGCCGACTGATCCTGAGCCGACAGCGACAGCGACACGCCGTTGCCGAACTGCGCGGTGTAGGTGAACTGGTTCACGCCAGTGATCGTGCCGCCGCCGCCGACGAGACCGTCGAAATTGTTGCCCGGATAGTTGGCCCACGGCGCCGAGAACTGCGAGACCGCCTTACCCATGGTGAAGCCGGCGAACTGGATGAAGGCGTAATAGACGCCGACCGTGCCGTTCGCGACTGTGCCGGAGCTGGCGTTGTTGGGGGCAGCGGACGTTCCGATCGGCGAGTAGACCGTCGAACCGTTGCCGGCGCCACCGTAGCTGTCCGAGGTCCAGCTGAAGGTCGCATCGAAGAAGGTGCGGACCACGCCGTACTCGGTCGCGGTGCGGGTGTCGACGTTCAGGTCTTCACGCGAGCGCCAGGTGTAGCCGTTGGTGAAGCGGTTCTGTGCGCCGGCCGCGCCACCGTAGTTGCCGGTGTGGTCTGAGTTGGTGTTCGCCAGCACGTCGACACGCAAATAGCCGCCCAGCTTGATGCAGGTGTCGGTACCCGGAATGAAGTAGAAGCCCGGACCATAGAGCGAGCAGACCTTCACGTACTCGATTGCCTTGGCCCTGACCGGAAGGTCGGCCGCCATGGCTCCACTGCTCGCGACGAGAGTTGCCACCGAGCCCAACAAAAGGCCCTTAACGATTTTCATGCTATCCTCCAAGTGATGCCTTCAAGTGATGCCTTGCACTGCTGGCAAAGCGACAAACGTTTCCCCTCCCAAAAACCGCTGCGGCGCAGCCATTTTCGAGATGCTCGTGGTCAACTCGGCCACTGCAGGCGTGAGATGGTGGATGCCCCCCATCTACGGGGCGGAACAATGCTATTGGGAAGTCACATATTCAACTTATATTAGTTAGTCATTCTATTGTTTGCGCGGCCATGTGTCATTCAGGCAACGTCTCGACGAACATTTTCGTCGGGCGCCCGCTTCATGGATTGCTCGATATCTGTGAAGATGAATTTTTGTTAAGGTGCGTCATGACCGAGCGCAAATCGACCGACAAACTGCAGGATGCGGCTGAGCGATTGGCCTGGGAGATCGTGTCGACCAGCGTGCGCCTCGAGGAGCTGCGCAGCATCTGGGCCAAGATGATCGGAATCACCGGTCCTCAATGGATGATCATGACGGTCCTGGCGAATGCCGACGACCGAAACATCGGCCTGCCCGTCGGCGCGGTTTCTCGGGCACTGCGTGTCGATCAGTCGTTTGTGGTCACGCAGTCAAAATTGCTCGAAAAGAAGAACCTCTTGCGCCGCAAGAATTCGAGCGAGGACGCCCGGGTCGTGAACCTGTCGCTGACCGATCACGCCAAGAAGCAGATCGCGAACCTGTCCTCGCAACGCAAGGACCTGAACGAGTTCGTCTATGCCGAGCTGGATCTACGGGAGTTGCAGCAACTGACCGGCAAGATGGATTCGATCAAGAACCGCCTGGAAAAAGCGATCGCGAGGATCTCGGCCGAGCTTTAGGACGTCGCCGAGATCGCCGCAGTCCCCGATCAGTCCCTAGTTTGCGCATGATCCCACGCAAGCGCTTCTCGCGAGCAAAACCGCTTCGCACTTTTCCGGATCATGTATTTATTTGGGCATGATCTTTCCGGAAAACCGCTGCGCACTTTTCCGGATCATGCCAGCGCCAGCCGCTGCCGCGCCCGCATCATGAGCAGCACGATGATGCTGACATTGAGCAGGTTCCAGGCGAGGCCGTTGGCAAAGGCGGCGGCATAGGAGCCGGTGGCGTCGAAGATCACACCCGAGATCCAGCCGCCAAAGGACATGCCGAACACCGAGGCGAAGATCACGATGCCGATCCGCGTCGCGGCCTCCGACGCCGGCATCGCCTCGCGCACGATGATCGCGTAGCTCGGCACGATGCCGCCCTGGAACAGGCCGAACATCGCCGAGATGACGTAGAGCGAGGTCAGGCTGTCGAAGAACAGATAGAACAACAGCGCCGCGCCTTGCGCGATCGAGCCGATCAGCAGGGTGCGGATGCCGCCGATCCGGTCGGCGAGGAAGCCGGAGCCGATCCGGCTGATGATGCCGAAGCCGAGCATCAGCGACAGCATCTCGGCGCCGCGCGCCACGCCGTAGCCGAGATCGCCGCAATAGGCGACGATATGGACCTGCGGCATCGACATCGCCACGCAGCAGGAAATCGACGCGAGCGACAGGATCGCGGTCAGCGCGTTGGTGGAAAGCTTGAGGTCGACCCCCGGCGGTGCCGCGTTGACATGGCTGCGTCTGGTCGCCGCGCCCATCAACACGCGCAGCACCATGAGCGCGAGCAGCATCGAGATCGCGGTGAAGATGCCGATTGCAATATGGGTGGTGCGCCAGCCGACACTCTGCATGCCGAAATTGACCAGCGGCGGCCACACCGTACCGCCGACGTAATTGCCGCTCGCGGCGATCGCGACCGCGAGACCGCGGTAGCGCTCGAACCAGTGCGATGCCTCCGCCATCAACGGACCGAAGGTCGCCGCCGACGACAGGCCGATGGCAAAATGCAGCAGGATGAAGGCCCAGATCGACGGCGCGTAGCCGGCGCCGACATAGCCGAGGCCGAGGATGCCGATCCCGGCGCCGATCGCCGCGACGATGCCGTAGCGGTCGCTGATCTTCCCGGTCACGACCTGGCCGAGGCCGAAGCCGAGCATCACCATGGTAAAGGCGAGCGAGGCCGTTCCGCGGGTCGCACCGAAGTCGGTCTGGACCACCGGCAGCGCCACCACGACCGACCACATGCCAACGCTGCCGAGCGAGCCGATCACCACGGCCACGACAAGGCGCAGCCATGCCCGGCGCGAGTCGGGAATGAACGTAGCGACTTCAGGGGAAAATTCAGAAGAAATCACGACGGCAGGCGGAACTTCGTCGGCATTTGCCTCCGGGTCAAGCCACATTGCCGAGAGATTAGGCATGCGCGAACAACGGGACGCGCGTCCTGCGGCGGGAAAGTGAGCCGGATCAATTGCCGAAATCGGGATCCTGCGACTGGAACGGGCCGCACTTCGCGCGCTTGGCGAACCGCTGGTCGAAATCGACGGTGCCGCCGGTCACCGGAATGCGGGTCGGCGGCAGGCCCCGGAGGTACTGATCGACCGTCACGGTCTTCTGGTCGGTGCTCAGGGTGACACGCACCGGCTCGAGTGGCTTGCCCTTGTTCACGTCGGTCAGATCGAGCGTGTAGTAGCCGATGACGGATTGTCCGCCGCGCATATGGCGATCGACCGAGAGCGGCAGATAGACCTCCATCCGGACGCCCTCGCCGTCGCAGGTGATCATGCGGATCATCACCGCCTCGGCGCCGGGCGGCTTCGCGGCGGCGGCGGTCGCAACGCAAGCCGAAATCGCCGCGACAAGTCCCCGCTTCGCGAGCCCGTGCCTTCTCTTCAATCCGATGGTGCAGCGCATCGGGTTTGGCAATCCAGCATCCCTGACCATGACGTGCAATCTGCACTTCGTCGGGCGCAGGCTCCGGCAAGTTCAATCCACCGCCTCAGCAGGTCGGGAATATCGTGCGTCAAATCGCGATCCATGCTGACGAGGAAAAATGATACACTGCGAGCCGGTTCACACTCGCGGCGCGCAACCCGGACTATCATTGCGCAGGGATGGCACGCGGCTCGTAAGGTAAAGGATCGAAGCGCTTAACTGTCGGAGGGTCATCATGCGTTCGTCGTCAGCAGAGTGGTTACCCGTTGCATCAGCGCCGTCGGACCACGAGCTCGAAGTCTGTGTCCTCGATTATGATGGCATGGTCCACGCGCTCATGTTCCCGTGCCACCGCGACGGCGCCGAATGGGTCGACCATGTCGGCAGCAAGCACCTCGACATCCAGCCGACGCATTGGCGCAGATGGACGCAGTCGGCCAACTAGCGCCGCTGTGATCGACCGAGGCGGCCGGCACCGATCTCGCGCCGGTCCGCACCTTGGGCTAGAATAGTGACGTGGGTTCAGGGTGGGCCAGGAGGCTCGTCATGGAATCACACGTGATCCCCTTTGAAAATCGCTGGACCAACGGCAAGCATGCTTGGGAGTGGCACTGCGAGCTCGAGCGGCTGGGCGTGCCGACGGTCCGGACGATGTACTGCGAGCATGAAACGCACCGTCGCAACAAGTCGGCGGTGGTGTTCGACATCCCCGCGGGCTTTGTCCACGACTGGCTGGCCTTTCATGACCGGCGCGCCGCCCGGCAGCAGTTCTTGTGGCGCGCCAGCGTCATCACGCTCGGCATCATCGCCGCATCGGGCGTCGTGCTCGGTGCGCTCAGATAGAGGCCGCAAGGCCGGCGGCGTCATCCGTGGCCATCCTTCGAGACGCCCGCCTTTGGCGGGGCCCCTCAGGATGACGCCGTGTTGCGGGGCAAAATCCTGGTCTGGACCCTCATGATAAGGAGCGCCGCTTGCGGCGTATCTCGACCACGAGGCCCTATCACCCCTGCTCCAAGCCGCGAATCCCCCCATGCCCGGCGCCTGCGACGACCCGTGCGGTCGCGCGAAAGCACTTATTAACCCTTTGCTAACCATACACCCGGCAAGAATTGCCGAGTGAAGTCGAGTGTCGTCGAACGCGTCTAACGGGCGGAGATCCCCGTGAACGCCAGCGCGGTGCCTCACTTTCGGAACGGCGGCCCTGCGGCCGTCGCGCAGACGCTTGGCGGCCGCAGCCGCCAGTCGCGGGGGAGAGCGGCTACCATGGTCGACATCACGGCAGGTCAGGGCACGGCAGGCAAGAGCGGATTGCCGAGCCTCGGCGAGATCGGCGACATCTTAAAGCGCGGCGATATCGCGCTGGCGATCGGCGTCCTCACCATCCTGGTGGTGCTGATCCTGCCGCTGCCCTCGATCGTGCTCGACCTCTTCCTGGCGGTCTCGATCACGGTCTCGATCCTGATCCTGATGACCTCGCTGTTCATCCAGGCGCCGCTGGAATTCTCGTCGTTTCCGACCATCCTGCTGATCTCGACCATGCTGCGGCTGTCGCTGAACATGGCCTCGACCCGGCTGATCCTGAGCCACGGCCATGAGGGCACGGCGGCCGCCGGCCACGTCATCGAGGCGTTCGGCAACTTCGTGATGGGCGGCAACTTCGTGATCGGCATCATCGTGTTCGCGATCCTGGTGATCGTGAACTTCGTGGTCATCACCAAGGGCTCGGGCCGCATCGCCGAGGTCGCGGCGCGCTTCCAGCTGGACTCGATGCCCGGCAAGCAGATGGCGATCGATGCCGACCTCTCCGCCGGCCTGATCGACGAGAAGGCCGCCAAGGAGCGCCGCAAGGCGCTGGAAGACGAGAGCGGCTTCTTCGGCGCGATGGACGGTGCCTCGAAATTCGTCCGCGGCGACGCCATCGCCGGCCTCTTGATCGTCGGCATTAACATCGTCGGCGGCATCATCATCGGCGTCGCCCAGCAGGGCCTCTCCTTCAGCGAAGCCGCCCGCACCTACACCGTGCTGACGGTCGGCGACGGCCTCGTCACCCAGGTGCCCGCGCTGATCGTCTCGACCGCCGCGGGCCTCCTCGTCTCCAAGGCCGGCATCACCGGCGCCGCCGACAAGGCGCTGATGCGCCAGCTCTCGGGCTATCCGCAGGCGCTCGGCATGTCGGCCGGCGTGATGCTGGTGCTGGCGCTGCTGCCGGGCATTCCGACGCTGCCATTCCTGGCACTGGGCTCCGGCGCCGCGGTGCTGGCCTGGAACGCGCGCAAGCAGAAGCGGGCTGCGAAGGCGGCCGAAGCGGCGGCAGCCGCCGCCCCTGCTGCAGCCGCGGCCGCCGCCGCTGCAGCCGCGGAGGAGCCGATCGCCGCCGCGCTGAAGATCGACGACCTCAAGATCGAGCTCGGCTACGCGCTGCTGCCGCTGGTCAACGGCCCCGACGGCACCGACCGCCTGACCGAGCAAATCAAGGCGCTGCGCCGCTCGCTTGCCATCGAGATGGGTTCCGTGATGCCGGCGGTGCGCATCCTCGACAACGTCCAGCTCGAAGCCAACAGCTACGTCATCAAGATCAAGGAAGTCGACGCCGGCACCGGCAAGATCTGGCCGAGCCAGTTCATGGTCATGGACCCCGCCGGCAACCAGGTGCAACTGCCCGGCATCCACACCATCGAGCCGACCTTCGGCCTGCCGGCGACCTGGGTCGACGCCGGCCTGAAGGAAGAGGCCGCGCTGAAAGGCTACACCGTGGTCGACGCCGCTACCGTGCTGTCGACGCATCTGACCGAGCTGCTCAAGACCAACATGGCAGACCTGTTGTCCTACGGCGAGGTGCAGAAGCTCTTGAAGGACCTGCCGAAGGAGCAAGGCGAGCTGATCAAGGACATCGTGCCGGGCCAGGTCACCGTGTCGGGCATCCAGCGCGTGCTGCAATTGCTGCTCGCCGAGCGCATCTCGATCCGCGATCTCTCGACCATCCTCGAGGGCATCGCCGACGCGCTGGCGTTCTCGCGCAATCCGGCCACCATGGTCGAACATGTCCGCGCCCGGCTGGCCGGCCAGATCTGCGCGCAAAACACCTCGCCGAACGGCTATTTGCCGCTGATCGCGCTGTCGGCGCGCTGGGAGCAGGCGTTTGCGGAATCGATCGTCGGCCAGGGTGACGACCGCAGCCTGGCGATGCAGCCCTCGAAACTGTCGGAATTCATGACCGCGGTGCGCAATGCCTTCGAGCAGGCGGCGCGCGAGGGCGAGGCGCCGGTCCTGGTGACGTCGGCCGCGATCCGGCCGTTCGTTCGCTCACTGGTGGAACGGTTCCGCTCGCAGACCACCGTGTTGTCGCAAGCCGAGATCCATCCCCGCGCCCGGCTGAAGACGGTCGGCAGCGTTTAGGACCTCTTGTTCGGAAGCGTTTTCCGTAGGCGAGCCGGGCGTCCACTCCGCGCGAAATCGCGCTAGCGGCCGCAAATCATTTGCGTTTTCGTCTGTGTTTTCTCGCCACAGGCAACTGATTTATGTGGAACAGGCCGGAACGGCCCTATCTGGGATGCAACATTCCAGCATCGGATCAAGACACTGATATTAAATAGTTTTAATGCGTTTCAGATTACCAAAGGGTCATTTTTGATCGCGCCCGATCACGTCTCATCACGGCCTTGTGATGGCCTCTAGGGAACGGAATCGGCAAATCCTACGTTAGCGGGGCACGAGACGTTGAACCGGACAACAGACCGAACCGACAGATTTACTGAGAGCAGGAAGGCGGCAGGAGACTTCCATGAACCACTCGATCTACAGCGCCGATCGTATGACGCACCTGAAGATTGTGGTCGTGGCGTTGTTCGCCGGTATCCTGGTCGCGGGCTTCGGCATCGCGGCACATAATTCGTCGGATGATGGATATACGCAGACGGCGCGGGTCATGAAGGCCGGCAAGCCCGTCGCGATCACCAGCACCAGCAACTCGCTGGTCCGCTAACAGGAGAGTTTCACGAATTCACGTAGTGTTCTTTACAGCCCCCCAAAGTCGCTGCGTGGATATTTAAGACCCCCAACTACCCCCAAGTTGACTATCGAAAACGCCCGCTCCCCACGGGCGTTTTCTTTTTTTGCGGATGGCGGATCGAACTGACCTGCTGCGAAACGCGCAGCTCTATCCTCGTCATTGCGAGCGCAGCGAAGCAATCCATTGCTCCCGAGCACGCGGAACGATGGATTGGATTGCTTCGCTGCGCTCGCAATGACGGGCGGCGGTTAGACGGCTGGCCTATCGCGGCGCCGAACCCGACGCGCCCGGCACGGTCTCGATCAGCTTGCCGGTGAAGATCGGTGCCGAGGTCGGCTGGCCGTTCGGCGAACCGCCGGCCTGCTCGACGGTCACCGCGTAGGTGGCGCCGTTGATGACGTCGGCGTCATAGCCCGACAGCACCGGACGCGCGGTGAAATCGTCGGCGCCGATCACGCCGAGCGAGCGCGGCTGCGGCAGCTTGTCTGAGATCAGCCAGAGCTCAAAGCTCCTGCCGGGCTCCGACGCGGCGCCGACCTTGCGGACGGTAAAATTCTTGGTCGCGCCGTCGATCGTCAGGATGAAGGCCGGCCCGCCATTCTGCCCCTGCAGCAGCGCGACATACTGCGCGGACGGCGTCAATGCCGGTGCCGGCGTCTTCACTTCGACGGTCTGGATGCGCGGCTTTGGCCTCATCGCGTTCGGCAAGGCGTCGGGCTTGTAAATCTGCAGGCCGAGCGTCACCAGCAGCGCGGCCGCGATCGCGGTCGCGGCCGACGCGATGCCGCGCCAGCGTTTCACGCGGCCTGTCAGCGCCGTCACGTTGCGTTCGTCGAAGATGACCCGCGGCGGTCGGGCCTCGGGCAGCCTCCGGGGCTCGGGCGACTGCGCAGGCTCCGGATCGAACGCCGAGCCGAATTCAGGATCGTCCGTGATTGGCGAAGGCGGCGGCGTCACCGTCGTGGCCGGCGTCTCGGGCAGCACAAGCGGCGCCTGCGGCGCGCTCGCATGGCCGATCGCCGCCTTGATGTTGTCCCAGACCACCGGACGCGGCTCGACCAGGCCGACCATCTGGTTCAGCGGCCCGAGCCTGAACTGCCAGGCCTGCACCAGCGCTGCGAACTCGCTGTCGACGGCCATCATGGTCTCGACCTGCGCGCGCTCCTCGGCATCGAGCGTACCGAGCGCATATTCCGCGGCGAGCGCGATATGGTCTTCGCTATAGGCCATCAATCAGAGTCCAAGACACTCCCGGATATCCATCAGGCTGCGGCGCAGCCAGGTCTTCACCGTGTTCACCGGTGTCTCGAACTTTGCGGCGAGTTGCTCGCGGCTCCAGCCGTTGTAATAGGCGAGCAGCACGAGCTTCTGACGATCCGGCTCCAGACGACCGACGCACTCCAGCAACCGCTTCAACTCTTCCGTCATTTCCCGTCGCGCCAGCGGGTCGGGCGAGTCGGCGGCGACCTCCATCGCGGCCGGCTCGTCTTCCAGCGATACCTCGCCGCGCTTGCGCACCACGTCGATGGCGCGGTTGCGCGCGATCGACGTCATCCACGTGATCGGGGAAGACAGGGCTGGGTTGAACTGCCCGGCGCTGTTCCAGATCTTGACGTAAGCCTCCTGGAGGACCTCCTCGGCGAGATCCTGTCGCCGCAAGATACGGAGCACGACGCCGAAGAGTTTCGCGCGGGTCGCGGCGTACAGCCGCTCAAAGGCGGCCTCATCCCCCTTGGCGACGGCGGCGATCAGCCAGACCAGCTCAGCCGGCGTCAGCATCTTGCGCCCTCCAAGCCCCGATCCCCCATCGCGTCATTGCCACCGTGCTGCGATCTTCCCGTCCGGACCGGTGGTAGCATATTTTGGGACACCACGATCCGCCAAGGGGCTAACAAGTGGCCGACAGGTCGTCGGCTTGTGGACAGCGCCCAGCAAAAAGCCCGGGCGATCGGCCCGGGCTCTCAATCTGGTAAGCGGAGGGAGCGAGGGTTCAGGCGATGACGCCGAGACGGGCCCGCATCAGGCCGATCGAATCCATGTCGGCTTGTTCGCGAGCGCTCTCCTCCGCGCGTTCGCGCGCCTGGTCGCGCTCGTCGAGCAGCTCGACCTTCTTCAATTCCTCGAATGCCTCCGACAGCAGCGCCTTGGCGTCGTCGAGCTGGGCGCGCAGTTCGTCGGCCGAACGGGTCAGGTTCTCGCGGCGCTGGATCGCGGCCTTGGCATAGGTCGGATAGGCGAAGTGCGTGGGGTCGTTGATCCCGGCGCGCTCCTGCTCGGTCTGGATCTCGCGCTCGAGCTCGACCGACATGCGCTGGAAGTCGGCGATCATGCCTTCGATCTGGGTAACCCGACGGCGCTTTTCGTCGACCTGAAATTTCTTCAGGCGAATCAGCGTTTCACGTGACTTCATCGACTCATACTCCCCAGAAGTCCCAAATCTGAACGCGGGACAGAGCCGGCTCCCCGCTGGGCCCCGCCGGCATAGCTATGGTGTGCCGGCGATGATGGCCTGACAAAGTTAGCGTTCCGTTTCCAAACCCGACAGGATTTGAGCCAGTTGCCGGTAGCCGTCGGGAAGGCTGGTGGATTCGTCCTTGGCCTGGCGCAGGTAGGCCTCGAGCGGCTCATGCAGCCGGATCGCCTCGTCGACCTCCGCGCTGGAACCCGGCCGGTAGGCCCCGAGCCGGATCAATTCCTCCATGTCGGCATAGGTCGCCATCACCTGCCGCGCCTTGTTGATGTAGGGCAGGAAGTCGGGGTCGGCCGACCGCGGCATCGTGCGCGAGACCGACTTGAGGATGTTGACCGCCGGATAGCGGCCGCGCTCGGCGATCGCCCGCTGCATCACGATATGACCGTCGAGGATGCCGCGCACCGCATCCGCGATCGGCTCATTGTGATCGTCGCCGTCGACCAGCACGGTGAAGATCGCGGTGATGGTGCCGTCGCCAGTGCCCGGCCCTGCCCGCTCGAGCAGCTTCGGCAGTTCGGTGAACACGGTCGGCGTGTAGCCCTTGGCGGTCGGCGGCTCGCCCGCCGAGAGGCCGATCTCGCGCTGCGCCATCGCAAAGCGCGTCACCGAGTCCATCAGGCACAGCACATCCTGTTCCTCGTCGCGGAAATACTCCGCGATGGCGAGCGTCAGATACGCCGCCTGGCGCCGCATCAGCGCCGGCTCGTCCGAGGTCGCGACCACCACGACCGAGCGCGCCAGCCCCTCCTCGCCGAGATCCTCCTGGAGGAATTCCTGCACCTCGCGGCCGCGTTCGCCGATCAGCCCGATCACCGAGATCGCGGCATCGACATTGCGCGCCAGCATCGACAGCAGCACCGACTTGCCGACGCCGGAGCCGGCGAAGATGCCGAGCCGCTGGCCGCGGCAGCAGGTCAGGAAAGTATTGAGACCGCGCACGCCGAGGTCCAGCGGCGGGCCGACCCGCTTGCGCGAATGCGCCGGCGGCGGCGAGTTGCGGTAGGACATCGGGGAGGCGCCCTGCACCAGCGGGCCCTTGCCGTCGATCGGCTCACCCATCGCGTTGACGACGCGGCCGAGCCAGGCCGGCGACGGCCGCACCTGGCTCGCCGCATTGGCGATCACCGCGCGGCAACCGCGCCTCACGCCATCTAATCCGCCGAACGGCATCACCACCGCGTTCTCGCCGGAGAAGCCGATCACCTCGGCCGGGATGAAGCGGCCCGCGCCGACGTCGATCACGATGCGGGCGCCGACCGACATCGCGTGGATCGGGCCCGCGATCTCGACCATCAGCCCGCGGACGCCGACCACGCGGCCATAAATATTGACGCCGTCGATGTCGCCGATCTGCTCCGCGAGCGCCTTCATTGCGAAAACCTTAAGTTTCCACGATTTTGCTCCGGCCGCTTAACTTCGTGTTTACCCGCATCATTAATCATTGCGTCACTGTCTTTGGTGACTGAGGTCGCTTGCCCATCAGAAGAAGGGCGAGTCGCGAGAGTCGGTTAGGCCCGCCTCTTAATGTGGAAACTGAACGAGCGCGGTTAGGAAAAGCTTCTTCTACGCAATATCTTAGGGCGATTCGACAAAAATTGCACGGTTAGAGCTTGCGTCGAGGAATCAGTTTTTGTTAACCATATCTCGTCAGGATCCGAATCAGTTGTTCAAAGGCGTTTTGTGAGTGCCGCAAGTGCGGCCGACCTGACGCCCGGAGCGGCGACTATAGGGGACTGGCATGCGCGTTTTGCTGATTGAAGATGACAGCGCCGTCGCGCAGTCGATCGAATTGATGCTCAAGTCCGAGAGTTTCAACGTCTACACGACGGACCTCGGCGAAGAGGGCGTCGATCTCGGCAAGCTTTACGACTACGACATCATCCTTCTCGACCTCAACCTGCCCGACATGTCCGGCTACGACGTGCTCAAGCAGCTCCGGGTGTCGAAGATCAAAACTCCCATTCTGATCCTCTCCGGCCTCGCCGGCATCGAGGACAAGGTCAAGGGTCTCGGCGTCGGCGCCGACGACTACATGACCAAGCCCTTCCACAAGGACGAACTGGTCGCCCGCATCCACGCGATCGTGCGCCGCTCCAAGGGTCACGCGCAGTCGGTCATCCAGACCGGCGATCTCGTCGTCAATCTCGACACCAAGACGGTCGAGGTCGGCGGCCAGCGCGTGCACCTGACCGGCAAGGAATACCAGATGCTGGAGCTGCTCTCGCTCCGCAAGGGCACCACGCTCACCAAGGAAATGTTCCTCAATCATCTCTATGGCGGCATGGACGAGCCGGAGCTGAAGATCATCGACGTCTTCATCTGCAAGCTCCGCAAGAAGCTCGCCAACGCCTCCGAAGGCCGCAACTTCATCGAGACCGTGTGGGGCCGCGGCTACGTGCTGCGCGAGCCGCACGAGGCTGACGAGCGCATTCCCGCCTGACCCTTCTGGGCCCGCAGAGAACCGCAAGGTTCGCTCCTTTCGACCTGAACCCCGCCGCAAATGGCGGGGTTTTTGTTTGGGATTGAACCGGCTGTCGGCATGCGCCGACCAAGGGAACGTGCAATCCTGCCTCGCGCGAATCCCGACGAACTCCCGGACCGCCCCGACATGATCCTGCAATCCCTCGCCGGGCTGCCGGCGTTCCTGGTCTATTTCTGCACGGCACTGATCGCCGTGGTCGCCTACCTCTTCGTCTACACGCGCGTCACGCCGCATGACGAATTCCAGCTGATCCGCGACAACGATCCGGCAGCGGCGATTGCGCTGGGCTTAAGCCTGCTCGGCTTCGTGCTGCCGGTGGTCAGCGCCATCGCCCATTCCGCCAACGTGGTGGACTGCCTGATCTGGAGCATCATCGCGCTGATCGTGCAGATCATCGTCTATTACATCGTGAAGATCCCGGTGCCGAACCTGTCGGCGCGGATCGCCTCCGGCGAAATGGCGCCGGCGATCTGGCTCGGGCTGTCCTCGCTGGCCGCAGGCGCGCTGAACGCGGCCTGCATGATCTACTGAGCCGTTGAGCCAAACCATGGCGCGCAAACCGAACCCGGACTTCGGCAAACGGCGACCGGTCGTGCCGACGGTGCCGACGCCGCCGCGGCCGGATGCGCCGTCCAAGCGCTCCAACCACGTCGCGCTGCTCTTGATGGGCACGCTCGCGGTCGGCGGCAGTGCCTACGCGCTGATGCCGCGCCCGAATTGCCAGCCGGTGCCGCTGACGCCGCCGGGCGTCACCGCACCGGGCGTCGCCACACCGGTCCCGCCACAACCCGGCGTCGACTGCACGGCGCGCAGTTCGTCGTCGGGATCGGGCGGCAGCGGCGGCTCGTCGCGCAGCAGCTTCTACAGCAGTTCCTCGTCGAGCGGCTCCTCTTCTTCGTCGAGCTCATCGTCAAGCTCGTCGGTGAGCCGCGGCGGCTTCGGTTCATTCGCGCATGCGTTCGGCTTCAGCGGCGGGTGATGCGCATGTTGCCGTGTCATCGCTATGTCATCCCGCTTTCGCTTGCCCGGCGAACGCAGCTGATGGAAACTCGCCATGGCTCCGCAGACGGCAAGGCAGGGATTGCGTCCATGAAACGCTCGCGCCGCGTATGGCTGAAATTGATGGGAAGTATCGCGATCGGCGCGGCGTCGATGGGCCTGACGCCAAGCCATGCCCGCAGCCACCATCACCACGCGGGGCACGACGCGAAGCGAAAGTCCGCGGAACGGTCGCCCTCCGGCGGCTTCGGCGGCGCGCCGCGCACCATCGCCCGCTACGGCGACGACGATCCGTCGCATGGCGGAAGCTGACACCAGGCTGACGAGCGAGCGCGGTTTCCCCTGATGCAACGCATTGCATGTCCCGAACGCGACGATTGGCGGACGACTGCCGAGAATGCCGGCTTCACCTTCCACACCATCAACGGCGAACGTTACTGGGACGAGCGCGCCTACTACGCCTTCACGCTGGACGAGATCGAGCGCTCGATCGAGGCGCCGACCGGCGAGATCGACGCGATGTGCCTCGAGCTCGCCGGACGCGCGGTCAAGGATGAGCGCTATCTGCGCCGGCTGAAGATGCCGGAGGCGTTCTGGGATCTGATCGCGGCAAGCTGGCGCCGCAAGAATCCGAGCCTGTACGGCCGGCTCGATCTCACCTTCGACGGCCGCGGCCCGGCCAAGCTGCTCGAATACAATGCCGACACGCCGACCTCGATCTTCGAGGCCGCGGTTTCAATGGACCTGGCTCGAACAGGCGATCCAACGCAACATCATCCCGAAGCGCGCCGACCAGTTCAACTCGATCCACGACCGGCTGATCGAGGCCTGGAAGAGGATCGGCGCGACCCACCCGCTGCATCTCACCGGACTGACCGGAAATCCCGAGGACGCCGGCACGCTCGCCTATCTCGAGGACACCGCGGCGCAGGCCGGGCTGAAGACCACGCTGCTCGACATCGAAGAGGTCGGACTGCGCGACGACGGTCAGTTCGTCGATCTCGACGAACGCCCGATCGCGCTCGCGTTCAAGCTCTATCCCTGGGAGTGGATGTTCCACGACGCGTTCGGCAAGAACCTCTCGACTGCGCCGACGCAATGGATCGAGCCGCCGTGGAAGGCGATCCTCTCCAACAAGGGCATCCTGCCGCTGCTCTGGGAGATGTTCCCGAACCATCCCAATCTGCTGCCGGCCTATTTCGAGGACGACCCGCAGGCCGCGCAGCTCGGCACGTCGTTCGTGCGCAAGCCGATCTATTCGCGCGAGGGCGCCAATGTCGAGCTGGTCAGCGCCGGCGTCACGCTGGTCGCCGAGCAAGGCCCCTACGGCGCCGAGGGCTTCATCCGCCAGGCACTCGCGCCGCTGCCGGACTTTTCCGGGCAGTATCCGGTACTCGGCAGCTGGCTGGTCGACGGCACGCCCTGCGGTCTCTCGATTCGGGAAGACGAAAATCCGATCACCGGCAACACCTCGCGCTTCCTGCCGCACGCTATTTTGTAGCCGTGTCCGTCAACGTGTCCCGTTCCCCGTCATCCTGAGGAGCCGCGAAGCGGCGTCTCGAAGGATCGACGGCCCGGCTGTTGGCCGTGCATCCTTCGAGACGCGCGCAAGAGCGCGCTCCTCAGGATGACGGACAAACAATTGAACTTCGCTCAGGAAAACGCACTCACCGCGCGGCGGACGCGACCGCCTTCAGCACATGCAGCGCGGCGCCGGCGCGCGCGACTGGCGCAGTGTTCGGCTGATACAGCCCGCGCCGGTCGGGATAGGGCCTGAACAGATTGGTGATGCCGACCACGGATTCCGCCGCGCCAAGCGCGAGCACGCCGTCAGGCTCGAGCATCCGGGCCACCTTGCCGAAGATGCCGGCCTTGGTCTGCTGATCGAAATAGATCAGCACGTTGCGGCAGAAGATCACGTCGAAGGTGCCGAGATGCGAGACGTCCTGCAGCAGATTGAGCTGGCGGTGCTGCACCATGCCGCGGATATCGGCGTTCAGCTGCCAGAGCTCGCCCTTCTGCACGAAATACTTGACCAGTAGCTGGATCGGCAGGCCGCGCTGCACCTCGAACTGGCTGAACAGGCCGGCCTTGGCCTTTTCGAGCACCGCCTGCGACAGGTCGGTCGCGATGATCTCGATGCGCCAGCCGGCAAACAGCGCTGTCATCTCCTTCAGCAGCATCGCGATCGAATAGGGCTCCTGCCCGGTCGACGACGCCGCGCACCAGATACGCAAGCTGCGGCGCGCCGCGCGCGCCTGCGCGAGTGCGGGCAGCACCGCTTCCTTCAGATGGTCGAACGGGATCTTGTCGCGGAAGAAGAAGGTCTCGTTGGTGGTCATCGCTTCGACCACCTCGGACGTCAGCAGTTCGGCGCCGCCCCTCATCCGCTGCACCAGCTCGGGAATCCCGGCGAGATTCGACCGGCGTGCCAACGGCAGCAGGCGACTCTCGACCAGATATTGCTTGTCGGCCGAGAGATCGAGGCCGGAACGCTCCCTCAGCAGCTTACGCAGATACTCGTAGTCCAGCGGCGTCACGAACGGTCTCCCGCAAATACCCGAACAAGCTTCGGTGCGATCTGATTGAGCGGCAGCACCGCTGCGCAGATGCCGGCATTGACCGCGGCACCGGGCATGCCCCACACCACGCTGGTCGCTTCGTCCTGCGCGATCACGCTGCCGCCGGCGGCGACGATGTCCTTGCCGCCGCGCATGCCGTCGGAGCCCATGCCGGTCAGGATCACCGACATGATGCTGCCCTGCCAGACATCGATCGCGGAGGTGAACATCGGATCCACCGCGGGCTTGCAGAAATTGACCGGCGGCCCGTCGTCGAGCGCGATCGTGGCATCGACGCCGTGGCGCGCGATGCGCATGTGGCGCCCGCCCGGCGCCAGATAGATCTGGCCCGGCTTGATACTCTCGCCGTCGATCCCCTCATGCGCCGGCCGCTTGCTGGTGCGCGCCAGATGCTCGGCGAGAATGGTCGTGAAGGTCGGCGGCATGTGCTGGGTGATCAGCACCGGGAAGCGATCGATCACCGGACCGATCTCGGCGACCAGCGTCATCAGCGCCTGCGGTCCGCCGGTCGACGAGCCGATCAGCAGCACCTTGGGCGGCAGCAGGCCGAACGAACGGCGCGTGACCTGGGTCGGCGCCGTATGCGCGGCAGCGGGAATCAACGGACGCGGTCTGTCATGACCGGGCGCAAGCGGCGGACTTGCCGTCGTGTGCACCGGACTGCGGCGCGCCTTGGCGCCGAGATGACGGATTTTCTGGATCAGGTCGTGGCGGAAGGTTTCCGCGGCGGTGGCCTCGCGCGTGCTTTCCGGCTTCGGAATGTAGTCGGACGCTCCGAGCGAGAGCGCCTTCAGGCTGATCTCCGCGTTGCGGCGGGTCAGCGTGGAGGCCATGATGACGACGAGATCGCGCTTCTTCGCCAGGAGCTGCGGCAGCGCCGAGATGCCGTCGAGATCGGGCATTTCGATATCGAGCACCGCGACGTCGGGGTTGATGCGCTCGAGCTGGTTGACGGCGTCGAGGCCGGTGCGCAGCGAGGCGACGACCTCCATGTCGGGCTCGGCGCCGATCCAGCGCGAGATCATCCCGCGGATCACCACGGAATCGTCGACCACCATCACCCGCACCTTGTCGGTACGGGTCGATGTCGGGACCGCAGTACTTGTCAACGCAACACTCATGGCTTCACCAGCGACGCAACACGACGCACAACAACCGTTGAGCCGAAGGCTTCTGCCGCCGGATCGAACGAAGAATCTAAGTCAGCATGATCTCCGCGCAAACGCTTCGCGTTTGTCGCAGGGAAAACCGGTTCCCACTTTTCCGGATCATGCTCTAAATCAGTCCGACTTCCTGGAACTTCGCGGTGACGATGTCCCGGTCGAACGGCTTCATGATGTATTCGTTGGCACCGGCATGCAGCGCGCGTGCGATATGCGCGACGTCATTCTCGGTGGTGCAGAATACGACCTTGGGCTGATCGCCGCCGGGCATGCGGCGGAGATTGCCGAGAAACTCGTAGCCGTCCATGACCGGCATGTTCCAGTCGAGCAGCACGGCTTCCGGCATCGCGCGCTTGCAGGCTTCAAGGGCCTTGGCGCCGTCCTCGGCCTCGACGATCTGGAAGTCGAGCCCTTCCAGAATGCGGCGGGCGACCTTGCGAATGACGCTTGAGTCATCGACAACAAGACAGGTTCTCATCTGCGACCTCTACTTCCTCATCCCCGGTGGGATGTTTCAGTTCTTCAGTTCGGGCGGCCCTGTTCACGCCGCTTTGGCGTCGGGTACCAGTTCGAGCACGCGATCGACATCGAGGACGACCATGAGCTGGCCGTCGAGGCGGTGGACGCCGCCGGCGAGCTTGGCCATGCGGGGATCGAGGTTGACCGGGTTGTCCTCGCGGCCGTCGTCGGGCAGCCGCAGCACCTCGCCGATCTGGTCGATCAACAGGCCATAGGATTCGCCGCGCTGGTCGACGCCGACCGCCATCGGAGGCTTACCGTCGTCGGCCTTCGGCAGCCCGAGCCGGGCGCGCATGTCGACCACGGTGACGATGCGGCCGCGCAGATTGAGCACGCCGGCGATCTCGCTGGAGGCCAGCGGCACCCGCGTCAGCCGCTCCGGCATGAACACGTCCTGCACCCGCGAGATCGGCAGGCCGAACAGCTGCCCGCCGATCACGGCGGTGACGTATTCGGCCATGGCGCCTTCGCTGGTCTCGGTCTTGCTGGTCATCACTCTTTTCCTTCAAGCCCTGTTATG
>NZ_JASAUT010000168.1:0-1259 GCF_029952935.1 Bradyrhizobium sp. Mp19 | reverse complement strand
CGGTATGCCGAGGCTTGCTTTAACAGCTCTGCCTTGAACGCTCCATTCTGCTCAGTGACCGCTAACTTCTCGAACTCAACGGCGCGTTCCAAGTATTCCGTAAGCATCTTCATGATTGAAAACAATCCCGCGAGCGCCCTGACAGCGAGCTTCGCGCTTCTGAACTAGGTAGTCAATCACATCGACGCGGAGAGTAAATCGAGCTTCTACCTTCAAATTAGTCAATTTAGCTTTCGTTCCGCGACCCAGTCAGACGGGGCGTTTGCCCGAACTAGCAGCTGGTCCACTTGTGCGTCGGAGAGGCCGACGACCGCGATCATGTGCTGGACCAGAGAATCTACGCGGCGGATTTCGGTCGCGAGATCCGACTCGTCCTGGACGTTCGCATTCGCCGCGATCACTACCTTGAGCCGCGGCCCATGTGCCGAGCCCGTCAAAGGCCCGTTTCAAGCTGAGTTCGGTGCAGAGGACGGCACCGGCGCCGGCGGATTAAGAAATCCAATCACCGCCGGGTCGTCGGCGATCTGCTCGGTCACCATCGGCGCCAGCTGCTCACAGACAAACCATCCAACCAACGCTGTTTCGTTCTACAAATCCCATCAGCTTTATCCCTCCAACGGATCGAACCATCCGCGCGTAAAGCAGCGGTACGACGTGTTCGCATTGGTTGATCGCGCGGCAATCTGCGCTGATGTATCAATCCAAATGCGCAGATCATTTGCGTTGCCGGAAGTGGTGGTTGATGCTTCCAAACCGGTCCCGCCGACAGAATAGCTAGGTGCGCTGTCGGTAACGCCGGTTTCGTGCGTTCATCAAACGGTGTTTGGCGTGGATTCCACGCAATGATGTTCACCAGAGTTTGCACCCTAACGCCGGTCGGACAACTGGCGAGCGCAAAGGTCCGCAACGTCGTCCCGACAGTCGCGTTTATATCCAGCGCTGAACCAGGCCAGAAACATTTTCTACCTCGACATAGCTCTCGAATGCCGCTGCGAACTCGACCGTTTTCGATCGTTTTGTGATCTCCGGAAATCGCCCCGAGGGGATTTATGGAGATCTTCCGGTTCAGGTTCAGAGATTAAGTGGTCGCACAGCTGCGAGCGTTGGCCGAGGGCTAGCGGAGTCCTAATCGTTTCGGGACTGGAATTTAGCCCTTGCTAGCAGCTAGGGCTAATCGCCGTTGAGTTTACTTGGCTTTCGTCGACGTCACGACCGGCAGCACGCGCCTCGATCGTCGCGATATCGGCATCGACCGGCAG
>NZ_JASAUT010000167.1:0-1268 GCF_029952935.1 Bradyrhizobium sp. Mp19 | reverse complement strand
TGACCTGCCACCGAACTTTCATCCAGCGGCGGTTAGAGTCTCGGGGTTTTGTACGCCGAGTGGCGCGGGTGGTGCAACGGGCGATCGGCGGAGCTGGTCGGGGTTGCGCAGCCGATCGCCCGTTGCGGTGAATGTGGCGGCGTAGGCCGCGGGGGTCTGGTATTTCAGCGAGGAGTGCGGTCGCTTCGCATTGTAGTCGGCGATCCATGCGGCGACCTTCGACCGCGCATCGTCGAGGTCGAAGAACAGCGTCTCGTTCAAGAATTCGTCGCGCATGCGGCCGTTGACGCTCTCCACAAAGGCATTCTGGATCGGTTTGCCTGGGCGCAATGAAGTGCCAGTCGATGCCAGTCTCCTTGCACCAGGCCAGCATCGCATTGCAGGTGAACTCGGTGCCGTTGTCGGAGACAATCGAGCCCGGTTTACCGCGCCGCGCGACGATCGTCGTCAGCTCCCGCGCCACCCGTCGCCCCGAGATCGAGGTGTCTGGGATTGCGCCCAGACACTCCTTGGTCACGTCGTCGACGATGTTGAGGACGCGGAAGCGTCGTCCGTTGGCAAACTGGTCATAAACGAAGTCGAGCGACCAGCGAGCGTTCGGCCTCGCTTCCAGAAGGATCGGCACCCGGACGCCAACCGCCTTGCGGCGGGCGCGTCGCTTGCGCACGGCCAGCCCTTCCTCCCGATAAAGCCGGTGGATGCGGTTGATCCCTGACGGCTCGCCCTCCCGCCGTAGCAGGATGAACAGCCGACGGTAGCCGAACCGGCGGCGCTCATTGGCAAGCTCGCGAAGCCGCCGACGAAGCTCCGTGTCCGGCGGACGGCGGGAACGGTAGCGGACCGCCTTCCGATCCGCACCGACGATCAAACAGGCCCGCCGTTCCGAAAGGCCCATGACGGCCTTCAGGTGCGCGACCCCTGCGCGCTTGGCGACGGGCCCTACCATTTTTTTGACAACAGCTCCCGGAGCGCTGCCGCATCGAGCATCTGCTCGGCCAAGAGCTTCTTCAGTTTGGCGTTCTCATCTTCCAGCGCCTTCAGCCGCCTGGCCTCGGAGACGTCCATGCCGCCGTATTTGGACTTCCAATTATAAAACGTCGCTTCAGAGATCCCGTGCTTCCGCGCCAGATCAGCCGTCTTCGCTCCAGCCTCGTGCTCCTTCAATACCGCGATAATTGCTCTTCCGTGAACCTTGCTCGCTTCATCTGTCCGTCCTTCGTCAGGCCGGACTCTAACTCCTTCTGGAGGAAATTCTCAGGGGCAGGTCA
>NZ_JASAUT010000166.1:0-1349 GCF_029952935.1 Bradyrhizobium sp. Mp19 | reverse complement strand
CGCAGCAAGAATCCTCGCCGCTGTCAGGCAGAAAATCCACTCAAGCTACTGTCCGAATTTGCGGGGCCAGCTCTCTCGACGATGGTTGCGTTGAGTTGGACACCAATCCCGTCGAAAATCAAATCAGGCCGCTGACTCTGACGCGTAAAAATAGTTTATTTGCTGGTCACGACGAAGGTGGTCGTTCATGGGCGCGCATAGCTTCGCTCATCGCCACCTGCAAAATCAACAGCGTGGAGCCCTACGTCTGGATGAAAGCGACGCTCAAAGCGATCGCAACCGGTCACCCGCAGTCCCGGATCGACGAGCTGGTCGTTCGGCCGCACCTCGTAATTCTCCGTCGTTGCCGCCTCCATACCCCCCGCCAACGATTTGCAAACACGTTGATCAACAGACTGCAATCCCCACGCCAAACCTTTGCGAATGGGACGCGAACGTCGCTTACGGTTCTTCAGCGTCTGATGCCAGCGCTCGATCTTTCCCTGGGTCTGAGGATGGTACGGAGCGCCGCGCACGTGCTGCATGCCCTTCTGGTCGAGCCACTCGGCCAGATCATCCGCCACGTAACTCGAACCATTGTCGCTGAGAAGCCTTGGCCGGTGCGCGACGGCGCCGTCGTCTTGTCCTTGAACTCGTTCGCGGCCTTGATCACCACATAGGCCGGGCTGGTGATGAGGTCATGCGCCTTCAGCAGCCGATAGACCGACGCCTCGGATACAAAGTACTTTCGTTCGTCGGTGAACCGCACGGCCAGCTCGCGTGGCGACAGCTCAGGTAACTCCAGCGCCAGGTCGATGATCTGGCCCCGCACATCGTCCGAGATGCGGTTCCAGACCCGGTCTGGTCGAGACCGATGATCGGCCAGAGCGGCGATGCCGCCCTCGCGGTAACGATCATGCTAGCGATAGAATGTGGCGCGCGGGATCCCGAGCTTGTCCAGCGTGCGTTTGGCCGGAAGTGCGATTGCTCGACCAAATGGATGATCTCGGCCTTCTCGGAGGCGGGATACCTCATGCCTCGTCCTCCCCATCTCCGTTCATACTTTTTTTGAGCAGACGGTTCTCCAGGGTCAGATCGGCGACGGCCTCCTTCAAGGCGGCGGCCTCCCGACGGAGGTCCTTCACCTCGCCGGAGGTCGCAGCTCGTGCCGTGTCGCCGGCCAGGCGGCGCTTGCCGGCCTCGAGAAACTCCTTGGACCAGCCGTAATAGATCGAGGCGGCAATGCCTTCTCGGCGACAAAGCTCGGAGATGTTCTCCTCGCCGCGCAATCCTTCTAGTACCCGGAATCAGAGCTGAGTGATACGGCGGCCTTTGAAACGGCGTTGACGGACCTTTTTCTTGGTCCAGAC
>NZ_JASAUT010000165.1:0-1361 GCF_029952935.1 Bradyrhizobium sp. Mp19 | reverse complement strand
ATTCGCGGGACAATCTTGCCCGCCGTCAGGCAGAAACTCCACTTATCGCCCGGTCCAGATTTCCGGAGCCAGCTCTCCTCCAATAGGTCCGCGCAAGATACATCGTTAGGTCGACTTCCTAGAAAAGTCTTCCGCCCGCCGACACCACTGCCCTCCTCCTTGTGTTATGTCTCGATGATCACCTTCAAGGCCCCGGTCTCCGCCGCGTGCGAGAACATGTCGTAGGCGTTTATGATCTCGTCTAGCTTGAAGCGGTGTGTAATCAGAAAGCTTCGGTTCGATGCGGTGGGAAACGACCGTCCTCAGCAGCATGGGCGTCGAGACGGTGTCCACCAGCCGCGTGGTGATCGATATGTTTTGGGACCACAGCCGTTCCAGGTGCAGATCGACCTTGACGCCGTGTACGCCAGCGTTTGCCACGCCGCCGCCCGGCGAGACGATATCGGTGCAGAGCTTGAAAGTTGCGGGTAGGCCGACAGCCTCAACGGCAGCATCCACGCCCTCTCCCCCCGTCAACGCGCGAACCTTTTCAACTGCTCTGCCGTCGGCGCTGTTGACCGTCTGTGTCGCGCCAAACTGGCGCGCAATAGCGAGGCGCCTATCGTCGAGATCGATCAAAATTATCTCGGCAGGCGAGTAGAATTGTGCGGTCAGAAGCGTAGCCAAGCCGACAGGACCGGCACCGACGATGGCGACGGTGGAGCCGGGCGAGATCTTGCCGTTGAGCACGCCGCACTCAAATCCGGTGGGAAGGATGTCGCTGAGCATGACGAGAGCCTCCTCATCGACCCCATCAGGCAAATGGTGGAGGCTGGTGTCCGCATGCGGCGTCCGAGCATATTCGGCCTGCGTCCCGTCGATTTTGTTGCCGAGGATCCACCCCCCGGTACGACAATGCGAATATATGCCTCTCCGGCAGAAATCGCATTTACCGCAGCAGGACGATATGCAGGAGATGAGGACGCGGTCACCCGCCTTGAAAGCGGTCACGTCATCGCCAACCTGGTCGACGACACCGACGCCCTCATGTCCCAGGATTCGGCCGGCCTGACAGGTCGTTACATGGCCCTTGAGGATGTGGAGATCTGTGCCGCAGATCAATGCGTGGCGCAACCGCTGCGTTTGAGCCATAGTTACTTGGCCGTCCTTCTTCGTTCGATGGCTTGGTTAGCTAGTGGTGCGCCAGCAGATGGATTGCTGAGCCGTGTGACCGATACCTACGCAAGCTAGTAGCTGCGGGCCTTGTATTTCCGTGTCAGGTTGCGGAGCATAGATCGCTGGTTTGTGTTGGAATGCACGCTCCGTTTAGTGCTGGAGCTGTGTAGTGCGCGGCGACCTCCCGTACATTGCTTGCGTCATTT
>NZ_JASAUT010000164.1:0-1398 GCF_029952935.1 Bradyrhizobium sp. Mp19 | reverse complement strand
GAGCTATGCGGGAAAGTGGGTGATGACGGACTGAGATAGGCGGCGTATCGAGGCGGGTGTCGAGCCTGCCAGAACCTCTCAAGGAGAGCGATACGCCATGAACGAGATTAGCAACATTGTCCCGCTTCGTCAGCCCGACGAGATCGACGATCCACTGACCAATATTTTGCGCGCCGGCGCGCGGCAGCTTCTGGCGCAGGCCGTGGAGGCCGAAGTCGAGACGTTTCTTGCCTCGGTGAAGGATTTGAAGCTAGCCGACGGGCGCGCCCGTGTCGTGCGGCATGGTTACGGCCCGGCGCGAACGATTGCGACCGGCATCGGACCGGTCGAGGTCACGCGGGCGAAGATTCGGGACCGCGGGGCGGCCGGCGATGGCGAGCGGATCCGGTTCAACTCGGCGATCCTGCCGCTGTGGGCGCGGCGCACCCGGAGCCTGGATGCGCTGTTGCCGGTGCTGTATCTGCGCGGCATATCGACCGGCGATTTTCAGGAGGCGCTGACGGCCCTGCTGGGCAAGGACGCGCCGAACCTGTCGCCGGCGGCGATCTCCCGGCTGACAGCCGAGTGGCAGGGCGAGTATGAGCGTTGGCAAAAGCGCGATCTATCGGCGCGGCGATACGTGTACGTGTGGGCTGATGGCGTCTTCTTGCAGGCCCGCATGGAAGGTCACGGCGAATGCATGCTGGTGCTGATCGGCGCGACGCCGGAAGGCAAGAAGGAGCTGATCGGCTTCCAGGTCGGCGTGCGGGAGAGCGCGCAGAGCTGGCGTGAGCTCCTGATCGACGTGAAGCAGCGTGGGCTGCAAATCGCCCCGGAAATCGCCGTCGGTGACGGCGCGCTCGGTTTCTGGAAGGCACTCGACGAGGTCTTTCCCGGCACGCGGCACCAGCGCTGCTGGGTCCACAAGACCGTCAACGTCCTGGACAAGGTCCCGCTCTCGGTGCAGGCCAACATGAAGAAGGACCTGCGCGAGGTGTATTGGGCACCGAACCGGGCGACCGCCGAAGTGGCTATCGACGTCTTCGCCGAGAAATACCACGCCAAGTACGGCCGGGCGGTCGAATGCCTCGCCAAAGACCGCGACGCGCTGCTGGCCTTTTACGACTTCCCTGCCGAGCATTGGGATCACTTGCGCACCAGCAATCCCATCGAGAGCGTGTTCGCCACCGTGCGGCACCGGACGGTGCGCACCAAGGGTGCGTTGTCGCCGACCACCGCCAAGTTGATGGTGTTCAAGCTGGTCATCGCCGCATCAAAGACCTGGCGGCGGCTCAAAGGCACAAATCAGTTGCCGAAGGTCATCGCTGGTGTCAGATTCAACGACGGCATCGAGGTCATCCAAGTGCCGGCAAACCACGCCGCCTGATCACCTCGTCACCCAAAATCCCGCATAGCTCC
>NZ_JASAUT010000163.1:0-1430 GCF_029952935.1 Bradyrhizobium sp. Mp19 | reverse complement strand
ATCGCCAAGCTAAAGCATCAGATCTACGGCCAGCGGTCGGAGCGTTCGTCGCGCCTGATCGAGCAGTTGGCGTTGACGTTCGGAGAGCTGGAAAGTGACGCCACTGAAGACGAGCTGGCGGCAGAGCGCGCAGTGGCCAAGGCGACGACGGTGCGCGGATTTACGCGCAAGCGCGGCGAACGCCAGACGTTCCCTGAGCATTTACCGCGCGAACGAGTGGTGATCGAGCCGCCGACGGCTTGCGAGTGCTGTGGCGGCAATCGTCTGCGCAAGCTCGGCGAGGACGTGACCCGGACACTGGAAGTGGTGCCGCGCCAGTGGAAGGTGATCGAGACGGTCCGGGAGAAGTTCTCCTGCCGCGACTGCGAGAAGATCAGCCAGGCCCCGGCGCCATTCCATGCCGTCGCACGGGGATGGGCCGGCTCGAGCCTGTTGGCCATGATCATGTTCGAGAAGTTCGGCCAGCATCAGCCCTTAAACCGCCAGGCGGAGCGCTACGCCCTGGAAGGCGTGCCGATCGCGCTGTCGACCATGGCAGACGCCGTGGGATCGGTCTGTGCGTCGCTGGATCCCCTGTTGCGCCTGGTCGAGGCCCATGTCATGGCGGCCGAGCGCCTGCATGCCGATGATACGACGGTGCCGGTGCTGGCCAAGGGCAAGACCGATACGGCACGGTGCTGGATCTACGTCCGGGACGACCGGCCGTTTGGCGGCGCCGGGCCGCCGGCGGCGATGTTCTACTACTCCCGCGACCGCAGGGGCGAGCATCCCCAGGCGCATCTGGCGGGGTATACCGGCATCCTGCAGGCCGACGCCTATGACGGGTACAACCAGCTCTATCTGGCGGGACGCCACCCTGGACCGATCCGGGAAGCGGCGTGTTGGGTCCATGCGCGGCGCCCGTTCTTCGCCATGGCCGATATCGAAGAGAATGCGCGTCGCAAGGCCGCCGGCAAGAAGGAGATCCCGCTCTCGCCCATCGCGGTCGAGGTCGTGCGGCGGATCGATGCGCTGTTCGAGATCGAGCGCTCCATCAATGGCAGGAGTGCCGAGGAACGCGTTCAGGTTCGGCAGACGCTGAGCCGGCCGCTGGTCGAGGACCTTCAGGTCTATATGCGGGAGCAGCTCGCCAAGCTGTCCCGTGGGCACGACCTGGCCAAGGCGTTCAACTACATCCTGAAGCGCTGGGCGAGCTTCACGCTCTTCCTGGAGGACGGCCGCGTCTGTCTCTCGAACAACGCCGCCGAGCGAGGATTAAGAGGTATAGCTCTCGGGCGAAAGTCCTGGCTGTTCTGCGGCTCTGATCGCGGCGGACGGCGCGCGGCTTCCATGTATAGCTTGATCGTCACGGCCAAAATGAATGGCGTCGATCCGCAGGCCTGGTTCACGGATATCCTTGCCCGCATCGCCGCCCACCCAGCTCATCGGCT
>NZ_JASAUT010000162.1:0-1438 GCF_029952935.1 Bradyrhizobium sp. Mp19 | reverse complement strand
ACGGCTTCGAAGTCGAAGCTGTCAAAGGTCTTTCCGGTGGGCAGCCGCGCCTCGACGAGATGGCGCTCGATGCGGCGACGGCTGCGTTCAGCGATCTCGTGCTCTGCAATGGTGGCGAGGAAGCGCGCCGCCGGCCAGCCTTCCTTATCGGACTGCTCGGCAAATTGCGGCCACAGCACCTTGATGGCGGGCAGCCGCAGCTCGTTGAGCAACAGATTGAGGCGCGCGGTGTCGACTACGTTGGTTGTGCTCATGCGGCACCTCCGATCTCGGCAGTACCGATGAGGCATTCATAGGTGGCGAGCGGTGCGAGGCGCACCACGACGTTCGGCATCTGGGCGGGATCCGGGGCGAAGTGAGTACGTAGCCGGTTGAGGTCGGGCAGCCGGCCGTCGTTCAGGTCGGCCGTGAGCTGATCGGCGAGTTCGGCCTCGCAACCGCGCTCATGGGCGAGTGCGAGGAGATCGACCATGATCCGGCAGGCCTTCTTGTCCGGTAAGCGTTTGCGCAAGACGTCGAAGGCTCGGCGGTAAGCTTCCCGGGGGAACAGCTGGTCGCGGTAGACCAGGTTGAGGAGCGCCATCGGCTTGCGCCGCAAGGAATGGATCACGTGCCGATAATCGACGACCTGATCGTGCTTGCCATTGGGATGCGGCCGCCCGCGCGGCAAGGTGAGGAGATGCGTGCCGCCGACAAACACGTCGAGGTGATCGTCATACAGGCGCACCCGCAGCCGATGGCCGATCAAGCGCGACGGCACCGTGTAGAACACCTTGCGCAAGGTGAAGCCGCCGGACGATGTCACGTGGACGATCACCTCTTCATAGTCCGACGTGCGGCGGTCCGGCAGATCCTGAAGTGCGGTACGTTCGCTGTCGATCCGCTTGGCGTTGCGGGCATTGCGGCGGCTGACGATCTCATCGATGAAGCCACGATAGGCAGCGAGATCGTCGAAGTCGGCGGTGCCACGCAGCAACAGCGCGTCGCCGACCGCCCGCTTGAGATGGCCATGCGAACTCTCGATCGCCCCGTTCTCGTGGGCGATGCCACGATTGTTGCGGGAGGGGCGCATGCCGTAATGGGCACAGAGGTCTTCGTATCGCCGCGTCAGATCGTCTTTGGCGTCGCGGTCGAGATTGCAAAAGGCGGCCGACAGGCTGTCGGTGCGATGCTCCCGTGGCGCTCCACCGAGTGACCACAAGGCATTCTGCAGGCCTTCGGCCAGAGCGATGAAGCTCTCACCGCCGAGCACGACATGGGCGTGCTCAAACCCGGAATAGGCCAGCCGGAAGTGATAGAGACGATGGTCGAGCGGCACGCCCGCGATCGTGACACCCAATTCGCCCATGTCGGTGAAGTCGGACAGGCCGCGCTGACCGGGTTCGTGGGTCTGCCGGAAGATGACCTCCTGCTCCTCGCCGTGGATCGCCCGCCAGGC
>NZ_JASAUT010000161.1:0-1526 GCF_029952935.1 Bradyrhizobium sp. Mp19 | reverse complement strand
AAGCGCCTCATCGATTCCCCCTCAGAATCACGGGAGAATCATAACAGCGGCACTATGTTTTCACACAGCCAGGGCCACAAGCGGACATGGTCAGTTTAAGGAATAACGCGCAGATTGTTATTAAGCCGTTCGAGAGTTAGCTGTTGATTTGTATAAATGATTTCTGGATTCCGGTCGGGCGGCAGAACGCGATATTTGGTTGTTACCTTTGGCCGCTCGATATTGGCAATCTGTCCCTTATATTCCAGGATCTTTTGGTCGTTTGCCGTCTTCGCTTCGCGCGCATCGGTGAGTGCTTTTAATTGCTCAATCTCGGGTTCAGTTACCCTGAACGTCTCCATCTGTGCTTTGTTGCTGGGTGAGAGACTTTTGATAGTTGCAGTATTCAAGTTTGAAAGGCGCGCCCCCAAGGCCGAGGTCAGCGAATTTATTTCAGCTGTGCGCTTTGAATTGTCGTCTTTTCTCTGGTCGATCAATTCCTCTAGTTTCGCGATAAGGTCTCGCTCCGCCTTTGTTAGCTCCGTAATCAGTCCCGGTAGGGGATCGACCGCCGGTTTAGCGATAACAACGTCAACTATACCATCGTCCAATCGCTCTATGGTTCCAGCTGCGTTTACGCCGCTTACGGGAACCGGTCCAATTATAAAACCAGCGCCAGCGTTTGCGTTCACGAAGATACTGAATTCAAAAGTGTGCCCGATACTCGAAATGCGCTGCGGCCTTCCTAGTTGTAACTGGCCGCCAACGTCACCTGCATGGAAAGCCCTGTCCATCCATTCTGCAAACCCGATTCGACCCGTGATAAACGGATGAAGCGTGGCTGTCTGAATCTTTGTGCAGACAGGCACTCGCTTAACATCGTCGAATTGCAAGCTGAATTTCATCAGGGCGGTTCTGTTGGCCGTCGTTGTTTCACCAGCGCCGATTATTCCTGTACCGCTTACGCTCTTGGCCGGGAAAAACGGGAATGTGTTGTTGAGAGATTTCGCACTTCCGCTTTCATTACTTTTCAGGGTGACGGTGTATACGCCCTGCCAGCCAGCTAAAGCCGTTGGCCCTCGCAAGGATTTCTGTTTCCAAACGGCTTGTTGGAATTCGCAATCGATCTGCGCGACCAAAACTTCCAACGGCAATATTTCGGGACTGGTAAGCTGAGGCAAATAGGTCCCGCACCCTGATAATGACGTGGTCAACAGGAGAATTACCCATCTCTTCATGACACCCCCCTTTGTTGAAATGAGACAGAATAGCAACTTTTAGGGGAATACAATCCCCACTGAGCGCTTGCTTCTGTTTTGAAGCAAAGTGTGATCAAAATGTCCGGCTTCGAGGCACCGTCGATTCAACCTCAGACCACGCTCCAATTTACATCATTGGGGCTAGCGCTCGTCTTGAGGTGTCGCGCCGAATGTTTGTCCGGCAAAGAACTAGAATACTTCCGCTTCGGGTCTTGGCCGTGTAAAAACGGCCTTGCAGG
The DNA here is from genome assembly GCF_029952935.1 of Bradyrhizobium sp. Mp19. Taxonomy (NCBI): domain Bacteria; kingdom Pseudomonadati; phylum Pseudomonadota; class Alphaproteobacteria; order Hyphomicrobiales; family Nitrobacteraceae; genus Bradyrhizobium; species Bradyrhizobium sp. Mp19. Next base: position 49 of record NZ_JASAUT010000161.1, on the reverse strand, counting down.
GCAGTCAATCTTGAAGCCAAAACTGGGCCAGCGTCAGGCCGCGATCGCG
>NZ_JASAUT010000160.1:0-1527 GCF_029952935.1 Bradyrhizobium sp. Mp19 | reverse complement strand
CCTGAGAGGCTGTGAATCTATGTGATTTGAGGCGTTTCCGTTTGCGGAACGGTGAGTCGAATGATTCTCTGCTTTCAACGGTCGATGGAGGCAGGGATGTCACGCGAGACGCTATTTGGTGATTTGCCTGAAGTTGAGCCGGCTGCGCGGGAATGGCTAGGGCAGCCGCGGCTTCGCGAGCCTGTCCGTGATCAAGTTGAGCTGCGCGCGGTGGATCTTGAGGCGCTGCTGCCTGCCGAGCATCCGGCCCGTGTGATCTGGGCCTATGTCCAGAAGCTCGATCTGAGCGCGCTTGAAGAGACCGTTCGGGCTCGTGTCCATGGTCCGGGTCAAGCGCCAGTCAGCCCGCGCCTGCAACTGGCGTTGTGGCTGTTTGCCACGAGCCAGGGGGTCGGCAGCGCCCGGGCGCTGGCACGACTGTGCGAGAGCCATGATGGCTATCGCTGGCTGTGCGGCGGGGTGAGCGTGAACTATCACAGCCTGTCGGAGTTCCGCACGGCGCATCCGGAGCTTTTGGATCGGCTGCTGGTCGAACACGTTGCCTCGCTCTCGGTCGCAGGGGTGATCGACCTTGACGAGGTGGTGCAGGATGGCGTGCGTGTGCGGGCCGCGGCCGGAGCGAGTTCGTTCCGGCGCAAGAAGAAGCTGCACAAGGAGTTGAAGAAGGCCAAGCGTCTGGTCGAGCACCTGCGGCAGGAGAATGACGACGATCCCGACGCCAGCAACAAGCGTATCAAAGCCGCACAGGACCGGGCGGTCCGTGAACGCGAGGCGCGTGTTGCGGCGGCACTCGAGCAGCTTGCCGAGATCGAAGCGCATCGGGCGCGGCGTGGCCGCGAGAACAGGACCAACAGGAAGAAGGGAAGCAAACGCTCCGAGCCGCGCGCTTCCACGACCGACCCGCAGGCGCGGGTCATGAAGATGGCTGATGGCGGCTTCCGCCCGGCCTACAATTGCCAGGTCGCAAGCGTCGCCGAGGGACAGATCGCCATTGCCGTGGATGCGACCAACGTCGGCTCGGATCGAGGCCTGATGCGGCCGATGCAGGAACGGCTTGCGGGGTTTTATGGTCGCGCGAAGCGCTATCTCGTCGATGGCGGGTTCAACAAGAACGAGGACATCGAATGGGCCGCGGCCGAGGGGATCAAGGTCTATGGCCCGCCTGCCAACAGCAAGCATCGGACCGATCCCTATGCGCCGCGTTCTGACGACGGCCCCGGCATGGCCGCCTGGCGCAGACGCATGAAAAGCCCCCATGGCAAGGGCGTCTACAAACGCCGGGCGCCGGGCGAATGCATCAACGCTCGCTTCCGCAATTGGGGCCTGCGCCAGTTCACGGTTCGAGGTCGCGAAAAAGTGCTCACAGCGCTGCGCTGGTTTGCCCTCGCCAACAACGTTCTCGCCGGACACAGGCTCCTGGCCCAAGCCGCATGACCAAACCAACCTTGAGGGCATCCTTCCGATCGCGCCATCGCCTTACCAGGGCAAATGCCGCGCTCGCAACTCATAGGGTCACAAGCTCTGAGG
>NZ_JASAUT010000015.1:0-145191 GCF_029952935.1 Bradyrhizobium sp. Mp19 | reverse complement strand
GACATCAGCGCATTGATTAAAGCCGAAGCGCAGATCGCGGACGATGCGAAGTTAATGCGTTCGCTGCCCGGCGTGGGTCCCGTGGCCTGCATGCAGCTCATCGCGCAGATGCCGGAACTCGGGCGGGTCGGACCGAAACAACTCGCAGCGCTCGCTGGCCTTGCTCCCTTCAACGTCGACAGCGGCGCCTTCCGCGGCAAGCGCAAGATTGCGGGCGGCCGAAAGCGCGTTCGTGACGCCCTTTATATGGCGGCCCTCAACGCAGTTCGCAGAGCTGATCCGTTCAAGGCCTTCTATGCACGACTGCGACAGGCCGGAAAACCAGCCAAACTCGCCCTCATCGCCGTCGCCAGGAAGCTGCTGACGGTCCTCAATGCCATGATGCGAGACCGAAAGCCCTACCTGCAGACCAAACCAACATAACAGTTGCCGGCCTTCGCCGGGACGACGCCGGATGTGTTGTCGCTTGTGCGTCAAACATCCGCATTCTCGCGACATGATTTGTCTGAGCTTTGCTCTTCGTTGCACCCTATATTTTGCTGCGGGGGCTTGTCGCGTCGGGCCACGCGCGCGAGCTTTCAGGGCAGCAAGCGGCTCGACGCCTGCCGGCGGCTTGGTGCCCGCCGGGCGTCGCGCTCACAGCCTGGACAGCGCCAGGCCGAGGTAACCGATCAGCGCACCGGTGCTGAGAATGATGACGACGAGCGCCTGCTCCGAGCGTGCTTGCAAGGTTTTCCGGGTCACGGCGTTGGACGCTCCGTCTTCGAGATCATGCGGTCCAACGAACAGCATCGATTTCCGTTCCGGTCTTTCCCGGGGAACCTTCACGACGTGCCCATGCAGGCCGCACGCCCGGACGAGCGACGCGACGAACGCGGAACAGGAACGCAGGTCGGCTGCCTATGAGGGCGGCGCGATCCCCGGAACGGGGAAAGCGCGGCACATCTCGACGCTGTTCGACCTCAGTCGTTTGACGACCGCTGCATCTCCCTTCGACCGGAGGGATTCCGCAATGAGTTCGGCGATGAGGCGCATTTCGGGCTCGCCCATGCCGCGCGTGGTCGCCGCCGGCGTCCCGAGGCGAATGCCGCTCGGCATGAGCGGCGGACGCGGATCGTCGGGAATGATCTGCTTGTTTGCGGTGATCCCGACGGCGTCGAGGATGTTCTCGGCCGCGCCGCCGTCCAGGCCGACGCTGGCCACCGTATCCACGACCATCATGTGATTGTCGGTTCCGCCGGTGATCAACGTCATGCCGCGTTCCATCAACGCTTCGGCCAGGACCTTCGCGTTGCGCATGACCAGCCTTGCATAGGCCTGAAAATCGGACGTCGATGCCTTCTTCAGCGTGACCGCGGTTCCGGCCACAACGTTCATGTGCGGACCGCCCTGCAATCCCGGGAACACCGACGCGTCAATCTTGCCGGCGAACTCCCGGCGACAAAGAACGATGCCGCCACGCGGCCCGCGAAGCGTTTTGTGCGATGTCGTCGTCATCACGTCGAAACCCGCATCGAGCGGATTGCGCAAGGCGTTGCCGGCGATCAGGCCGCCGTAATGGCTGACGTCGGCCATGGTCAGTGCACCCACCTCATCGGCGATGCTCTTGAAGGACGCATAATCCAGATCGCGCGGATAGGAGCTGTAGCCGCACAGCACCAGCTTCGGACGGACGTGCCGGGCCATGGCGCGGAGCTCATCGAAATCGATGGCGCCGCCGTTTGACGGCTGCGTCTTGTAGCGGGCGAAGTTGAAGAGCCGCCCCATGTGCGACACGGGCGCGCCATGGGTGAGATGGCCGCCGTGTGACAGGTCCATCGCCAATATCGTATCGCCGGGCTGCAGCAGGCCGAGATACACGGCCTGGTTCATTGGCGACCCGGACAGAGGCTGAACATTGGCATGTTCGGCGCGGAACAGCGCGCATGCTCGCTGTCGGGCAAGGTTCTCTATCTGGTCGGTAAATTCCTGGCCGCCGTAATAGCGGCGTCCCGGATAGCCCTCGGAATACTTGTTGGTGAACACCGATCCGAGCAGCTCGAGAACCTCGGGATAGGTGTAGTTCTCCGACGGAATCAGCTCGACGCCGTCTTGCTGGCGGCGCTCTTCGCCCTTGAGCGCAAGGGCAACTTCGGAATCGTTGAGGTGGAGTTCATTGCGGAATGACGGCATGGTCCGGGCTCCCTAAGACGCTGGATCATCAGCTGAACGGGTTGCCCAGGCGAACGGCCATAGAACCCTTCGCGCTTCACCGTGGTCAGTTCCACGTAAGCTCGCCAGTCGCGCGAGGGGCGAATGAGCCTGCGAGCTCATCGCGAGCAGAAGGCTATTCAATCCTCGGCGGTCCCGCAAGGGTTCCATAGCTGGCAGGGTTCCATAGCTGGCGTCGCCGGGAGGCTGACTGCGTAGCAGTAGCACCCGCGAATCTATTCCTTGACGAAAATGTGGGACTTTATCTTCCACTGCCCGTCGGGTTGGCGTTCAAGCAGTCTCACGGTGCTGCCAGAAATTGGCGCCGCCTTCTCATTTACCACTAGCGTGGCCGTGAAATGCGAGGTGGTGTAGGCGTAGTTTCCCATGGACAACACATCGACCAGCTCAACCTTGTGCTCTCTGACGCTTCTTCCCCGCCCGGCAAAGAAACTACGGATTGCCAAAGGGCCGGTGACCGGCTGCGCACCGGGCGGCATCAATCTGCCGTCAGCGGTATACAATGGAAGCAGGGCATCGAAGTCTGCGTTGTTGATGGCGGCATCCCACTTGGCAGCCACAGAGGAAAGTTCGTCGGCAAGTGGGTCTGCTGCTGCATGACCAACGCAAGCACAAGTGAAGATCAAAAGCAGGGCGTATGAAAGAAGAGAAGGGCGGCTCATCCTTGCCTCCTTTAGCTGAGATGCTCAGCGCATGAGCGCATTCGCAAACGCTACAGCTGGGGGAAGCAGGGTCACTAGTCCAAAAAGTGGACTGGAGAGGTGTCTTTCAGCTAGCTAAGACTTGCCCTGCGGCCGCAGACGCCTCACTGGCATATTTGCTACGTGGAAACCAAGCCCGCATGCTGTTCACAAGATGCTTAGGACCGTCGATCTCGATTTTGCCGAGCTCACGCGCCCGTAGCAGCGGCATCTCGTCTACGAAAATCTGCACAAGCGTCAGCAGACTCGCATAGAGGCTGATATCGACCTTGAAGCCGGGGTCATCCCAGCAGAGATCGGCTTCCTCCTTCTTCACAACAAACCACCAGCGCTTCGGCCGAGCGTCCGCAATCTCAATGTACAGCACGAAGTCGCATGGAATGTGCCTTAGATCGAACGAACGGCGCATATTCCACATGAGCCGGCCCGCGTGGAGTTCGTTCGGTGTGAGCTGGCTGCGAGCCCATTTGTGGCCCCAATAGCCCATTGCATCGATAATTGGCCTGGCTTCCCTGGCCGCCTGGGTTGGATGGTACTCCCAATGCCCGTTGTCACCTGGTTGGCGTGAGACTAGCCCGGCCTCTTCTAGAGTTTGCAGGCGCTTGGAGAGGAGGGTCGGCGACATCTGTGGAATGCCGCGGCGAAGCTGGTTGAAGTGGCGGGACCCCAGCAGCAGTTCGCGGAGCAAGAGCGGGGTCCACCGCTCCGTGAGAATTTCCGCAGCTTTGGCTACGGGGCAAAATGATCCATAGCCTTTCATGACGAGAACTTTAGCATCACGAGGGCCACCAAGGTAGTCCAGTCTCTGGACTATGGTCCCAGGCGCGCCAGTATCGAGGCTCTCCTGTTACGCCTGGTACGCGACTTTCTCGGGACTCGGCCATTCGACGATGCGGCTCGATGTTCGGTTTGCCCGGAGGCAAATGCGGCTCGATTTACCGGTACGCGGCCTCGCTGGCGCCGCCACGGAGGCTCAGCGTTCGCCGAGGTCGGTCTGCGTCAGGATACCCTGCCGCAACGCGAGGCGGACCAGCTCGATATCCGTGCCGACGCCGAGCTTGTCCTTGATCAGGGAATGCAGGTTCGCGACCGTCTTCGGGCTGAGGTGCAGCGCCTCGGCGATCTCCTCGGTGGCGTTCTCCGCGAGCAGCATCCGCAGCACCTCGAATTCCCGCGCGGTCAGGAGGTCGGCAGCCTTCCTCTCGCCGGCAAGGTGGCTGAGCGCGAGCTCGTGGTCGATATCCGGGCTGATCGCGATCTTGCCCGACAGCGCATCCATCACGGCGTGCACCAGCGTCTCCGGCGGGCTGGTCTTGGTGACATAGCCGCTCGCGCCGGCGCGGATCGCCTGCACGGCAAAGGCCGCGTTCTGGTGCATGGTGAACACCAGGATTTTTGCGCGCCTGTCCCACTGCCGGAGGCGGCGGATGGCCTCGATGCCGCCGATGCCGGGCATCGACAGGTCCATGATGACGAGGTCGGGCCCGGTCTCCTTGTAGAGGCGGTAGGCCTCGACGCCGTCGGAGGCTTCGGCGACGACGCAGAGGCCCGGCTGCTTCTGCAGCATCGCCCGGTAGCCCTCCCGGACGACGGCGTGGTCGTCGACCAGCATGATGGTTCGCGCCGCATGGCTCATGCCGCGCGCTCCACCGGTGCGGCCTCTCGGCTGGCCGCGACGGGAACGATGACGCGGAGCGAAGAGCCGCTCGGCCGTCCGGTCTCAAAGCTGAGCCGCCCGCCCAGCGCGGCGACCCGTTCGCGCATGCCGAGCAGGCCGAGGCCGGACTTGAGCTGGGGATCGCCTTGTGGATCGCCGGGCTGGCCGTCATCGTCGATCGCGAGCACGATCGCGCTGTCGCCGCCGGGCGCCGCCTCGCGCATCTCAAGCCGCAGCATCACGCGCGTGGCGCCGGCATGCTTGGCGGCGTTGGTGAGCGCCTCCTGCACGATGCGGTAGAGATTGGCGCCGACGGAGGCGGCAAGGCGCTCGAACGATCCCGATACGGTGATCTCGAACCGCGGCTGTCCCCGGCTGCGGCCGTTCCAGCCCGCGACCAGGCCCTCGAGGCTGGCCGCAAGTCCGAGTTCGTCGACATCGGGCGGGCGGAGCCGGAAGAGGGCGCCGCGCAACGTCTCCATCATGTCGGTCGCGGTCCGCGCGATGCCGTCGCATTCGGCGAGCAAAGGCTGGCAATCCGCCGCCGCGGTCTGGCGCGCCGAGGCGGCGAGCGCACGGATGGCGGCCAGCGACTGCCCGAACTCGTCATGCAGCTCGCGCGCGAGGTGCCGGCGCTCCTCGTCCTGCACCAGGATCAGTTTCTGCGTCAGCGCGTTGCGGTCGGAGAGCGCGGCGGAGAGGCGCTCGGCGAGTTGGTTGAAGACGTCGCCGATCGCCGACAGTTCGGCGAGATCGAACGGCGGCAGGCGCGCGGCGAGGTCGCCTGCGGCGATCCGCTCGAGCCCGTCGCGGATTTGCCGCGTCGGACGCAGCGCGCGCGCCAGCGCCGCATAGACCAAAGCGCAGAGCAGCGGCAGTGCGATCATGAACACCGCCATCAGCCGGCCGGCATCGTGCCAGGCCTCGGCGGTCGGCACCGCCGGATCGGTCCAGGCCACCGCCTCGCCAATGGCGTTGCCGCGCGAAACCACCTGCCGCACCGCCTCGCGGCCGGGATCGAACAGGCGGCGATAGAGTGCCGCGAAGGCCAGCGGCGGCGCGGCCGTGTCAGTCTGCGCGCCGCCGCAGAAGCGTTGGCTGATCTCGCCGCTATTGCTGCGAAAGGCGATGCACAGTCCCGGCGTCATGACCGTAGCGGCAACGCTGTCGAGATCGGGAAAGTCGGAACGCGCATTGTTCAGCCACTGGATCTTGCTCTGCTGCAGCTCCAGCGTCTTGGCGGCGACATCGGCAACGGCCGCGATCCGCCCGCGCACCGAGCGGTCGGCCTCGATCAGGAAATAGCCGGAGATGACAGCAAAGCAGAGCGTCGAGACGATCGCCACGCGCAACGTCAGCCGCAGTTTCAGATCGCTTCCGGACCAATTCCACATTGGCGTATCCTCAAGATCGCAGACGAGCCTCAGTGCGCGATCGCGGGCAGGGCCGTCAGGCACATTAAACGGCAGAACGGAGGCGCCGAGAAGCGCCGCTATGGGCGCGGAGCATCGTCGTGAAATTTTCCCGGCACCGGGCGGGAGGCACTCCGCTGCGGCGCGGAGGCCCGCCGGCCTAGGCTGCGACCGACCCGCCCGCACCAGCAGCTGAAAGGCCCCAATCATGCGTCAGCCCCGTCTCGTTCTGCTCTCTGTTGCTTTGATCGGCCTGCTGGCCGGAATCTGTCCTCTGCGCGCCGAGACCGGCGCCGCAACGGTGTTCCCGCTTGGCGTCAGCATCGACGATTTCGGCTATGTTGATACGTCGGGCGAGGTGATCGACCAGACCGCTGCGCACCAGAGGCGGCTGGATGCGTTGATGCGGACGCTGCGCGCCGATGTCGCCGCGGAGCCGTACTATCGCCTGGTGCCATCGACGGCGCCCGCGGGCGAGGCCCGGATCAAGGTTGTCGGCGGCGTGCAGAAGATGAGCACGCTGATCCAGTGGGCCAAGGTGGCGGTCATCGACGTCAGCGCGAGCCAGGTGCTCTACGAGAAGCTCTACACGTTTCGCGGCGACACTGACGAGGCATGGGACCACGCGGCGATGTTCGTGTCGCGCGAGGTGCGCCGCGCCCTTGCAGCCGCGCTGCCGCCGGCGCAGACCGCCGCCGCGGCGCCGATCGGGCTTGCGGTGTTCGAATTCGAGCTCGAGGATACCTCCGCGGCAACCGCGTCCGGCCTTGCCGGCTCCGATGCAGCCTATCTCGCCGATGTCACGAAGGGCGTGCGTGACCGGCTTGCGCAGTCGGGCCGCTACCGCCTGGTCGATACCGGCGGCGCGACCGCGGAGCCCGTCAAGGCACATGCGCTGCGCGACTGCGACGGCTGCGAGGCCGCGATTGCGCAGCAGCTCGGCGCCGATCAATCGCTGATCGGCGTGATCAGGCGGGTCAGCCGGACCGAATACACGGTCGGCTTCCAGCTGCGCGACGCCCGCAGCGGCGCGGTCGTCTCACGCGGCGACAGCGGCCTGCGGATGGGCGCCGATTATTCCTGGACCCGTGGCGCGGTCCGCCTGGTCGGCGACCGCCTGCTCGAGGGCGGGGCGCAGCGCTAGGGATGCGCGCGGCTGCAACTTTGGCAGGCGGACCATAGCAAAGTGCGATAGCTGCTAGACACACCGTCATCTGGCTCCGGGCTCACGCGTGCGCTATCACCGCCGTCTGATCACCGCACAGGAGCCGCCGATGCGTTTGCCCGCCATCTTCTTCGCTCTCACGCTCGCCGCAAGCCCCGCGGCAGCCGAGGAGCTGTCGGGCACGCTGCAGAAGATCAAGGAAACGAAGAAGGTCACGCTCGGCTTTCAGGAGGCTTCCGTTCCCTTCAGCTATCTCGACGACAATCAGCGGCCGATCGGCTTTGCGCTCGACATCTGCCTGAAGATCGTCGATGCCGTGAAGAAGGAGCTCGGCGTATCTGACATCGCCGTCGACTACCTCCCGGTGACCTCGTCGAACCGCATTCCGTTGATGGTCAACGGCACGATCGATCTGCATTGCTCGGCGACCACCAACAGCGCGGACCGCCAGAAGCAGGTGACCTTCACCAACACGCACTTCCTCAGCGCGACACGCTTTGCCGCCAAGAAATCCGCAGGCATCAACACGATCGACGATCTCAAGGGCACGTCGGTCACCGCTGTTGCGGGCTCGGTGAACCTCACGCAGCTCATCAAGGTCAACACCGAACGCAAGCTCGGCATCAACGTCCTCCCGGCCAAGGACCAGGCCGAGGCGTTCCTGATGCTGGAGACCGATCGCGCCCAGGCCTACGCGCTCGACGACGTCCAGCTTGCCGTTGCGATCGCGCGATCGAAGCAGCCTTCGCTCTACATGATCAGCGAGGAGGCGTTCTCGAAGGCAGAGCCCTTCGGCATCATGCTGCGCAGGGAGGACACCCCGTTCAAGGCGCTCGCCGACCGCGCCACGGCGGAGCTCTACAAGAGCCCCGAGATCGAGGTCATGTACAGGAAGTGGCTGGAAGCGCCGACCCCGCCGAAAGGTATCAATTACAACGTGCCGATGTCGCCGGCGCTGCGCCACGCCTTCGCCAATCCGAGCTCGAGCTTCGATCCCGATGTGTACGAGGTTGCGAAGTAGCAGAAAGCAGTCCGCATGAGCAAAGCGACATGCGGGTAAGGTCCAGCTTAAATCGATGGCGGGACCCCGGATATCGCGCTCGCTCATCCGGGCTACAATTGGCCGACAGGGCGGCGGAAAACAGATCGCCGCGTCCAGCCATCAATCCATGGAACGGCTTTTCGCGCGCATGGCGAAAAACGAAATAGCGTCTCATATACATCGGGCGGTTTTCTCTTAAGCTCGCAGCAGTTGTGACTGTTGTTCAGGAGCTCAAGCCGGTGACCACGCCATTTTCGCTTTCGCGACGTTCTGCGCTCGGCGTGCTTGCCGGAAGTCTGATCACCGGCGGTGCGCGCGCGGAGACCGGGTCGGGGGGCGGCACCGATCTCAGCGGCGTCACATTGCGCGTTGCCTACTACAAGGGCGGCTGGCGCCAGCTGTTGCAGGCCGCGGGCGAGGACAAGACGCCGTACAGGATCGAGTGGAACGAGCTCAACAACGGTGTGCTCCACATCGAGGCCTTGAACGGGGACGCGCTCGACATCGGTTCGGGCAGCGAGATTCCGGCGATGTTCGCGGCGCGCCAGAATGCCAAGGTGCGCTTCGTCGCCGTCACCCATGAGGATCTCAACATCCAGGTCACGGTGGCGGCGAAAGACGCGCTGATCCATTCGATCCCTGATCTCAAGGGAAAGCGGGTCGGCTATGTGCGCGCGACCACGGCGCATTATTTCCTCGCCAAGCAACTCGAGGAAGCCGGCCTTGCGTTTGGCGATATCGAGGCCATCAATCTGACGCCGTCCGACGGTTATTCGGCGTTCGCCTCCGGCAAGCTCGATGCCTGGGCGATCTACGGTTATAACGGGCAACTCGCGATCGCCAAGCAGGGCGCGCGGCTGCTCAAGACCGGCGCCGGCTATCTCTCGGGGAATTTCCCGATCTACGCCAATCCGAAGGCCGTCGACGATCCGCTGCGTCACGCGGCCGTGAGCGATCTGCTGCTGCGGATCCAGCGCGCTTATGCGTTCGCCAACAAGAATTTTCCGGTGTATGCGGCCGCGCAGGTGGCGGAGACGCATCTGCCGTTGCAGGACATCCTCGACCAGTTCGCCCGTCGCAGCGACGACTTCGCGCTCGCCGGGGTGACGCCTGACGTGCCGGAGACGCACCAGAAGGTCGCCGACACCTTCCTCAAGCTCGGCGTGCTCGACGCGCGCGCGGAGGTTGGAAAATTCTGGGACACCAGCTTCAACGAAGCAATCGCGGCGGGCGCGGCGAGGCTCGCGAAGCTCTGACCGCGATCTGGCCTGTATAGGCTACGTCATTTGCGGGCGCGCCCGCGCAAATCGATTGTGATTCTCGGAGATCGTGCACTCACCCCGCGACCAACAGTGGTCTGCGTGCTACGCCAATGATTTACGGCCCCAGCGTGACGGCTGGGGCCGCAGGTGGTGGTGTGTGCCTCTGGGGCAATGAATCAGAGGACAGCCGGTGAACCGCACACCGATGACAATGTTCCAACAGGCTGCGGCCGGCCGTGCCATGCTGCCATGCAGACTGAGAAGCTTGCGGACCGCGCCAGGACCGTACCATCATGACGTCGGCCGGCCAGAATCGAATGCGGGCCCGGTGGACGCCCCCCAGCGTCGGCTCTCGGCCCCAAAGGGTGCCGGGGTCACATTTCCGCTTGCAGCTGATTTTTCCTGTTATGCCGATTGTTCTGCGGAGCCGACATTGAACCACGACGCATTGGCCAAGCTCACCGTCACCATCATTGTTCTGGTCGCGTTGCTGGTATGGCGCGTCGCCGACCAGAAGAAGTCGATTGAATGCGGAGCAAATTGCCCGACCGACCTCTCCGCGAGCCGGAAGGCCGCTCAATAGGATCGGAACGATTTCGCTCGACGGCTCGTGTCGAACCTGCGCCGATCAGCGAACTTTGCCGGCCCGGGTTACGGCCGCCTGGTCAGCATGGCGCGCAGTCTAGCGCTTTGCGGGTGGGCCGCTCTTGTTGCCGGGCTGTCCCTTGATGTTCGACGGATCCTGTTCCTGGACATGCAGGTTTTGCGAGTTCGAACCGACCGTGCCTTGCTTGGCGGGCGGCCCGCTCTTGTTGCCCGGCGCGCCGGCGATCCCGGTTCCGGAACTCTGAGCGCTCGGAGACGTCGTGGCATCTGGGGAACCGGCAGCGGTATCGGGGCGTCCCGGAGGCGTTGCGGCCGCGCCGGGCCTGTCCTGATCGCCGACATAGCCGGATTCACCGGAGTTGCGGGTCTTGGCGCCCTTGTCGGCTTCGTTTTGCAGGTTCTGGGCAGCCGCGTGTTGCGCCAGGATCGGGCCGGTTGCCATGGCACCGGCGATGAGCAGTGCGATCGTGCGGGTCCTCATGAGTGTCCCTCCTCTGGGTTGCCGGGGGACAACACGCATCGCGATCATCATTTCCTATGCGGGCGAAAAATCGCCGCGAGGGAACAGGATGGCGAACGTGCCGCGGCTCGCTTCGGCGCCGCCATGCCGCGATCCGTTTGAGCGGCCAGACCGCCGGCGTGCCTCTATCGGCCATCGCGCGGTGCGTATATCGTCCGCGCCAAACACAAGATCGGTCCCGCGCGCCGGGTAACGACGCATAATGAGGAAGCGATGTCCGACATGCTGCTGTTTTCGCCAATGACCATCCGCGGCGTCACGCTGAAGAACCGCATCGTGGTGCCGCCGATGCACCAATATTCCGCCGAGAAGGGCTTTCCGACCGACTGGCATCTGATGAATGCCGGCAAGTTCGCCGCCGGCGGCGCCGGTCTCGTGATCGTCGAATCGACCAAGGTCGAGCGGCGCGGCTGCGGCACGATCGGCGATCTCGGCATCTGGGACGACAAGTTCATCGCGCCGCTCAGCCGCCTGGTGGGCTTCATCAAGCAGCAGAACGCGATCGCCGGCATCCAGCTCGGCCATTCCGGCCGCAAGGCGCGTGCGAGCCGGCCCTGGGAGGGCGATCGTCCGCTCGAACGCACCGCCGAGATCGAGGATTGGGATGCCTGGACGCCGGTGGCGCCGAGCGCGATCGCCCATAGCGAGCGCTGGCCGGTGCCGCGCGCGCTGGACACGCACGAGGTGAAGGACCTCGTCGCGGCCTGGGGGCAGGCGGCACGACGCGCGCATCAGGCGGGGTTCGAGGTGCTGGAACTGCACGGCGCCCATGGCTATCTCGTGCACGAATTCCTCTCCGGGCGCTCCAACCAGCGCAGCGACCAATATGGCGGCCCGGAAGCCAACCGGATGCGCTTCCTGATCGAGGTCACCGAGGCGGTGCGGGCGCACTGGCCGGATCACAAGCCGCTGTTCGTGCGGCTGTCGGTCGAGGACAATGCCGGCTGGGGCCCGGAGCAGAGCGCGCGGCTCTCCAGGATCCTGAAAGCGAAGGGCGTCGATGTGATCGACTGCTCATCGGGCGGAATCAGCGAGATGGCGCCGATCCTGGGCAAGGAGATCAAATACAACTATCAGGTGCCGCTCGCGGAATATGTCCGCGCCCATGCCGATATCATGACCATGGCGGTCGGCCTGATCATCCACGGGGACCAGGCCGAGCAAATCCTGCGTGATAAACAAGCAGATTTGATCGCAGTCGGCCGGGAAATCCTCAATAACCCGAACTGGCCGATGGACGCCGCGCTCAAGCTCGGCGTCGAGGGGCCGTTCCGCAATGTTCCTCCGCAGTTCGGCTATTGGCTGGGCACGCGGGCCAAGCGCGGATTCGGCACCCAGCCGTCGACCTGGCAGAACGGGTTGCGGGAGACTGGGCCAAAGGCCGACGAAAGGCTGACAGGGGGCTGACAAGAGGCCGATCCGGGCACCGTGACAGGACCGTAATGGTCCGGTGACAGGGCGGCCTTGATCCGACCAAAAAGCCGTTGTGTGGTGCCCCGCGTCGGGGTGGGGCCGAATGTTGCGAAACGTTGCCGGCCGTTAGCGAAGGGATCACGGATAATGCGCAAACATGTTGGCTTCTTGCTCGGGACGGTCGCGGGCGCGTGTCTCACCCTGCTCGTGGCCTCGCCGCAGGGCGCGCATCTGTTCGCCGTCGCCAACGCCGCCGCGCATTCCGACAACAGCAACACCTATTCGCAGCTCAATCTGTTCGGCGAGGTGTTCGAGAAGGTCAAGACCGACTACGTCGAGAAGCCCGAGGACTCCAAGCTCGTCGAGGGCGCGATCAACGGCATGATCTCCTCGCTCGATCCGCACTCCCGCTACATGAACGAGAAGGGCTGGGCGGAGATGCAGGAGACCACGCATGGCGAGTTCGGCGGGCTCGGCATCGAGGTCACGATGGAGGACGGCTTCGTCAAGGTGGTGGCGCCGATCGACGACACGCCGGCCTCGCGCGCCGGCATCATGTCGGGCGACGTGATCACCTCGATCGACGACGACCAGATCCAGGGCATGACGCTCGACCAGGCCGTCAACAAGATGAAGGGCGCGCCCAACAGCTCGATCCGGCTGAAGATCATCCGCAAGGACGCCGACAAGCCGATCGAGGTCTCGATTACGCGCGAGGTCATCCGCGTGCGTCCGGTGAAGTATCACGTCGAGGGCGGCGACATCGGCTATATCAGGATCACCTCGTTCAACGAGCAGACCACCGAGGGCCTGCGCAAGGCGGTCGGCGATATCCAGAAGCAGGTCCCGCAGGACAAGCTCGCCGGCTACGTCGTCGACCTCCGCAACAATCCCGGCGGCCTGCTCGACCAGGCGGTCTCGGTGACCTCGACCTTGATGCAGCGCGGCGAGGTGGTCTCGACCCGCGGCCGCAATCCCGAGGAAACCCAGCGCTTCACCGCGCATGGCGGCGACATGACCAAGGGCAAGCCGCTCGTCGTGCTGATCAACGGCGGCTCGGCCTCGGCCTCCGAGATCGTCGCCGGCGCGCTGCACGACCACAAGCGCGCGACCCTGATCGGCACCCGCTCGTTCGGCAAGGGCTCGGTGCAGACCATCATTCCGCTCGGCACCGGCAATGGCGCGTTGGCACTGACCACGGCGCGCTATTTCACCCCGTCGGGCCATTCGATCCAGGCGCTCGGCATCAAGCCTGACATCGAGGTGCTGCAGGACGTGCCGGACGAGTTCAAGACCCGCTCGGAAATCAAGGGCGAGGCCTCGATGCGCGGCCATCTCTCCGCCGAGGGCGCCGAGCAGACCGGCTCGCAGTCCTACGTCCCGCCGGACGAGAAGAATGACAAGGCGCTGGCTGCCGCCTTCAACCAGCTGCGCGGCGTCACCGTCAATGCCGATGCCAAGAACGCCGACACCAAGGCCGCGCAGAAGCGGCCGGTGCCGAACTAGAACCGGTAGCCCGGATGGCTCCATCCGGGCTACGCAGCTGCCAAAATATCGAAAACAACCCCATGCAAAGGAGCCCGCGGTGGCTGGCGCTCGACCAATTTGACACGTCGGGCAATTTCAGGGTATTCTTCTAATATTCCGAAATTGTGCAGACGCCCCTCGGGCTCCCGACTTCCGAGCAGCCTTATGCCGCGCCGGCGACGGGTTTGCGCCGGCGCGCGGTGCTCGCTCCCGCGGCGGGGCCGCGGCAATGCCCGGCCAGCAGCTCGCGGATCTGGGCTGCCGGTTTCGGCGGGCTGAACAGATAGCCCTGCATTTCCGAGCAGCCGAGCTCGCGCAGCAATTGCTGCTGCTGCGCGGTCTCGACGCCTTCCGCCGTCGTCGTCATGCTGCGCTCGGCGGCGATGTTGACGACGGCCTCGACGATGCCGGCCGAGCCCTGCGGATCGGCGATGTCGGTGACGAAGCAGCGGTCGATCTTGATCTTGTCGAACGGGAACCGTTTCAGGTAGCTCAGCGACGAATAGCCGGTGCCGAAATCGTCGAGCGCGATCCTGATGCCGATGGCGCGCAGCTGGTGCAGCGCGGCCAGCGCGGTCTCGTCGTCGCGGATCAGCACCGCCTCGGTGATCTCGAGCTCGAGCCGGCTCGCTGACAGCCCCGACGATGCAAGCGCCGCGATCACCTTGAGCGCCAGCGTGCCGCTGCGGAACTGCACCGGCGAGACGTTGACGGCGAGCCTGACGTGGTCGGGCCAGTTCACGGCTTCCTTGCAGGCCGTCATCAGCACCCATTCGCCGAGCTGGTTGATCAGGCCGGTCTCTTCGGCGATCGGCACGAATTCGGCCGGCGAGATCATGCCGCGCTGTGGATGACGCCAGCGCACCAGCGCCTCGCAGCCGGTGATCTCGTTGCTGCGCAGGTCGACGCAGGGCTGGTAATGCACTTCGAGCCCGCTGCCGGCGGCGATCGTCTGCCGCAGCTCCATCTCGAGCTCGCGGCGGGCGCGGGCGTCGGCATCCATCGCCGGCTCGAAGAAGCGGAAGACGCGCCGGCCGGCCGATTTCGCCGCATACATCGCAAGGTCGGCGTTCTTCATGATCTGGTCGAGATCGGTGCCGTCCTTCGGCGCCCGCGCGATGCCGATGCTGGCGTCGGTCGTGACCTGGTGGCCGAGGCATTGATAGGGCGCGCGGATCACCTCGTAGATGCGCGCGACGAGGTCGGTGACCTCGGCCTCGCTCTTCACCCCGGTCTGCACGATCGCAAACTCGTCGCCGCCGAGGCGGGCGACGAAATCGCCGTCGCCGATCACGCCGCTCAGCGTCCGCGCCACGGACTTGAGAAGCTCGTCGCCGACCATGTGGCCGAGCGAGTCGTTGACGCCCTTGAATTCGTCGATGTCGATATAGAGCACGGCAAGCTGGCTGTCGGGCGTGACATGCGGCAGCTCGCGCCTGATCTCCTCGTGGAACAGCGCGCGGTTCGGCAGGTCGGTGAGTGCATCGTAATGGGCGAGATGCGTGATGCGCTCCTCGGCACGGCGGCGCTCGGTGACGTCCTCGTGGGTCGCAAGCCAGCCGCCGTCGGCCAGCGGCTCGTTGACGACCTGAACCGAGCGCCCGTCGGGCGTCGTGATCACCATCGTGTTGCGGATGCCGACGTCGCGCAGCACGAGATTGACGTAGCGCTCGACGTCGCCCTGGAACGAGCCGGTCCGGTGACGATGCACGATGACATCGCGGAAGCTGCAGCCGGGCCTGATGATGTCGGCCGACAACCCGTACATCTCGATATAGCGCCTGTTGCAGATCACGAGGCGCTGCGCGGCATCGAACAGCAACAGCCCCTGCGTCATGTTGTTGACGGCGGTGTCGAGCCGGAGCTTCTCCAGCGTCAGGCGCTGCTGCTGGGCGCGATGCTGCTGCACCAGCTTGCGCACCACCAGCGTCAGCAGGATCGCGATCGCCAGCACCGAGATGCTGGTCACCGCGATCAGGATGCCGATCTGCTCGCGCCAGTTGGCGAGCGCCGCCTCCGTGGTGCTCGTCGCGACGACGACGATCGGGAATTTGGTCAGTGCCCGCGACGACACGAGGCGGTCCTTGCCGTCGACCGGGCTGGCGAGCCGCGTCGTGCTCTGCGGCAGCTCGAACACCTGCTGCTGATTGACCGGACCGTTGCGGAAGTTCCTCCCGATCAGCTCCTCGACATGGGGATAGCGCGCCAGCAGCGTGCCGTCGCGATGATGCATCGAGATCGCGGCGCCGTCGCCGAGCGCCACTGTGGAGAAGAACTTCTCGAAGGTCGCCGGCTCGATGCCGCGGCCAACCACGCCGAGGAATTCGCCATGCGGTCCGGTGACCTTGCGGACGATGACGGTGGTCCAGTTTCCGGTGACGCGGCTGACCACCGGCGCGACTTGCATGTCGGGCGAATAGGGGCTCGACTTGAAGATCTGGAAGTAGGGGCGATCGGCAATGCTGGCCTGCGGCAGCGGCCACGCGCCCGAGCTGTTGATCAGAACGCCGTCGGCGTCGAACACGTTGAGGCTGCCGACATTGGACAGCGCGTCCATCTTGGATTTGAGCATCGCATGGATGTCGGCGGCCGACATCCGGCGCTTGTAATTCTCCAGTGTCGCGATTGCGTTGTCGCGCATGAACGCGATCAGGTCGCGCTGGACGACCTCGAGATCGTCGAGCTGCTGGTCGAAATGCCGCGCCAGCAGCAGCACGGTGTTCTCGAGCTCGCGCTCGCTGTTGTGCAGTGCGCGATCGCGGAAATTCTCCGCCATCAGCGTGGCGCCGATCGCGATCGCGGCCATCAAGACGGCGCCGCCGAGGATCAGCCAGCGGATCGGACCGCTGCCGATCACCGAGGTGATGTTGAACGAGGCGCTGCCGTTTGGATTCATGTGCCGCAATCGCTTCCAGGCGTTTCACCCGGAAGTAGGTTTCGTGCACCCCCGGCCCGCGAAAGTCGTATCCAATCGAAATGGAGCGCGGGTTAGCGAGATTGGTTAACAAAACCTTGCGGGCATTCGCGACAGGCCGTCGCTTGCGCATCGGTTGCGATCACGCGCCGGCGCGATAGTGCCCGGACTTGCCGCCGATCTTCTCGACGAGATGGATGCCCTCGATGCGGATGCCGCGGTCGACCGCCTTGACCATGTCGTAGATTGTCAGGCATGCGACCGAGACTGCGGTCAGCGCCTCCATTTCGACGCCGGTCGGCCCCGTCACCTTGACGCTGGCGCGGACGATGCAGCCGGGCAGCTTGCCGTCGGGTGTGATGTCGATCGTGACCTTGGTCAGCGCCAGCGGGTGGCAGAGCGGGATCAATTCCGAGGTTCGCTTCGCCGCCATGATGCCGGCAATCCGCGCCGTCGCCAGCACGTCGCCCTTCTTGGCCTGGCCGGTTTCGATCAGCGCCAGCGTCGCCTTGCTCATCACGACGCGGCCTTCGGCGACGGCGGTCCGCTCGGTCGCGGGCTTGGCCGAGACGTCGACCATGCGCGCCTCGCCCTTGGCGTCGATGTGGGTGAGGGCGGTGCCGGGGCCGGACTGCTCGGCCTTGGTCTTGCCCTTGCTCTTCCGCGCCATTGCGTCAGCGCGTGGCGGTGGCGCGCGGGGCGGCCTGCCGCGTCAGCAAGGCGCGGGTCGCCGCGGTAACGTCCTGCTGCCGCATCAGGCTTTCACCGACCAGGAAGGTCGACATCCCGACCCGTTCGAGCCGGGCGAGATCGTCAGGCGTGAAGATGCCGCTCTCGCCGACCATCAGGCGGTCGCGCGGGATCAGCGGCGCCAGCGCCTCGCTGGTCGCGAGCGTGGTCTCGAAGGTACGCAGATTACGGTTGTTGACGCCGATCATCGGCGAGCGAAGTTTCAAGGCACGGTCAAGCTCGGCGCGGTCGTGGATCTCGACCAGCACGTCCATGCCGTAGCCGAGCGCGGCGTCCTCGATCTCCAGGGCCGCCGCGTCGTCGAGCGCGGCCATGATGATCAGGATGCAGTCGGCGCCATGGGCGCGCGCTTCCGCCACCTGGTAGGTGTCGAACATGAAATCCTTGCGCAGCACCGGCAGGCTGGTTGCGGCGCGGGCAGCGACCATGAAGTCGAGATGGCCCTGGAACGAGGGCGCGTCGGTCAGCACCGACAGGCAGGCCGCGCCGCCGGCCTCATAGGCTTTCGCGAGCGCGGGCGGATCGAAATCGGCCCGGATCAAACCCTTCGAAGGCGAGGCCTTCTTCACTTCAGCGATCAGCGCATAGTCGCCGCGCGCATGCTTGTCCTTGAGGGCGCGGACGAAGCCGCGCGGGGCCGAGGCCGATCTGGCCTGCGCCTCGACCTCGGCGAGCGGATGGGCGCGCTTCGCGGCGGCGATCTCCTCGCGCTTGTAGGCCTCGATCTTGGTCAGGATGTCCGACATGTTCCGCGCTCTCAGCCGTTGGAAACCGCGACCAGATGCTTCAGCCGCGCGGCGGCAGCGCCGCTGTCGAGCGACTGCGCGCCGATCGCGACGCCTTCCTTGAGGTCCTTGGCGCGGCCGGCCACGATCAGCGCGGCGGCGGCGTTGAGCAGGGCGACGTCGCGATAGGCGCTCGGCTTGCCCTGCAGCACGCTGGAGAGCGCGATCGCATTGGCATCGGCGTCACCCCCCTTCAGCGCCTCGCCGCCGACGCGGCCAAGGCCGGCGTCCTCGGGCGTCACCTCAGATGTCCTGATCTCGCCGTTCTCGAGCGTCGCAACGAAGGTCGGGCCGGTGAGGGTGATCTCGTCGAGGCCATCGGAGCCGTGCACGACCCAGACCTTGTCGGAGCCGAGGTTCTTCAGCACCTGCGCCAGCGGCTGCACCCATTGCCGCGAGAACACGCCGACCATCTGCCGCTTGACGCCGGCCGGGTTCGATAGCGGCCCGAGCAGGTTGAAGATGGTGCGGGTGGCGAGCTCGACCCGGGTCGGACCGACATTCTTCATCGCCGGATGATGCGCGGGCGCGAACATGAAGCCGATGCCGGCTTCCTTGACGCAGCGTCCGACTTGTTCGGGCGTCAAATCGAGCTTGACGCCGAGCGAGGCCAGCACGTCGGCGGCGCCCGAGCGAGACGACAATGCGCGGTTGCCGTGCTTCGCCACCGGCACGCCGGCGCCGGCCACGATGAAGGCCGCGCAGGTCGAGACGTTGACCGAGCCGGAGCCGTCGCCGCCGGTGCCGACGATATCGACGGCCTCCGCCGGCGCGGTGACCGGCAGCATCTTGCCGCGCATCGCGGTGACGGCGCCGGTGATCTCCTCGACGGTCTCGCCGCGCACCCGCAGCGCCATCAATAGCCCGCCCATCTGCGAGGGCGTGGCTTCGCCCGACATCATGCTGTCGAAGGCGGACGCCGCCTCTTCACGCGTCAGCGTGGCGCCGGTGGCGACTTTTCCGATGATCGATTTCAGGTCGTCCATTCGCTGGCTCAGGGTCTGTTGTTGGAGCTTGATCGCCGCGCAGCGCGCCGTCGCGCTGTCCCGATCATGCTCAATTATTTGCGCCTGTCACCTGTGCGAAGGCTGCCTGGTTGATGGTCACGCCGATATCGGACTCGATCTTCGTGACATATTGCGCGACCTGCTCGTCGCTGAGCGACCGCCGCAGCGCCTCGGTGAGCTGCTTGGCCGCATCCGACGCGAAGTCGACCGGCGGCACCGTCACGTTGGTGACGCGGAAGACCACCCACTGGCTGCCGCCGGCGACGGATGTCTGTCCGTCGCCGTCCTTGGCGGCCCGGAATGCGGCCGCGATCACGCCGGCCGGCACGGCGGGCAGCGAGGCCTCGCGGTTGAAATTCGCCGCGGTTTCGACCTTGACGCCGGCAGCGGCGGCTTCGTCGGCGAGCTTGGCGCCGCTGTCGAGCTTCTGGACGATCTCGGTCGCCTTGGCGCGCAGCTTGGTGGAGATCTGGTCCTCGCGCCACTTGGCCTCGACCTGATCGCGAACCTCGTCGAGGCTGCGCTCGCGCGACGGCGTGATGCCGAGCACGTCGTACCAGACATAGCCGCCGTTGAACTGGATCGGATCGTTGTCGACGCCGACGTCGCTGTTGAAGGCCTGCGACACCACGTCGAGACCGCGCGGGATGTTGGTCGCGACCTGGCCGTTCGGCAGCCGCCCGGAGCGATCGACCGCGTCGATGGTGACGGGGGTCAGCTTCAGCTTCTGTGCGGCTTCGACGACGCTGGCGCCGCCGCCGCGCTCGTCTTCCATCTTGTCGCGCAGCTCGGCGACCTTGGTGCGGGCGCGCTCGGAGGCGATCTCGTTCTTCACCTGCTGGGCGAGGCTCTCATAGCTCGGGGTCACGCCGGGCTCGACCTTGCCGACCTTGACCAGCGCGACGCCGAAGCGGCCCTGCACCGGCTGGCTGACTTCGCCGGCGGGCAGGGAGAAGGCGGCATCGGCGACGGCCGGATCGAGGATCGCCGACTTCGCGACCAGGCCGAGATTGACGTCGGCCAGATTGAGGTTGCGTTCCTTGGCGATGTCGTCAAACGACGCGCCCGACGCAATCCGCGCGCGCGCGGCCTGCGCCTCGCCGGCGTCCGGAAACACGATCTGCGAGACCTCGCGCTTCTCCGGCGTGCTGAGCCGGTCCTTGCGCTCCTCGAAGATCTTTTTGACGTCCTCGTCCGACACCGTTTCCCACTTGCCGATCTCCTCGGGCGTGATGGCGACGAAGGAGATCTTGCGGTATTCGGGCGCGCGGAACTGGACCTTGTGGTCCTCGAAATAGGCGGCGAGCGCCTCGGGCGAGGGTGGATCGATGGTGCCGGCCTGCGCGGCGCCGAGCGTGATGTAGTCGATCGAACGCTGCTCGTTCTGGAACCGGGTCAGCGCCTCGACCAGCGATTTCGGCGGCTCGATCCCGGACGAGATGGTGCCGGCGATCTGCCGCCTGAGGCCAACGCGGCGCTGCTCGGCGATGTAGCGGCCTTCGGTATAGCCGTAGTTGCGTATCACGGCCTGGAAGCGCTGCGGGTCGAACTGGTTGTTGAGGCCCTTGAAGTTCGGATCGTTGTAGATCGCGCGCAGCACCTCGGCGTCGGACACATTGAGGCCCATGCGGCGCGCTTCCTCGTCCAGCGCGGCTTCCGCAAGCGTCTGCTGCAGCACCTGGCGGTCAATGCCGAAGGCGCGCGCCTGGTCCGGCGTCAACGGACGGCCGAACTGGCGGCCAAGCTGCTGCAGGCGGTCGGTATAGATCTGGCGGAACTGCTCGGCCGAAATCTCGGTCCCGCCCACCTTGGCGAAGGTCGACTGGCCAAACCCCTTGAAAATGTCGGCAATGCCCCAAATTCCGAAACTGACGATCAAAACGCCCATCACCACGGCCATAATCGTCTTGCCGAGCCAGTTTGATGAGGCTTTCCGCATTCCTCGAAGCATGGGTCCAACTTGTTTTACAGGAGGGGAACCGGGTCGTGCCCAATGGGGAGCCGAAAGTCGAGGCTTTTGTCCCGCAGCAGGGCGTCACCGGGTTGAAAACCCATCATAAAGTGGCCGAAGCGCCCCCGCAACCTTCGCCGAGCGGGCGGAAGCGTCGCACGGTGGGCGCGAAGCCGCGCTCTGGAAGTCGCCGCCCGGCTCTGATAGCGCAGGGACACGCTTGAACGATGGGACATCCGACATGACCGACGCCATCCGGCCGCTGATCGCCGGCAACTGGAAAATGAACGGCCTGAAATCCTCTTTTGTCGAGTTCGACGCGGTGCTGGCAGGCGCCGGCGATGTCGCCGGAAAGGCCGATCTCCTGGTCTGTCCGCCGGCGACGCTGGTCGGGGCCTTTGCCGACAAGGCGCGCGGCTCGAAGGTCGCGGTCGGCGCCCAGGATTGCCACCCCAAGGCATCGGGTGCCCACACCGGCGATCTCTCGGCGGAGATGTTCAAGGATCTCGGCGCGGTCGCGATCATCGTCGGCCATTCCGAGCGGCGCGCCGACCACGGCGAGACCGATCCCTTGATTCGGCAGAAGGCGGAGGCCGTGTGGCGCGCCGGGCTGACCGCGATCGTCTGCATCGGCGAGACCCGCGAGCAGCGCGACGCCGGCAAGACGCTCGATGTCTGCGGCACCCAGCTTGCGGGCTCGCTGCCCGACGGCTCGACCGCGGCCAACCTGGTCGTGGCCTATGAGCCGGTCTGGGCGATCGGCACCGGCCTGACCCCGACGGCCAAGGATGTCGAGGAAGTTCACAGGTTTATCCGAGGTCAGCTCACCGATCGCTTCAAGGGCGAGGGAAACAGGATCAGGATCCTTTATGGCGGCTCGGTCAAGCCGTCGAACGCGGCCGAGCTGATGGCCGTCGCCAATGTCAACGGCGCGCTGGTCGGCGGCGCCAGCCTGAAGGCGTCGGACTTTTTGGCGATCGCCGCGGGGTGTTAGGCGGCCGCGGCCGTGCCTCGAATTGGGCTCGCTTACCGTCACCCTGAGGTGCGAGCCTTGCGGCGCAATTGCGCCGCTGGGCGAGCCTCGAAGGGTCGACGGCCCGGCCGGTGGCCGTCGACCCTTCGAGACGCGCTACGCGCTCCTCCAGCGACAAAGGCTTCGCCTTTGCGCGGGGGTGACGGGATTGGCAGTATTGCGAGGCCAGCTGCCATCGGCATCTCTGCTCGACAGAAGAATTAAGCGGCCGCAGCGGCGCCGATCCGCTTCCAATAGATCATCGTCCCGGTGAGGCCGCCATGCGGCTTCAGCGCGTAGTCCGGGATGATGCCGGTGAGCTGAAATCCCAGCCGTTCGTAGAGTGGCGCGGCGCCATCCTCTTCGGCGGTGTCGAGCACGAGCAGCGTGCGTCCGTGCGCGATCGCAAGCTGCTCGGCCGCGCGCATCAATTCGGTCGCCACGCCGCGATGGCGGTGGGCGATGCGTGTCATCATCTTTGCAATTTCCGCCCGATGCGGCTGGTTCGGCGGCAGGTTGAGCAGAAGCGTCACGGTGCCGATCAGATCATTGCCGGTGAAGGCGCCGAGCACGATGCGTTCGCCGCGCGCGGCGGCGCCGAGCGAGTCCTGCCAGAATGCATCGGCGTCATCCGGCGACAGCGGATGCATGAAGCTCACCGAGCCGCCGCCGGCGACGGTCTCGATCAGCAGCTCGCGAAGCGCGCTGCGAATCGCGGGCGCGTCCTCGAGCGGCTTGATGGCAAGGTGCGACATGCATCAGCTCCGGGCCAGGGTGACCACATAGGTGCACCCGACGTTGGTCTCGTTGGCGAAGGTCGTCTCGGCCGGCGGGCCAAAACCGAGGCAATCGCCGGCGGCGAGCACGTGGCGTGCGCCGCCTTCGGTGATGACGAGGCTGCCGCTGAGCACCCAGACCAGTTGGCGGATATGCGCGTAGGAGGAGGCGGGCAGGGTCACGGTCTGCTTCGGCGGCAGCTCGACCCGCACCAGCTCGACCGGATGGTCGGGACGGCTGAACACCTGGCGGCGCAGATAGCCGGTTTCCGGATCGCGCCAGACCGGTTGCGCGGCGGCGCGCGACAGCCGTTCGCCCTGGCCTTCGGCGCGCAACATCAGCCCGGCCAAAGTGAGATCGAAAGCCGAGGCGAGGCGCACCAGCACGACCGCGGTGGGGCTGACCTCGGCGCGCTCGATCTTGCTGATCGTGGCCTTCGAGACGCCTGCACGTTCGGCGAGGTCGGCCAGCGACCAGCCGCGGCTATCGCGTTCGAGCCTGATCCGCTGTGCCAGTCGTTGGCTCAGATCGTCTACCAAAGTATCCATGTGTCTATTATAATAGAAATCGCCGGTTCCGGGCAAGGCCCGGCCGGGCCGCGATCGGCGCGGCTTGTGATCATCGACAGTGCGACTATCTCGGGGGTGACAATGCCCGGTGCAATCGTGTAACAGGGCGCGACTTCACGAAAACCCGTAAAGCCGATAGCGCCGTTTGTCTGGCCGCTTGGCGGCTTGTGACGGAAGGCTTGCGATGCAGACTGTCGTTATCATTATTCATCTCATGATCGTCAGCGTCATGATCGGCGCCGTGCTGTTGCAGAAATCCGAAGGCGGCGGCCTTGGCATGGGTGGCGGCGCCGGCTTCATGTCGAGCCGCGGCACCGCCAATTTGCTGACGCGCACCACGGCGATCCTCGCGGTGGGCTTCTTCATCACCAGCCTGTTCCTGTCCTGGTACGCGGGCTACGACCGCAAGCCGAGCTCGATCATCGGCACCGGCGCACCGGCGCAGACGCAGCCGGCCGGCGGCACGCCGATGAACGCGCCGACCTCGGGCGGCATCCTCGATTCGCTGAAGAAGGCCGACGAGCAGCAGGGGCAGCAGGCCCCGAGCGGCCCGCAGGCGCCACGGTCGCAATAAAGCAGGGTGGCCATGCAGGATGCCCCGCTGGCATCCTGCATCAGAAACCCCCATCAATGCTTTGAAATCGCTTCCAGTTTGATGCAACCCACAGCCCGGCGAATTGTTTGCCGGGAACAGCCGATTCGTTTTGCGAATCGCCGGAGTCAGATTAAAGGTAAAGTCCCATGGCGCGGTACATATTCATCACCGGCGGCGTGGTCTCCTCGCTCGGCAAGGGTCTGGCTTCAGCGGCGCTCGGCGCTCTGCTGCAGGCCAGGGGCTACAAAGTCCGCCTTCGCAAGCTCGATCCCTATCTCAACCTCGATCCCGGAACGATGTCGCCGTATCAGCACGGCGAAGTGTTCGTGACCGACGACGGCGCCGAGACCGATCTCGATCTCGGCCATTACGAGCGCTTCACCGGTCGTCCGGCCACCAAGGCCGACAACATCACGACCGGTCGAATCTATCAGGACATCATCTCCAAGGAGCGCCGCGGCGACTATCTCGGCGCCACCATCCAGGTGGTCCCGCACGTCACCAACGCGATCAAGGAATTCGTGCTGTCGGGTAACGACGAGTTCGATTTCGTGCTGGTCGAGATCGGCGGCACTGTCGGCGACATCGAGGGCTTGCCGTTCTTCGAGGCGATCCGCCAGCTCAAGAACGAGCTGCCGCGCGATCATGCCGTCTACATTCACCTGACGCTTCTGCCGTACATTCCAAGTGCCGGCGAACTCAAGACAAAGCCGACGCAGCACTCGGTGAAGGAGCTGCGCTCGATCGGCATCCAGCCGGACATCCTGCTGTGCCGCACCGACCGCGAGATTCCCAAGGAGGAGCGGCGCAAGCTCGGCCTGTTCTGTAACGTGCGCGAGAGCGCCGTGATCGAGGCGCGCGACGTCGACAACATCTACGCCGTGCCGGAGGCCTATCACGCCGCCGGCCTCGACGACGAGGTGCTGGCCGCGTTCGGCATCACCGCGAAGATTCCGCCGGTGCTGCAGAGCTGGCACGTCATCAACGAGCGCGTCCGCAATCCGGAAGGTGCGGTGACGATCGCCATCGTCGGCAAATACACCGGCATGAAGGATGCCTACAAATCGCTGATCGAGGCGCTGTCGCACGGCGGCATCGCCAACAAGGTGAAGGTCAATCTCGACTGGATCGAGAGCGAGGTATTCGAGAACGAGGACCCGGCGCCGTTCCTCGAGCACGTCAACGGCATCCTGGTGCCCGGCGGCTTCGGCCAGCGCGGCGCCGAGGGCAAGATCCGCGCGGCGCAGTTCGCGCGCGAGCGTGACGTGCCGTATTTCGGTATCTGCTTCGGCATGCAGATGGCGGTGATCGAGGCGGCGCGCAATCTGGTCGGCATCGAGGACGCCAACTCGACCGAGTTCGGCCCGACCAAGGAGCCGCTGGTCGGCTTGATGACGGAATGGCTGCGCGGCAACGAGCTCGAGAAGCGCTCGCAGAGTGGCGATCTCGGCGGCACGATGCGGCTCGGGGCCTATCCCGCGGCGCTCAACCGCGGCAGCCGCGTCTCGCAGGTCTATGGCGGCGCGACCGAGATCTCCGAGCGGCACCGCCATCGCTACGAGGTCAACACCGCCTACAAGGACCGCCTCGAGCAGCACGGCCTGCGCTTCTCCGGCATGTCGCCCGACGGCGTGCTGCCGGAGATCGTGGAGTACGAGGACCATCCCTGGTTCATCGGTGTCCAGTTCCATCCCGAGCTGAAGTCGCGGCCGTTCGAGCCGCATCCGCTGTTTGCCTCGTTCATCGAGGCCGCGGCGAAGCAGAGCCGGCTGGTCTAGATAAGCGGCCGTCAGCTGCGCCGCTACACGGCGCAGTCCTCGCTGGTCCGGCGTTCTTTCTTGATCGGTGAAACGTTTGCACCAGCCGCCGGCGTGCCGTCGCGCGTCATCAGCTTGTATTGCGGACGGCGCGTCAGCCGGTAGACCGCGGCCGGCGGCACGTTGAGGAGGGCGCGATCGACCAGTGTGGCGCGTAGGCCGAGCCGGTCGAGGATCGGCCGCGGCACCGGGCAGCGCATGCCGTAGGTGAATTGATAGAACGAGCCGCCGGGACGCAGATAGCTGAACGCGCCGCCGACGATCGAGATGACCTTGCGCGGCGACATGTTGAGCAGCGGCAGTCCGCTGAC
The DNA here is from genome assembly GCF_029952935.1 of Bradyrhizobium sp. Mp19. Lineage (NCBI taxonomy): Bacteria > Pseudomonadati > Pseudomonadota > Alphaproteobacteria > Hyphomicrobiales > Nitrobacteraceae > Bradyrhizobium > Bradyrhizobium sp. Mp19. Next base: position 119,187 of record NZ_JASAUT010000015.1, on the reverse strand, counting down.
GACGGCGCCGACCGGCGCGCCATCGTAGAGCCGCTCCGAGGCGAGGCGCGCCGCGTCCATCCACAGCACCCGCGCGCCGGGAAAACGGAGCTGCAACAGCCGCATGAAATCCGAACCGTACTCGATCAGCGTAAGATCCTGCTGGCGCACGCCGCGCTTCAACAGCTGATAGGTAAACGCGCCCGTGCCCGGACCGAGCTCGAGCACCGGGCCGGTGTCGGCGGTGATGTCGCGCGTAATGAGTTCGGCGAGCGCGGCGCCCGACGGCGCGATGGCGCCGACGCGGCCGGGGGCCGCCATCCACGCCGTGAAGAAAGACAGCAGATCATGTGACATTGGGATTCCCAGCAAAGTGTCGCGGCGCTTCGACTCAGATGCGAAGCGTGACGCCTTGTTTGCGGGAGCTGCATTGCGACAACATTGCGCGAGAGTCGTTCCGATTGAATCGGAACGGGGCTCTCGATTCTAGTTTTGACGCGTTTTCTTCACGCGAACCGGTGCCCATCCCGCATCGAGTGCAGGACAGGCTTCGCTCGAAAACGCTCTGGCATCACGGCGCGAACGGCGCCGGCGGTAACGTGAGGCGGAAGCACGCGCCGCCCTTCGGTCCGTCGAGCACGGAGACGTGACCGCCATGCAGCCTTGCGATCTCGCGCACCATGTTGAGGCCGAGGCCGGCGCCGCGGTCGAGCGGCGCGAGCCGATAGAACGGGTCGAAGATCCGCGTGCGCTGGTCCTGGGGAATGCCGTCGCCTTCATCCGATACGTCGATCGTCGCGGCGCTGCCGACATGGATGGTGATGGTGCCGCGGCGGCCGCCATGCTGGATGGCGTTCTGCACCAGATTGGTCAGCGCGCGCTCCAGCGCCGCGCGATCGCCGGATGTTTCCACGCGATCGACCGCAGTATCGAGCGACAGCTCGTAGCCGGCCGCGATCGCGAGCGGCGCAAGGTCGGCGGCGACATTGCGTGCGACCGCGACGAGATCGACGCGGACGAACGGATTGCGGCACTGGTCGAAGCGCTGGATGTCGAGCAGTTGCTCGGCCAATGTCGCAAGCCGCGCCGAGTCTTCGAGCAGGCGGGTTTTCTCCGGGCCCGGCGGCAGCGACTCCAGCCGCGTGTTGAGGATCGCGATCGGCGTGCGCAATTCATGGGCTGCGTCGGCGACGAAGCGCTGGTGCCGGGAATAGCCGTCGTCGAGCCGCTTCAGCGCATCGTTGATGGCGGTCACCAGCGGCGCGACCTCTAGCGGCAGATGATCCGCCGACAGCCGGCTGCCGCGCTGGCGAAAATCGATCCGGCGCGCTTCGTCGGCGGTGGTATCGAGACCGGCGAAGGCGCGCTTCACCACCATCGGCGTCGCGATGAAGGTGGCGCATGCCATCAGGAAAAGGCCGGGCAGGGCAATGGCGAGGAATGCCAGCGTCGTGGCGAGCGCGGTCTTGACGCTCGACATCGGCCCTTGCGTCGCAGTGAGCACCTGCACGGGGCCGGCATCGGAATTGACGCGCTTCAGCCGCGCCGGCGGCTTGCGCGGATCATCCTCGAACATCTGCCAGCCGAGCCGCGCCTGGCTGATCTGGTCGAGCGCGCCACCGATCCTGGCGAATTCCGGCGGCACCGCGCCTTCCGTCAGCGAACGGCCTTGCCGGTCGCGCACCAGGAACCAGAGGTCGGGCGTGTCGTCACGAAGCTTTTGCAGTTCGGCGGTCGGGCGCAAGATCAGCTCGCCCTTGCCGTCGCGTGCGACCGCGCCCTGCACGATGGAAATCACATGATCCTCATCGCGCGGAACGATCAGGAAGCCGGTGGCGCACAACGCGCTGATCAGGCAAACGATCAGCATGGCAAGCAGCAGCGCCTGGAGCGTCACCAGCCGCCAGCTCAGTTGCGAGCGCAGGCAATAGTGCTCGGCCTGTTCGCTCATGACGTTTGCTTCAAGAGATAGCCGACGCCGCGGATGCTGTGGATCTCGACGCCGGCGTTGGCGTCCGCGAGTTTGCGGCGCAGCCGCGAGACGTGGGCGTCGAGCGCGTTGGACTGGATCTCGTCCTCAAAATTATAGACCGCTTCCTCCAGCGTCGCGCGCAGCACGGTGCGGCCCATGCGGCGCAGCAGCGTCTCCAGCACCAGCAGCTCGCGCCGCGGCAGTTCGAGCGGATGGCCGTCGACGCTGGCCTCGCGATGGCTGCAATCGAACGCCACGCGGCCGGCCCTGATGATCTCGAGCTGCAGTCCGGCGGGGCGGCGCAGCACGGCGCGCAGCCGCGCCAGCAGCTCCTCGACGGCGAACGGCTTGGCCAGGTAGTCGTCGGCGCCACTGTCGAGGCCGGTGATGCGGTCGGTGAGGTCGCCGCGCGCGGTCAGCACGATGATCGGAACGCCGTCGGCCTTGGCGCGCAGCTTCGGGATCAGGGTGAGACCGTCGCCGTCCGGAAGCTGGCGGTCGAGCAGGACCGCGCCATGCACGTCGGCACAGATCGCTTCCTCGGCCTCGGCAAGGTTCGGCACGTGGTCGACCACCATGTCGTAGCTCTTCAGCGCCTGCGACAGCGCCGCCGCCATTTCGGCCTCGTCCTCAACCAGCAGTATCCGCATGTCCTTTGGGTCCGGCTCCTGAAGACAGGTTTTAAGGCAAGTAACATTGCAACAACATTGCGGAAATGGCCGCCTGTCGCGAGCAGGGGTGCCATGTTGTCATCCCCTCAAGACAGTCCGGAAGGCGCTGGCTATAACCGCCCGCACACAAATCTGGGAGGACTGCCTATGATCTACGAGACCCGCGTCTATCGCTGCCTGCCGGGACGGCTGCCGGCGCTGCTCAAGCGCTTCGAGACCATCACGCTGAAGCTCTGGGACAAGCACGGCATCAGGCAGGCCGGCTTCTTCACGACGCTGGTCGGGGAATCCAACCAGGAGCTGACCTATCTGCTGGCCTGGGAATCGCTCGCCGAGCGCGAGAAGAAATGGACCGCGTTCCAGACCGATCCGGAGTGGATCACCGCGCGCGCCAAGACCGAGGAGGACGGCCAGATCGTTCTCAACATCGTCAACCAGCTTCTGGTGCCGACGGCGTTTTCGTCGGTCAAGTGACGCGGTGGCCGCAGGGGGCGCGATGACGAAACTTCGTCGCGCCCAGTGACCGGCGCGGCTATTGCGGGCAGCCGGACGTCTGATCGCCCTCGCGGACCATCGGCCTGCCGTTGATGAAGACGCCGTGGCTGCCGGAGGTCGTCTTGCCGCCGCAATGCGTGCGATCGCCCATGACCACCGCCGGCTTGCCGTTGATCAGGACATTGGGCACGCCCTCGACGAGCGGGCCGCCATTGCTGGTTGTATCGCCGCTGCGCGCCGCCGGCTTGCCATTGATGGTCACGCCGGTGGCGCCGCTGGTGACGACCCCGGGCTGGCTGCTGGTCTGGCCGTAGGCGAGGCTCGACATCGCCGACAGGGCGGCGACGGCTCCGATCATCAGCGGGATGCGCATGTCTTCCTCATGGGAATCTGTTCCGCGCCAGTTTATAGGCGCCGTTTGGGCGGGATTGTGTTAGCACGGCGCACCCACGGCGTCAGCGCAACCCCCTCATCGTGCGGGATGGCTTGATCCGTCCCGCCCGGGACTGCATGGTCGCCGGCAAAAGGATGCACCATTTTGACCAATCAGGTTTCCGCGCAAGCCGCTGCGCCGATCGTTGCCGTCGGATCGACCAAGTTCGGCAATGCGTTGCCCATTTCGATTATCGCCGGTCCCTGCCAGCTCGAGAGCCGCGCGCATGCGTTGGAAGTGGCCTCGGCGCTGAAGGAGATCGCGGCCCGGCTTAAGATCGGTCTGGTGTACAAGACCTCGTTCGACAAGGCGAACCGCACCAGTGCGACGGCGGCGCGCGGCCTCGGTTTGGCGCAGGCGCTGCCGATCTTCGCCGAGATCCGGTCCTCGCTCGGCTTGCCGGTGCTGACCGACGTGCATGAGGCGACCCAGTGCGCCGATGTGGCGCAAGCGGTCGACGTGCTGCAGATCCCGGCCTTCCTGTGCCGGCAGACCGATCTCTTGCTGGCCGCGGCCGCGACCGGCAAGGTCGTCAATGTCAAGAAGGGCCAGTTCCTGGCGCCGTGGGACATGGCCAATGTGGTCAGCAAGATCACCGGCGCCGGCAACGCCAATGTGCTGGTCACCGAGCGCGGCGCGTCGTTCGGCTACAACACGCTGGTCTCCGACATGCGCGCGCTGCCGATCTTGTCGCGCACCACCGGCGCGCCTGTCATCTTTGATGCCACCCATTCGGTGCAGCAGCCGGGCGGCAAGGGCACGTCGTCGGGCGGCGAGCGCGAATTCGTGCCGGTGCTGGCGCGGGCCGCGGTCGCGGTCGGCGTCGCCGGCGTGTTCATCGAGACCCATCCCGATCCGGATCACGCGCCGTCCGATGGCCCCAACATGGTGCCGCTCCGTGACTTCGAGTCCCTCGTCAAGCGGCTGATGCAGTTCGACGCGCTGGCGAAGACGGCGGCCTGACCGGCGGACAACGACATGACCGCAACCAGCGGCATGCCGCCGGCCCTTAACGTGATCACGCTGGCGACCTTCGCGGCGAGCCTGTCGGTGCGTGCGCTCGATCCGGTGCTGCCGCATGTCGCCGAGGATTTCGGCGTCAGCATCGCGACCGCGGCGAGCTTTGCCGCGGTGTTCGCCTTCACCTTTGCCGCGGTGCAGCCGGCGATCGGCGCCGCTGCCGACCTGTTCGGCAAGGCGCGGCTGATGACGATCTGCCTCGGACTGCTCGGCGTCGCCAACATCCTCGGTGCGCTCTCGACCTCGTTTCCGATGCTGTTCGTGACCCGCATCCTTGCCGGCATCGGCTCGGGCGGCGTGTTTCCAGTGGCGCTGTCGCTGACCAGCGATTTGGTCGGTCCGGACAAGCGGCAGCTCGCGATCGGGCGAACCCTCGCGGGGTCGATGACCGGCAACCTGCTCGGCGCGACGGCATCCGGACTGATCGGCGATTTCCTCGGCTGGCGCGGCGTGCTCGCGGTGCTCGGCGGCCTCGTGATCATCGTTGCGCTGGCGGTTGCGGCCGGCTTCCGCGGCGCCGCGCTGAACCGTCCGCCGCGCACCAGCCTGAAGGCGCTTCGCCACGGCTATCGCACCATCTTCACCAATCCGAATGCGCGCATCTGCTACTCGGCGGTCTTCGTCGAAGGCTGCTGCGTGCTCGGGCTGTTTCCCTTCATCGCCTCGTTCCTGTTCGAGCTCGGCGAGACCTCGCTGTCGATCGCCGGCATCGTGATCGCGGGCTTTGCGATCGGCGGATTGCTCTACACGCTGACGGTGTCGCGCCTGCTGCCGTGGATCGGGGTGAGGGGCATGATGGTCGTCGGCGCGACGCTGGTCGCTATCCAACTGGTCGGTGTCGCCTTCGGGCCGCACTGGAAGCTGCAGATGGCGGGCCTCCTGGTGATGGGCCTCGGCTTCTACATGATCCACGGCTGCCTGCAGGTGTTTGCCAGCGAGCTGTCGGTCGAGGCGCGCGCCACCGCGCTGTCGCTGCACTCGTTCTTCTTTTTCATGGGCCAGACCGTCGGCCCGATCGCCTACGGCTTCGGCCTGCAACACGTCGGCAAGACCGCGACGCTGGTCTCGGCCGCCGCCGTGATGGTCGTGCTCGGCTTTATCTGCGCGCGGTTTCTGCGGCAGACCAGGCCCGCCGATGCGCAGACAACCTAGGCGTCCACGGGCCCACCGGCCGTGGCAGACACAACATGCAGGGAAGCGGGGTGCAGCGTCAGGATGACGCATGTCGCAGCAGCGTTCGGACGACCGCGCATGGCATGAGGATTGCTTATTTCTTGCCATTTGAGGTGAGAGCGTGGACGTCCAGACTGGCTGGCCTATTCGAGGGAATGCGGACGTCAGGACAACGGGATATGGCACCGAGCCTCCACTTCAACGTTTTCTGGCCTCCTGCCACCAAGAATTCAAATCGGACAATTCCGGCGCGCTCGCCGACTACATTCCGGAGCTGAAACGGGCCAACCCGGCGCATTTCGGCATCAGCCTCGTCACCATCGATGGCCATGTCTACGAAGTCGGCGACAGCGCCGCTCCTTTCACCATCCAGTCCGTTTCGAAGGCGTTCGTGTTTGCGCTGGCCCTCGATCTCGTCGGCGAAGCGCGCGTCGCGTCGGCGATCGGCGTCGAGCCGAGCGGTGAGGCATTCAACTCGATCCGGCTGACCAACGACAACAAGCCGTTCAATCCGATGGTCAACGCCGGCGCGATTGCCTGCTCCGGGCTGATCCACGAGGTCGATGGCCGCGCCGCATTCGAGCGCATCCGGGACAAGCTCGGCCAGTTTGCCGGCCGCGAACTCGACGTCGATGACGCGGTCCATGCGTCGGAGACGGCGACCGGCAACCGCAATCGCGCGATCGCCTGGCTGCTGCGCAACTACCTCGTGCTGCAGGACGGCGTCGATGCCGTGCTCGATATCTATTTCCGGCAATGCGCCATTCTCGTCACCGCGCGCGACCTCGCGGTGATGGCCGCAACGCTCGCCAATCGCGGCGTCAATCCGGTCACCGGCGTCCAGGTGGTGACGCCGCATGTCGTCGCGCGCACGCTGTCGGTGATGACGAGCTCGGGCATGTACGACTATGCCGGCGAGTGGATCTATCGCGTCGGAATGCCCGCCAAGAGTGGGGTCGGCGGCGGCATCGTCGCAGCGCTCCCGTCGCAATTGGGGCTCGGCACCTTTTCGCCGCTGCTCGATGGGCACTTCAACAGCGTGCGAGGCCTGAAGGTTTGCGAGGCGCTGTCGGCGCGATTTGATCTGCATATGCTCAACCGCAGCGGCGACGTCCGCACCTGCATCATCGCCGACTACGACATCGTCGGCATCACCTCCCGCCGCAGCCGCCAGCCGCACGAACAGCAGATCCTCGATGACCGCCACAGCGACACCCGCGTCATCGAGCTGGTGGGGGCGCTCAACTTCGCGTCGATCGACTACGTCACTCGCCGGCTGTCCAGCGAGCCGCCCGGCGCGCCGCTGCTGATCCTAGATTTCCACCGCGTGCCCGACATCACGGCAGCCGGCGCCCAGCTACTGGCTGAGAAAATCGCCACGCTCGGAAATTCCGGTGTCACCACGATCATCTCCGGTGTCGAGACGACGTCGCCGGTCTGGGCCACGATCCGCGCGCAGATCGAAGAGCCGAAGCGGTTGCGGCATTTTCCGCTGCTCGACGACGCCGTTGAATGGGCCGAGGATCAACTGATCTACCGCTATGGCGGCTTCACCGAGACCAAGGAGACCGCCCATCTCGGCGAGCAGGCGCTGTTGGCCGATCTCGCGCCCGAGGAGATCGCCGCGCTCGCCGAACTCTCGACGCCGCGCCGCTACGACGCCGGCCAGCGCATCGTCGTGGCCGGCGAGCCGGCCAATTCGTTGTTCTTCCTGCAAAGCGGGATGGTGAGCGTGAAGCTGCCGAGCGGCGTGCGGCTTGCCTCTCTCGGGCCGGGGATGGAGTTCGGCGAGATGGCGATCATCGAGGGCCACCGCAGCGCCGACGTCTGGGCGGACACGCCGGTCAAATGCCTCGAGCTGCCGATCGACAGCTTTGCCGACTATCGTCAGCTCCACCCGCAGATTTCGATGAAGATCATGCGCAATCTTTCCGCACTGCTGGCGCGCCGCCTGATCCTCGCCAACGCCAAGGTCGATCTGCTGAGCGCCTATTGAGACGCCGGATCAGCCCCGGCCTCGATAGGGCGCGACGCCCTGATCGGGAACCCAGACGCCCTTCGGCAGCCGGCCGGTCTGGAAGAACACGTCGATCGGGATGCCGCCGCGCGGATACCAGTAACCGCCGATCCGCAGCCATTTCGGTTTGATTTCCCCGACGATGCGCTTCCCGATCATGACGGTGCAATCCTCGTGGAAGGCGCCGTGATTGCGGAAGCTCGCCGCATAGAGTTTCAGCGACTTAGATTCCAGGAGCCACCGGCCCGGCACATAGTCGAGCACCAGATGGGCGAAGTCCGGCTGGCCGGTGATCGGGCAGACCGAGGTGAATTCCGGGATAGCGAAGCGCACCAGATAATCCGTGCCGGCCTGCGGATTGGGGACGCGGTCGAGCACCGCCTTGTCCGGGCTATCCGGCCACGCGACGGCACGGCCGAGTTGCAGGGTTTTCTTCGCCATGGGCCTCATCCTTTTGGGAGCGGCCGAAATGAACGGAAGCGGGCGGTTCGTCAACCGTCCGCGTGCGGGGGCAGGGTGCTACGCGGGCGCGGCAGTCTGGATCAGGACCAAGCGGTCTTGGCCGGATTCACAGCCCCAGACCTCGCCGGGCCGGCCATCGAGTTGCCGGACATTCGCGCCGGCGCGGTCGCTCGGAAAGGCGTTGAAGGTCGCGCCCACCGGATCGAAGCGCATGATCGCGTTGGCCGAGAAATCGGTGAGCCAGACCTTGTCCTTGTCGTCGACATAGACGGCATAGGTCCGTGGATTGCTGCCGGGCAGCTTCCAGGCCCTCCACGTCCCGTCGGCGGGATCGTGCACCGACACGTTGCCGCTGTTCCACTCGCTGACCCAGATCCGCCCCCGCGAATCCGACCACACCCGTCGCGCGCCCTGTTTCGGCGTCGGCGGCTGGACCACGCTGGCGTTGCCGGTCGCAAGGTCAATCCGTGCGATATAGCTGCCGGCAAGCGAGGCGTACCAGATGTCGCCGTTTGGGGTCACGGTGATGCCGTAGGGGCCGACGCCGCGCGGTGCCTCGAACACCTTCATCTCACCGGATTTCGGATCGAGCCGGCCGTAGAAACCGGACTGGCCGGTGAACCAGTAGACGCCGCGCTTGTCGAACACGCCGGTATTGAGATTGGCGTCAGCGGCTTTCTCAGGCAGGCGGAACAGCGTCACCTTGTGGTCGCCGGGGTCGACGCGGGCGATCGCATTCTGCCCGCCCTCGGTTACCCACGGCGCGCCGTCGGGGCCGATCGTGACGCCGTGCGGGGCCGCACCCTTGCCGAGGCTGACCAGCTTGAACGCACTGTCGCGCGGATTGAGCCGGCCCAGCGCACCGCTGCGCTGGCCCGTGAACCAGACGGTGCCATCGGGCGCCGGAGTGACATCGTGCAGGCCGGTCCCGGCGTCGACGTTGAAATATTTCACCCGGAACGGCGTCTGGGCATCCTGCGCCTGCGCTCTCGTGGTCAAAATCGCGGCAGTGGTGGAGGCGAGAAACTGGCGACGGTTCATTGCGTTATCCCGGCTTCGTGAAACAATGGGCCAGCACGCGAAGGTAATCCCTGACAGCATAAACCCACCACATTGCACCGTCAGACGGGCCGGGCGGGCGGGCCGTTCACATTTGCTTGCGCGCCGTGTATGACGCGGCGCATCAGCCAACCCCATATCGAGAAAGAGCACGTCATGACTGACATCGTCGACATCATCGGCCGCGAAATCCTTGATAGCCGCGGCAACCCCACGGTCGAGGTCGATGTGGTGCTGGAGGATGGGTCAATCGGTCGCGCGGCGGTGCCGTCGGGCGCGTCCACCGGCGCGCATGAGGCGGTGGAACTGCGTGACGGCGACAAGTCGCGTTACCTCGGCAAGGGCGTCGAGAAGGCGGTTGCCGCCGTCAACGGCGAGATCTTCGAGGCGCTCAGCGACCAGGCCGTCGAGGAGCAGGTCGCGATCGACCAGATCATGATCGAGCTCGACGGCACGCCGAACAAGAGCCGGCTCGGGGCCAACGCCATCCTCGGCGTCTCGCTGGCCTGCGCCAAGGCCGCCGCCGAATCCTTCGACATGCCGCTGTATCGTTATGTCGGCGGCACCTCGGCGCGGACGCTGCCGGTGCCGATGATGAACATCATCAATGGCGGCGTGCATGCCGACAACCCGATCGACTTCCAGGAATTCATGATCCTGCCGGTCGGCGCCACGTCGTTCGCCGAGGCGCTGCGTTGCGGTTCGGAAATCTTCCACACGCTGCGCGGCGAATTGAAGAAGGCCGGCCACAACACCAATGTCGGCGACGAGGGCGGCTTCGCGCCGAACCTGCCGTCGGCCGACGCCGCGCTCGAGTTCGTCATGAACGCGATCGGCAAGGCCGGCTACAAGGCGGGCGACGACGTCGTGCTCGGCCTCGACTGCGCCTCGACCGAATTCTTCAAGGAAGGCTCCTACGTCTATGGCGGCGAGAACAAGACCCGCTCGCGCTCCGAGCAGGTGAAGTATCTCGCCGATCTCGTCGGCCGCTATCCGATCGTCACCATCGAGGACGGCATGTCGGAGGACGACATGGACGGCTGGAAGGAGCTGACGGATGCGATCGGCAAGAAGTGCCAGCTGGTCGGCGACGATCTGTTCGTCACCAACGTCACCCGGCTTGCCGACGGCATCAAGAACGGCCGCGCCAATTCGATCCTGGTCAAGGTCAACCAGATCGGCACGCTGACCGAGACGCTTGCGGCGATCGAGATGGCCTACAAGGCCGGCTACACCGCCGTGATGTCGCACCGCTCCGGCGAGACCGAGGATTCCACGATCGCCGATCTCGCGGTCGCCACCAATTGCGGGCAGATCAAGACCGGCTCGCTGGCACGCTCCGACCGCACCGCCAAGTACAACCAGCTGCTGCGCATCGAGCAGCAGCTCGGCACCCAGGCGAAATACGCGGGCAGGGCGGCCTTGAAGGCGCTGGCGTAGCGCCCCAATTTGATCGGGATCCAACAAACGCAAAAACGGGAGGTCGGGATGAGCGACGGCAAGAGCGGTCTGCAACTGCGTTCGCTGCTCAAGAAGAATGGCGAGCTCGAGATATCGCTGGTCAATGTCCCGACCCCCGAGCCCGGCCCCGACGAGGTCGTGGTCCGGGTCGAGGCGACCCCGATCAATCCGTCCGACCTCGGTCTTCTGATCGGCCCGGCCGACATGTCGGCCGCCAAGGTCTCCGGCAGCAAGGAATTGCCCGTGGTGACCGCGCGCGTGCCGGAAGCGGCATTGCCGGGCCTTGCCGCGCGGCTCGACGAGTCCATGCCGGTCGGCAATGAAGGTGCCGGCGTCGTGATCAGGACCGGTTCATCGGATGCGGCGAAAGCGCTGATGGGCCGCACCGTCGCGATGATCGGTGGCGCGATGTATGCGCAATACCGCACGCTGCGCGTCAACGAATGCCTGCCGCTGCCCGACGGCACCACGCCGGCGGAAGGCGCGTCCTGCTTCGTCAATCCGCTGACCGCGCTCGGCATGACCGAGACGATGCGGCGCGAGGGGCACAAGGCGCTGGTGCACACGGCGGCGGCGTCCAATCTCGGCCAGATGCTCAACAAGATCTGTCTCAAGGACGGCATCGGCCTCGTCAACATCGTGCGCAACAAGGAGCAGGCCGAGATCCTGCACAAGATCGGCGCCAAGCATGTCGTCGATTCCTCCGCGCCCGATTTCATGGACAAGCTCACCGGCGCGCTGGTCGAGACCGGCGCCACCATCGCCTTCGATGCGATCGGCGGCGGCAAGCTCGCGGGCCAGATCCTGGTCGCGATGGAGTCCGCGATCAACAAGACCGCCAAGGCCTATAGCCGCTACGGCTCGAACGTGCACAAGCAGGTCTATGTCTATGGCAGCCTCGACACCCGCTCGATCGAATTGCCGCGCGGCTTCGGCATGGCCTGGGGCGTTGGCGGCTGGCTGCTGTTCCCGTTCCTGATGAAGATCGGTCCGGAGGCCGGCAACAAGCTGCGCCAGCGCGTGGTGGCCGAACTGAAGACGACTTTCGCCAGTCACTACACCAAGGTGGTCTCGTTGCAGGAGACCCTGCAACTCGACAACATCGCCGTCTACAACAAGCGCGCGACCGGCGAGAAATTCCTGATCAACCCGAACAAGGGCTGAGGATCGAAACACAAGGGCCGTCCCGACAGGGGCGGCCTTTTTGCTTTGCATAGACCAATTCCGCGAAACGCTGCGTTTCCGGAATTGGACGATCCATGCACTTGCATCTTTCTTGGTGCGCCGGTAGGTGAAGGCCACCAGTCTCACGCGCAACCCGAGGGAAATTTGCTATGGCCTATAACATCGTCACCATCGTCGGCAGCATCCGCAAGCAGAGCTTCTCGCTCAAGATCGCCAATGCGCTGGCCAAGCTTGCACCGGCGTCGCTGAAGCTCGATGTGACGACGCTTCAGGAAATTTCCTTCTTCAACCAGGATCTCGAGGCCGCGCCGCCGGCGGACTGGCTCGCCTTCCGCGAGAAGCTGCAGAAGTCGAACGGCGTGCTGTTCGTGACCCCCGAATACAACCGCTCGATCCCGGGCGTGCTGAAGAACGCCATCGACGTCGCCTCGCGGCCCTACGGCAAGAGCTCGTTCATCGGCAAGCCGATCGGCATCATCGGCAATTCGCCCGGACCGCTCGGCGGCGTCAGCGCGGTGAAGCACCTGCAGAACATCCTGCCGGGCATTTCCGGCCCGATCCTCGGTCAACCGGAAGCCTATCTCAACGGCGTCGGCGATGCCTTCGACGACAACGGCGAACTGACCAAGGAGTCGCTCAAGGGCGTGCTGCAGCAGTATCTCGACGCCTTCGCGGCCTTTATCGAAAAGCAGAACCGCTGAGCAAGAGCCCCGTTCCGATTGAATCGGAACGGGACTCTGAACTTGTTTTGACGCGCTTTCGTTCACGCGAACCGGTATCCACTTCGCTCGAAAACGCTCTGGTTCAGCGTTCGTTAACCCCATGGCCGCATGCTCGCGGCCATGGTTTCCCGCACACGCCTCAAATCGATTCTGACCGGGCTCGCCCTCTATACGCTGGCGGCGCTGATGGTCGGCTATTTCGGCGTCAACGCCTACACCGGCAAATACGGCTTGAACGCGCGGCAGGAACTCGATCAGGAGATCATCGCGCTGACCTCCGAGTTGGCGCGGCTGAAGAAGGAGCGGGCCGAGGGCGAGCAGCGGGTGTCGCTGTTGCGGTCGGACCGGGTCGATCCCGACATGCTGGACGAGCGTGCGCGCTTCCAGCTCGACTACGCCAATCCGCGTGATCTCGTTCGGATCAACAAGAACTGACGCGTTCTCAAATTTCAAAATCACTCGCGCGCTATCACAAAAATGTCGCGCTGCGCTGCAGTGCGGCATAGCAAAATTCCATCGGGCGAACGCAATCCTTCCAAGGCGATTTGAGTTGGGTTAGAGAGGGTTCTCCGACTTCTCTCACCCGGAATTGCCATGGCCGCACCCAAGAAAAGCGTCGCAAAAGAATCAGGGCAGGAGAAGGCCGGTTCTCCCCCCGAATTCACCAAGGAGCAGGAGCTCAAGGCACTGCGGGACATGCTCCTGATCCGGCGCTTCGAGGAGAAGGCCGGTCAACTCTACGGCATGGGCGCGATCGGCGGTTTCTGCCATCTCTATATCGGCCAGGAAGCGGTCGTGGTCGGCATGCAGATGGCGCTGAAGCCGGGCGACGAGGTCATAACCGGCTACCGGGACCACGGCCACATGCTGGCCTGCGACATGGAAGCCAAGGGCGTGATGGCCGAATTGACCGGACGCCGCGGCGGCTATTCCCGCGGCAAGGGCGGCTCCATGCACATGTTCAGCAAGGAGAAGCACTTTTACGGCGGTCACGGAATCGTGGGCGCGCAGGTCTCGCTGGGCACTGGCCTTGCGTTCGCCAACCGCTATCGCGGCAACGATAACGTCAGCGTGACCTATTTCGGCGACGGCGCGGCCAACCAGGGCCAGGTCTATGAAAGCTTCAACATGGCGGAGCTGTGGAAGCTGCCGGTGATCTACGTGATCGAGAACAACCGCTATGCGATGGGCACCTCGGTGTCGCGCGCATCGGCCCAGCAGGACTTCTCCAAGCGCGGCGCCTCCTTCAACATTCCGGGCAAGCAGGTCGACGGCATGGACGTGCGCGCGGTCAAGGCCGCCGCCGATGAGGCCGTGGCCTGGTGCCGCGGCGGCAACGGTCCGATGATTCTGGAGATGCAGACCTACCGCTACCGCGGCCACTCGATGTCCGATCCGGCCAAGTACCGCACGCGCGAGGAGGTCGAGAAGGTGCGTCACGACCAGGACCCGATCGAGCAGGTGCGCAACCGCTTGCTGGCCTCGGGCGCCAGCGAGCAGGACCTGAAGGCGATCGACGCCCAGGTGCGCGAGATCGTCAACGCGGCCGCCGACTTCGCGCAGCACGATCCGGAGCCGGATCCGGCCGAGCTCTACACCGACATCTACCGCTGACCCCACCCGCGCAGACGAATTTCAAGACCGATTTCGGGAGCCGATATGCCCATTCAAGTGCTGATGCCTGCGCTGTCGCCCACCATGGAGAAGGGCAACCTCGCCAAATGGCTGAAAAAGGAAGGCGAGACCATCAAGTCCGGTGACGTCATCGCCGAGATCGAGACCGACAAGGCGACGATGGAGGTCGAGGCAACCGACGAGGGCACGCTCGGCAAGATCCTGATTCCGGAAGGCACCGCGGACGTCGCGGTGAACACGCCGATCGCCACCATTCTCGTCGACGGCGAAAGCGCCGCCGACCTCGCCAAGGCGCCGGCGGCACCAGTGCCGCAGCCGAAGGCCGCCGAGGCCGTGCCGGCCGAAGCCAAGGGGGATGCAAAGGCGGAAGCGCCGCAGCCCGCGGCGAAGGCGCCGGCCGCGCCCGCGACCGAGCCGCTGCCTGATCCGGAAATCCCTGCGGGGACCGAGATGGTCACGCAGACCATTCGCGAGGCGCTGCGCGATGCGATGGCCGAGGAGATGCGCCGCGACGGCGACGTCTTCATCATGGGCGAGGAGGTCGCGGAGTATCAGGGCGCCTACAAGGTGACGCAGGGCCTGTTGCAGGAATTCGGCGCCCGCCGCGTGATCGATACGCCGATCACCGAGCACGGCTTTGCCGGCGTCGGCGTCGGCGCGGCGATGGCGGGCCTGAAGCCGATCGTCGAGTTCATGACCTTCAACTTCGCCATGCAGGCGATCGACCAGATCATCAACTCCGCCGCCAAGACGCTCTATATGTCCGGCGGCCAGATGGGATGCTCGATCGTGTTCCGCGGCCCGAACGGCGCCGCCGCGCGCGTCGCCGCCCAGCACAGCCAGGACTACGCGGCGTGGTACTCGCAGATCCCGGGCCTCAAGGTGATCGCGCCGTATTCGGCCGCCGATTACAAGGGCCTGCTCAAGGCCGCGATCCGCGATCCCAATCCGGTGATCTTCCTCGAGAACGAGGTGCTGTACGGCCACACCGGCGAGGTGCCGAAGCTGGATGATTTCGTGGTGCCGATCGGCAAGGCGCGGATTGCCCGCGCCGGCAAGGACGTCACCATCGTCTCCTGGGCGATGGGCATGTCCTATGCGCTGAAGGCTGCCGACGAACTCGCCAAGGAAGGCATCGAGGCCGAGGTGGTCGATCTGCGCACCATCCGTCCGATGGATACCGAGACCGTCATCAACTCGGTGAAGAAGACCGGCCGCGCGGTGACGGTGGAGGAGGGCTGGCAGCAGAGTGGCGTCGGCTCCGAGGTCGCGTCGCGCATCATGGAGCACGCCTTCGACTATCTCGACGCGCCGGTGGCGCGCGTCTCCGGCAAGGACGTGCCGATGCCTTACGCTGCCAATCTCGAAAAGCTCGCTCTGCCCTCCGTCGCCGAGGTGGTCGCCGCCGCCAAGGCCGTATCCTATCGGTAACGCCGATGGCCGGTCCCAAGGAGCAGCCGCTGCCGCCTGACGTGATGGGCCGCGACGACGCCATCGAGGTGCTGCGCGCCTTCGTCGTCGATGGCGGCCTGTCGATCGCGTTCCAGCGCGCTTTCGAGGAGCCGGACATGTGGGGGCTCATGCTGGTCGACATCGCCCGTCACGCCGCGCGCGCCTATGCGCGCGAGAGCGAATACACCGAGGACGAGGCGCTCGCGCGCATCGTCGAGATGTTCGAAGCCGAAATCGCCCGGCCGACCGACATGGGCCAAACCAAACCGCGGTCGCAACAAGGTCACTGACAATGCCGATCAATATTCTCATGCCCGCGCTGTCGCCGACGATGGAAAAGGGCAACCTCGCCAAGTGGCTCAAGAAAGAGGGCGACAAGGTCAAGTCCGGCGACGTGATCGCGGAGATCGAGACCGACAAGGCGACGATGGAAGTCGAGGCCGTCGATGAAGGCACGATCGCCAAGATCCTGGTGCCCGAGGGCACCCAGGACGTGCCGGTCAACGACGTCATCGCTGTCATGGCCGGCGACGGCGAGGATGTGAAGGCGGCGGCCAGCGCCGGAGCGGGCGCCGCACCGGCCGCAAAACCCGCCGAGGCGCCGAAGCCCGCCGCCCAGGCCGCGCCTGCGGCGGCTCCCGCACCGGCGGCGGCGCCCGCGCCGAAGCCGGCCGCAGCGCCGGCAGCGGTGCCGCAGGCCGCCGCACCGGCCGCGCAAGCCAACGGCCACGCGCGGGTGTTCTCATCGCCCCTGGCGCGCCGGCTGGCAAAAGAAGCCGGCATCGATCTTTCCCGCATCACCGGCACCGGCCCGCATGGCCGGGTCATCGCGCGCGACGTCGACGAGGCCAAGTCCGGCAAGGGCCTGAAGGCGCCGGCGGCCGCGCCCGCCGCAGGACCGAGCATCGCGCCGTCGATGTCGGACAAGCAGATCCTCGCGCTGTTCGAGCCGGGCTCCTACGAGGTGGTGCCGCATGACGGCATGCGCCGCACCATCGCGCAGCGTCTCACCGCCTCGGTGCAGAACGTCCCGCACTTCTACCTCACCATCGACTGCGACATCGGCAAGCTGCTCGCCGCGCGCGAGGAGATCAACGCCGCAGCGCCGAAGGACAAGGAGAAGAAGCCGCTCTACAAGATCTCGGTCAACGACTTCGTCATCAAGGCGATGGCGGTCGCGCTGCAGAAGATTCCGAACTGCAACGTCAGCTGGACCGAAGGCGGCATGCTCAAGCACAAGCATTCCGACGTCGGCGTCGCGGTGGCGATGCCGGGCGGCCTGATCACGCCGATCATCCGCAAGGCCGAGACCAAGACGCTCTCGACCATCTCCAACGAGATGAAGGATTTCGCCGCGCGCGCCCGTGCCCGCAAGCTGAAGCCGGAGGAATATCAGGGCGGCACCACCGCGGTCTCCAATCTCGGCATGTACGGCATCAACCACTTCACCGCCGTGATCAATCCGCCGCATGCCTCGATCCTCGCGGTCGGCACCTCGGAGGAACGTCCGGTGGTGCGCGGCGGCAAGATCGAGATCGCGCACATGATGAGCGTGACCCTGTCGTGCGATCACCGCGCGATCGACGGCGCGCTCGGCGCCGAGCTGATCGGCGCCTTCAAGCAGCTGATCGAAAACCCCGTGATGATGATGGTGTGACGGGCATCCGCCATGTACGCGATCTACGGTCCGTACGTCCTGCTCGCGGCCGTCGCCGTCGCGTTGCTGGTCGCGGTCAACCGCGACCTGATATCGACGATCCAGTTCAGGATCATGATGATCGGCGCCGCGGTGCTGGCGCTGGCGTGGTCCGTGTTCCTCGGTGCGGTATGGCGGGAGTACGGATGAATGGCCGGCACGGCTCGCACGCGCTGGCCCTGGATCTCGCTATTGCTGTCGGCCGCGCTGGTCTGCAATCCGGTCGGGTTCGATTTTCTGCACTCCGCGTTCTTCGCCGGCGAACAGCTGGCGCGGAACATCGCCCAGCCGATCGTGCTGACGGCCCTGGCCATCATGGCCCTGGTGATCGGGCTCGAATGGCTGGTCAGGTCATTGATCGCAAGAAGCCGCGCCCGCGGCGTCACACGTTGAGTTGAACGGGAGCCGCCATGGCCGACACATCCTTTGACGTCATCATCATCGGCTCCGGCCCCGGCGGCTACGTGACCGCGATCCGCGCCGCGCAGCTCGGTTTCAAGACCGCGATCGTCGAGAAATCCTATCTCGGCGGCATCTGCCTGAACTGGGGCTGCATCCCGACCAAGGCGCTGCTGCGCTCCGCCGAGATCTATCACTACATGCAGCACGCCAAGGATTACGGGCTGTCGGCCGACAACGTCTCGTTCGATCCAAAGGCGGTGGTGCAGCGCTCGCGCGGCGTCTCGAAGCGCCTCAATGACGGCGTCGGCTTCCTGATGAAGAAGAACAAGGTCACGGTGATCTGGGGCGACGCCACGATCGATGCGCCCGGCAAGATCACGGTGAAGAAGTCGGCGGTCGAGGCGCCGAAGGGCGCCAGTGGCGAGGGCACCTATCAGGCCAAGCACATCATCGTGGCGACCGGCGCGCGGCCGCGCGTGCTGCCCGGGCTCGAGCCCGACAAGAAGCTGATCTGGACCTATTTCGAGGCGATGGTGCCGGAGCGGATGCCGAAATCGCTGCTGGTGGTCGGCTCCGGCGCGATCGGCATCGAGTTCGCCTCGTTCTTCCACACCATGGGCGCCGACGTCACCGTGGTCGAGGTGCTGCCGCAGATCCTGCCCGTCGAGGACGCCGAGATCGCGGGGCTTGCCCGCAAGCGCTTCGAGAAGCAGGGCATCAAGATCCTCACCTCGACCAAGGTGACAAAGCTCGAGAAGAAGGCCGACAGCGTGGTTGCGACCATCGACGACGGCAAGGAGAAGCCGCAAGCGGTGGAATTCGAGCGCGTGATTTCGGCGGTCGGCGTGGTCGGCAATATCGAGAATCTCGGGCTGGAGAAGCTTGGCGTCAAAACCGACCGCGGCTGCGTCGTGATCGACGGCCTCGGCAAGACCAACGTTCCCGGCATCTATGCGATCGGCGACGTCGCGGGGCCGCCGATGCTCGCGCACAAGGCCGAGCATGAAGGCGTGATCTGCATCGAGGCGATCAAGGGCCTGCATCCGCATCCGATGGACAAGCTGATGATCCCGGGCTGCACCTACTGCAATCCGCAGATCGCCTCCGTCGGCCTCACCGAGGCCAACGCCAAGGAAGGCGGCCGCGAGATCCGGGTCGGCCGCTTCCCGTTCGTCGGCAACGGCAAGGCGATTGCGCTCGGCGAGGACCAGGGCCTCGTCAAGGTGATCTTCGACAAGAAGACCGGACAGCTGCTCGGCGCCCACATGATCGGCGCCGAGGTCACCGAGCTGATCCAGGGCTATGTCGTGGCAATGAATCTGGAGACCACGGAAGAGGAATTGATGCACACCGTATTCCCGCATCCGACCTTGTCGGAGATGATGAAGGAAGCAGTGCTCGACGCCTATGGGCGCGTGCTGAATATCTAGTCTCAGCTCCGTCATCCTGAGGTGCGAGCGCAGCGAGCCTCGAAGGATGCACGGCCGAGACCTAGCAGCCGGGCTCGTCGCCCTTCGAGACGCGCTTCGCGCTCCTCAGGGTGACGGATCCGGCAGGGAAGAACTCAAGAAGAACAAGAAGGACAGAATCTCGTGAAAGACAACGACAACCTCACCATCGAACGCCCGACTTTCGTCACCCATCTCGAATGCGCGATGGAGGGCGATCATTATCCCGCGGACCAGGTGCACAACCTCTCCAAGGCCGGCAAGCCGCTGCTGGTGCGCTACGACCTTGCCGGGGTGAAGAAGGCGCTGACGAAGGATGCGCTGGCCCAGCGTCCCGCCGATTTGTGGCGCTACCGCGAGCTGCTGCCGGTGCGCAAATGCAAGGACATCGTCTCGCTCGGCGAAGTCACGACGCCGCTGATCCGGCTGCCGCGGCTCGGCGCCAGGCTTGGCGGCGGTGAGATCATTGTGAAAGATGAAGGGCGGCTGCCGACCGGCTCGTTCAAGGCACGCGGCCTCGTGATGGCGGTGTCGATGGGCAAGGCGCTCGGCATCAAGCACATGGCGATGCCGACCAACGGCAATGCCGGCGCGGCGCTGGCGGCCTATGCCACCTCCTGCGGCATCAAGACCACGATCTTCTGCCCGGCAGACACGCCGGAAGTGAATGTCAGCGAGATCGAGCTGCAGGGCGCCACGGTGTATCGCGTCAACGGCTATATCGACGACTGCGGCAAGATCGTCGGTGAGGGAAAAGCGAAAGTCGGCTGGTTCGATACCTCGACCCTGAAGGAGCCGTACCGGATCGAGGGCAAGAAGACCATGGGCCTCGAGCTCGCCGAGCAGCTCGGCTGGGACGTGCCCGACGTGATCTTCTATCCGACCGGCGGCGGCACCGGCCTGATCGGCATGTGGAAGGCGTTCGACGAGCTCGAGAAGATCGGCTTCATCGGAAGCAAGCGCCCGCGCATGGTCGCGGTGCAGGCCTCCGGCTGCGCGCCGATGGTGCGGGCCTATGAGGCCGGCACCGAACATGCCGCGCGCTGGGAGGACGCCCACACCATCGCCTCGGGCATCCGCGTGCCGCAGGCGATCGGCGACTTCCTCATTTTGCGTGCGGTGCGCGAGAGCAAGGGCTTTGCGATCGCCGTCGACGACGACAAGATCAGCGCCGCCCTCAACGAGGTCGCGCGCGAGGAGGGGCTGTTGCTGTGCCCCGAGGGCGCCGCGACCTATGCCGCCTACAAAGAGAGCCTCGCCGACGGCCGCGTCAGCAAGACCGACCGCGTGATGCTGTTCAACTGCGCCAGCGGCCTGAAATACCCGCTGCCGCCGATCACCCGCACGCTCGACCGGCACAAGCCGATCGACTTCTCGCAGTTCTGACGCCTCATCCGAAGGGCCGTCTTGTCGAAAGGTGGCCCTTCAAAAATAATTGGAAACAAGAAAATTGAGGGAGAGCGTGATGCGGAAGCTGGTTCTGGCCGTGTTGGCGATGTTGGCGTTGACGGGGACCGTTTCCGCGGAAACCTATCCCGCGCACCCGATCACCATCGTGGTGCCGTTTGCTGCCGGTGGCCCCTCGGATGCGATGGCGCGCATCCTCGGCGAGCGCATGAAGCAGTCGCTGGGCGAGGTGCTGCTAATCGAGAACGTGACCGGGGCGGGCGGCTCGATCGGCGTCGGCCGTGCGGTGCGCTCGGCGCCCGACGGCTACACCATCTCGTTTGGCCATCTCGGCACCCATGTCGCCAACGGCGCGATCTACAAGCTCGGCTACGACCTCGTCACCGATCTTGAGCCGGTGGTGCTGCTGCCGAGCAACCCGATGATCATCGTCAGCAAGAACGCCGTGCCGGCGAAATCGCTGAAGGAATTGCTGGAGTGGCTGAAGTCGCGGTCGGCGCCGCCGACCGCGGGCACCGCCGGCGCCGGCAGCGGCAGCCATATCGCCGGGCTCTATTTCGAGAACGTCTCCGGCACCAAGCTGCAATATGTGCCGTATCGCGGCACCGGGCCGGCGCTGAACGATCTCGTCGCCGGCCAGATCGACATCATCGTCGACCAGACCTCGAACTCGATCAACCAGGTCCGTGCCGGCAATATCCGCGCCTATGCGGTGACCGACTCCAAGCGGGTCGCGAATGCGCCCGACGTCCCGACCGTCGACGAGGCCGGCCTGCCGGGCTTCCACATGACGCTGTGGTCCGGCCTCTGGGTGCCGAAGGGTACCCCGAAGGAGATCGTGGCCAAGCTCAATGCCGCAGCGGTCGAAGCGATGGCCGATCCGGCCGTGCAGAAGCAGCTCGAGAATTTGGGCTTGCAGATGCCGCCGAAGGACCAGCTCACGCCGGATGCACTCGGCGCCTGGCAGAAGGCGGAAATCGCAAAATGGTGGCCGATGATCAAGGCCGCCAACGTGAAGGTGGATTGAACCGCGCTCTCTCCGCGTCGTCCCGGCCCCGTGCGCAATTGCGCACTAGGCCGGGGCGACGCTGGATTATTGCGACGGCATTGCCTCAGCCGGCGCCGCGTTGCTCTCCTGTGTCACGACGCGCTCGCCGTTCTTGGCGACCGCCGTGCCGGCGTCCTCGAACCGTGCCTGGTAGACCGCGAAATTCTCCATCACGCGCTGGACGTAGTTGCGCGTCTCGGAGATCGGGATCCGCTCCACCCAGTCGACCGGATCGACCTTGGGATCGCGCGGGTCGCCATAGGCCTTGATCCAGTCGCGAACGCGGCCGCGGCCGGCGTTGTAGCCGGCAAAGGTCATGATGTGGCAGTTGCGATATTCCGACAGCAACGCGCTGAGCTCGGCTGCGCCCATCTGGGTGTTGTAGACGGGATCGGACACCATCCGGCTCCAGTCATAGCTGACGCCGAAGCGCTTGGCGGTGTCACGGCCGGCTTCCGGTGTCACCTGCATCAGGCCGACTGCGTTGGCTGCCGACTTGTCGCGCTGGTCGAACGCGCTTTCGGTACGCGCGATCGAGTAGGTCATGCTGCGCCCGATATCGGGGGCGATCGGCGTGTGCTTGGGAATGCCGATCACCGGAAAAGCGTAATGGTCGAAGGCA
The DNA here is from genome assembly GCF_029952935.1 of Bradyrhizobium sp. Mp19. Classification (NCBI taxonomy): domain Bacteria; kingdom Pseudomonadati; phylum Pseudomonadota; class Alphaproteobacteria; order Hyphomicrobiales; family Nitrobacteraceae; genus Bradyrhizobium; species Bradyrhizobium sp. Mp19. Next base: position 96,828 of record NZ_JASAUT010000015.1, on the reverse strand, counting down.
AAGCCGCGCGCGAGCGCGATCTTGCCGATCTGCAGCATGGCGCGGGCATCGTTGCGGCGGCCGGTCAGCTCGCCGAGCGCTTCGAGCATCCCGACATCGGTGCTTTCCTCGGCGAGGTCGGCGGCGAAATAGAGCACGATGTCGGGCTCGCCGATCGCATAGAGCATATCGGCGGCGCGGACGCGCTCATCCGCCGCCATGCTGCCGGCGCTAGCGGCCGGCGAGGGCGCGCGCAGCTCGACGCCACCATCACGGCCGAGCCTGGCCAGCGCGAGCTGACCGTAATAGGCCGTCGGGTAGCGCGCGGCGGCCTGGTAATCGGCCCGCATCGCCGCAGAATTGCCGAGAGCCTCGGCGGCGCGGCCGCGCCAATAGGCGGCGCGCGCCAGCACGGTCGGGTTGGTCTGGCCCTCGTCGATATGCGCGAAGTGCGCCGCGGCGGTGTTGGCGTCGTTGAGATAACGCAGCGCGATCCAGCCGCGCATGAAGTGCATGTCGGAGCGGTAATAGGGATTGTCCGGCGCCGCTGCGGGCCGGATCACGTCATAGGCCACCTGGTACTCGCCCTGGTCGAGCAGCTTGCGGGAGAGGATGCGGCGCTCGCGCCACCACTGGTCGGTGTCCTGTTGCGCCATCGTCTCGGGCTCAGCCGCGATCGTCACGCGCGCCGCTTCGTCGACCTTGTTCTTCGCAAGCAGCCACTGAATTCGGCACAGCGTGTAGCCGAGATCGCGGCGGGCATCGGCCGGCACATCGTTGAGTGTGTCCTCTGCCTTGCTGGATTGTCCGCGGACCGCGCCGCAGGCTTTCACGATCGCCAGATCGTCGCCGCCGAGCCGCTGCGCCGCGCGCCTCGCGCCGGCGAGATCCTTGGCGCCGATCCGCTTGTCCATGCGTGCGCGATGGTCGTCGCGCGTCAGCAGGTCCTTGAACGCATCATAGGCGTCGCTCTCGGTGCGATCGGACAGCTCCTCCGAGCGCCAGGCTTCGCGCACCAGCCGGGTGGCGCCGTCGCGGTCGCCTTCGGCCAGCAGCGTGCGGGCGAGCGCGAACTTGCCCTTGGCGCTGATCGGCTGATCGAGGGTGAAGCCGTGCACGGTGGCCGGATCGCTGCGCTCCTGCCACATCCGCGCTTCGGCGCGCTTGCGCAACAGCGTGACGCTTGGCCAGTCCGGGTTGCCCGTCACGAATGCCGCATAGCGGGTGAACGGCGCGCTCGATTCCGAGTGGCGCAGCAGATACCACTCGACGAGTTTTCGCCCGACCGGGTCGGTGATTTTGGCCTGGATGTCGGTCGCGTCGCTGGTCTTGCCTCTGCGCGCGGCAAGGATCGCGTCCCTGATCGTGGCGAGATCGCCCGACAATTGCGGCCCGGCGGGTTTCTCCGGCTCGGGCGCCTTCTCAGCCGATTTGGCAGGAGCGGATTTGGCCTTCGCGGATTTCCGTTTATCGGCGCCATGTCTGGCGTGCCGCCGCTTGCCGGAGGCACTCTCGCGCGCGGCCTTGCCGCCATGCGCTTTCTTGTCCCCGTGGCCGCTCTTGGCCTGGTGCTGGTGATGCGGCTTGGCGGTCGCCTGGACCGGAAGCAGCGCGAGCGCGGCGGCGGTGGCGAAACACGCCAGCGGACGTAGGCAACGGTTCATTCCCTGGTCCCCCCTGAGAAACCATGAGGCACAACAGAACGCGTCATACGGCGGCACAACCGCCGCAGATTATCACTACCCTCGATTCTCGAGTGTTAATGCAGCTGCAACTCAACAGGGAAAACGCGGCGAAATATGGAATATGGCGTGTGGAACCCGCGGGAACCGGGGTTTTTACGGGCGGAAACGGACAGGCAGCACCGTGCTTTGACCGGTTCCTCGTGAGTTGTATCGTCGTTGCGAGCACGCGTGGGGGCTGCCGATGTCACTGACAGATCACTTTTCGCCAGCCGGTGCGCCATGACGGCACGCCTCAGAACCATCCTCGACGGCGGCCGCTATTTCGAAGGCCCGCGCTGGCATCGCCGGCGGCTCTGGTTCGTCGATTGCATGGCGCGGACGCTTCTGAGCATCAGCCCATCGGGCGAGTTGCAGGAGCATGCCGCGCTGACCGACGACACGCCGTGCGGGCTCGGCGTCCTGCCTGATGGCGACATCGTCGTGCTGACGATGTTCAGGAAGCGGCTGCTGCGGTTTTCCGATGGAGCACTGTCCCTCTATGCCGATCTCTCCGAGGTCGCGACCGGCACGATCGACGACATGATCATCGACGGGCAGGGACGCGCCTATGTCGGCGATCTCGGCTTCAACCTGCCGCCGCCGGAGCGCCGCGGTGCGTTCGGCCGGATCATCCTCGTGACGCCCGACGGCAGTGCGCGCGTCGTCGCGGAAGGCTTGCGGTTTCCCAACGGCATTGCGGTCTCCTCCGACCATCGCCGGCTCGTCGTTGCCGAAATGGATGGCGCAGGTCTCACCGATTACGACATCGCGCCGGACGGCGGCCTGAGCCTGCGCGGGCGGTTCGGCAGCGTCAACGACCCCGACGGCATCTGCCTCGATGCCGACGGGGCGACCTGGGTCGCGTCTTTTACGGAGGATGCTTTTGTCCGGATCGATCGCACCGGTGTGGAGCGTGAGCGCATCACGCTGTCCGGCCGCCGCGCGCTTGCCTGCGCGCTCGGAGGCGCGGACCGCAGGACGCTGTTCTGCCTGAGCGCGGAGACGTCCTACGAGAAGCTACGCAAGGGCAGGTCCACGTCGCGGATCGACGTGGTCGAGGTCGACACGCCGGGTGATGGCTATCCCTGAGCCGCGACCGCAGGCGCGTCTCACTTCTTCTTTTTCTTCTCTTTCCTCTTCAGGATATCGGCCTGGCTCCTGAAGGCGCGGGCGAGGGAGCGCATCTGGTTGGCGACAAGTGCGTCGGCCGTCGTCAATGCAACCCGCTCCGCGGTCTGCGCCTGCTTGCGAATTGCCTTGGCCATTTTCATGAAGGAACCAATCGCGCCGCGTCGCTCCGGTTCCTGCACGAGCGACTGCGTCTTGATCTCGGGGCCTTGAGTTTCGTTCTCGTTTCGTTCATATTGGCGCGCTCCGGGAGAGTGCCGCCATGGACGCCGAGCGAGACCGCGAAATCATCAGGCTGTGGAACGAACTCCGCCGGCTACAGCGCGAGGGGCGTCCGACGGCGTTGCTGGTCCGCCGGATCGAGAAGGCGCTCGCGGAACGCGAGCAGGAGGCGGCCTGAAACTCTCGTCTTGCCGCGTCCCCCTGCGCGAAAACGGTCTAGCGCCCGCCGTCCGGCCCCATGATCAGATTCGGCAGCCAGGTCGAGATCTGCGGAAAGAAGCAGAGTAACAGCACTGCGAACATCATCAGCAGCACGAACGGCAGCGTGCCCCAGATCACCTCGCTCAAGGGAATGTCGGGCGCGACGTTGCGGATGACGAAGATGTTGAGGCCGACCGGCGGATGGATCAGGCCCATCTCCATCACGATGGTCATGACGACGCCGAACCAGATGATGTCGAACTCGGCCGCACGGAGCGGCGGCAGGATGATCGGCGCGGTCATCAGGATGATCGAGACCGGCGGCAGGAAGAAGCCGAGCACGATCACCATCACGAGGATCGCAAACAAGAGCTCCCAGCGCGGCAGGTGCATTGCGACGATCGCTTCCGCCGCCGACTGCGAGATATGCAGGTAGCTCATCACATAGGAATAGAGCAGTGACATGCCGATGATCAGCATCAGCATGGTGGACTCGCGGATGGTCGATTTCAGGATCGGCGACAGGTCGCTGGGTGTCCACACGCTGTAGATCACGGCGATCAGCCCGAGCGCCAGGAGGCCGCCGAGGCCGGCGGTTTCCGATGGCGTGGCGTAGCCGCCGTAGAGCGCGATCATCACGCCGGTCAGCAGCAGCACGAACGGGATCACGCGCGGCAGCGCGCTGAAGCGCTCGGCCATGGTGAATTCGTCATGCTGAAGGATCGCCGCGTCCTTGCCGGTCGCGTCATAGACCGCGCGGGCCATGGCGTATTCCTTGCGGAAGCGGAACACGGCGTAGAAACCGAACAGCGTCACCAGCAGCAGGCCGGGGCCGATGCCGGCGAGAAACAGCCGTCCCAGCGATTTCTCGGCTGCGACGGCGAACAGGATCATCGTGATCGAGGGCGGCAGCAGGATGCCGAGCGTGCCGCCGGCGGCGATGATCCCCGCGGCAAAGCCGCCGGAATAGCCGCGCTTGCGCATCTCCGGAATGCCGGCCGAACCAATTGCCGAGCAGGTCGCCGGCGAGGAGCCGGCCATCGCCGCGAACAGGGCGCAGGCGAACACGTTGGCGACGCCGAGGCCGCCGGGCACGCGGTGCAGCCAGGCGTGCAGCGCCGAATAGAGATCCTGGCCGGCGCGCGATTTGCCGATTGCCGCGCCCTTCAGGATAAACAGCGGGATCGACAGCAGCGTGATCGAGGCCATCTCCTCGTAGACGTTCTGCGTCACCGTATCGAGCGAGGCCGCCGGCATGAAGATCGCCATGAACACGACCGCGACGGCACCGAGCGCGAACGCGATCGGCATGCCGGAGAACATCGCAAACAGGGTGGCAAGTCCGTAGGAGATACCAATACCAAACACGGTCATCGGCGTGCGCCACCCGTCAGCGGAATGATGATTTGCAGGAGGATCTGCACGCAGAGCAGCGTCATGCCCAGCGCCATCAGCACGTAGGGGATGGCCAGCGGCGGCGACCACATCGAGTTGGATACCTGGCCGTCGACATAGGCCTCATGCGCCAGGGTCCAGGACTTCCAGGCGAAGAAGGCGCAGAACGCGAAGCTCGCGACGTCGACCAGCCACAGCCTGATGGCGTTGGCGCGCGCCGAGAGCAGCCCGACGAACGCCTCGATGCTGACATGGCCGCGCTGGCTCTGCACATAGGCCGAGGTCATGAAGGTGGCGCCGACCAGGAGGAACACGGCCGCCTCGTCCTGCCAGTAGTTCGGGCTGTGGAACAGGGCGCGGCCGAGCACGCTGTAGCTCAGGATCACGCAGGCCGCGACCAGGGCGAGCGCGGCGAACGCCACGATGATGTTGTTGCAGATGGACAGCGCGCGCCCAAGCAAGGCCACGGGCGTGTTGCCCGCGGCGATGCTTGCGGTTTCGGGCTGATCCGGGACCGGACCATGCATCATGCGGCGACGTCGCTTGCGAGCTTCAGCAGGTTGGCGGCGGTCGCGGTCTTGGCGCCATAGTCCTTCCACGCGGTATCGCGCGCGATGTCGCGCCACTTGCCGACAATGGTTGCATCGAGCGCGCTGACCTTGGCGCCGGCCTTCTCATAGACCTTGGCGACTTCGGTATCGTCGTCCTGCGCCCCCTTGCGGCCGAACGCCTCGAGCTCGGTGCCGACGGCGAGGATGATGTCCTGCTGGTTTTTCGGCAGCTTGTCGAAGATCGCCTTCGACATCATCAACGGCTCCAGCATGAACCAGTAGGAGGCGCCGGCGCCCGAGGTCAGCGCTTTCGCGACCTCCTCGAGGCGGAACGAGATCAGGCTGGTGGAGGAGGTGATGCCGGCGTCGCAGGCGCCGGTCTGCATCGCGGCGTAGAGCTCGTTCGAGGGCACCGACAGCACGGCGGCGCCGGCGGTCTGCAGCACCATGTCCATCTCGCGCGAGCCGCCGCGCACCTTGAGGCCCTTGGCATCTTCAGGCGCCACGATCGCCTTGGAGCGGCTGGCGACGCCGCCGGCCTGCCAGACCCAGGAAATCAGCAGAATGCCCTTGTCGGCGAGGAAGTCGGTCAGCGCCTTGCCGACCGGCTCCTTCTTCCAGCGCAGGCCCTGATCGTAGGTGGTGACGAGGCCCGGCATCAGGCCGATATTGGTCTCCGGCAATTCGCCGCCGGCATAAGGCATCGGATACAGGCTGAGATCGAGCGCGCCCTTGCGCATCGCCGAGAACTGCGCGTTGGTCTTGATCAGCGACGAGTTCGGGTAGACCTCGGCGGTCAGCTCGCCGCCCGAGCGCTTGGCGACCTCGGCCGCGAACATCCTGCACAGCCGGTCGCGGAAGTCGCCCTTGTCGATGGTGCCGCCGGGGAACTGGTGGGAGATCTTCAGCGTGGTCGCGGCATGCGCGGTCCCGATGCCCATCCGCAGGACGGCGGGTGCGGCGAGGGCGGAAGCGAGGACGTGGCGGCGTGTAAGCATTGTTCTCCCCTGAGAGCTTCTTGAGTGGCTGTTAGGCCGGCGCGGAGTTTTAGCTTAGCCGGTCTTCGCGTGAATATTCTCTAGTCTGATAGTTCGAGGCGCCCTGATAGTGCGAGCCGATACGGGGCTGCAAGTCCTGACGTTCAAGTCCTGACGTTCAAGCCTTGCCGTTGTTGCGGTGCACACTGATGCGCGGCGACGCCGCGTCGTCACGCAACCGTCGCGCGACCAGCCGCCGGGCGACCGCAGCCGTGCTGCTTCAAGAATTCGTTATTGGAGGTAACGACGGCCGGCGCAAGTGCGTCGAGGAGAGAGCGGCAAGTCGTCGCGCTCACATTCGACCACACAAGGGATCATCACCATGACCACCAAGACCCGCCTCGGCCTTTCCGCCGCGCTGCTCTCGTTCAGCCTGGCGCTGGCGCCCGCCGCCTTCGCTCAGGACAAGATGGGCAAGGATGACGCGATGAAGAAGGAAGACACGATGTCCAAGGATGCCATGAAGAAGGACGGTGGCATGATGAAGAAGGACGACGCCATGAAGAAGGACGGCGGCGCGATGATGAAGAAAGACGACGCCATGAAGAAGAACTGACTGCCGTCATCGCCCGCTGTCCGCAGGCCCGCCGCTCTGGCGGGCCTGGTTGCGCCTTAGCGCTTCTTCTTGCCGCGCTCCTTGCGTGCCGCGTAGCGGGCATCGCGCTTGGCCTTCTGCTCGGCGAGTAGCGCCTCCTCGCGGGCGGTTTCCTCTTCCTTCTCGCGCGCAATGCGGGCGGCCTCGGCGGCTGCGGCCTCTTCCTCGCGGCGCTTCTGCTCGGCCTTTTCGGCCTCACGGGTTTCCTTGGCCTTGGCGCGGCGGTCGGCGATCGCCGCGCGCTCCTCGGCACGTGCCTTCACAGCGGGATCGTCAGCTCCCGGCTGGGAGCGAAACTTGTTGAGGAGGTTTTGCCGCGCCTGCAGGGCCGCTTTCTGGCGGTCGGCAAAACCCAGTTCCTTGAAGCCACTCATAGAGGAAGCCTTGCTGCTTTCTGTTCGGGTGATGGATGGGGTTGGTTCGGCGTTTCAATAAGTGAATGGCGACGAAATTGCCAGTGGCGAACGGATGGCTGTGGAGCAAGGGAGATATGAGCCAGCGTCAAGCGGCCATCGTTCGCCCCGCGGACGCGTGGTGAGTGGCTGGTCACCAAGGGCTGTCGAACAAGGGCTGTTGAAAAGTTCAGCCGCGCTGGAGGTGCTCGCGTCGTCCGTTACCCAGGACCTTGGCGACCGTCTCGGCGGTCATCGCGCTCCGGTCCGAGGCGCGCTGGGCTTCCAGCCTGTCGCGCGCCTTTTCGGCGATCAGCAGGCTGATCAGCCGCAGCCTGCTGCTCTCATCGACAGCCTCCGAGAGCAACTGCCTGTAACGCTGATAGTTGTACGTCGTTGTTTCTTGTTCGCTCATCGGCACGCCCCCGCACACGCGCTCCACTCCAGCGAGTAGTCTTTCGCGAGTCGCCCCTGGCGCGCAACGGAATTGCGGTGCCGACGGCCGCGGCCGTGCATTTCGTTGCGCGACTGTTGCAGAATTGATCGCACGCAACCGTGCAAACCGTCATGATGCGGACCGTGGCAATCGGGAACCGAAGCTGGCATGAGCGACTCCGACGACGGAGGCAGCAGAAGGGGCGCGCTGATCGGACTGCTGGTCGCAGCGGTCATGCTCGCGGTCGGCCTCTGGCTCGCGCATGACCTGACGGCGGCGAGCAAAATGCAGGACTGCCTGATGTCCGGCCGGACCAACTGTAATGTGATCGAGCCGGCGCGCTGACCCCGTCTTGCGGCAGTGCAATATCGATCCCAAATCAAGCCCAAAGACTCGGGCTGAACTGTTTGATCCCGGCTGTGATTCCGATCACACGCGGACAGGCGGGCTGCCTCGACTCCCAGAGATCGGCGGGAACCAAGGCCATGATGTCCAAGCTGTGGTCCGGAAAGGGCGCGGCGCTGGCTGCCGCAGGCGCGGCGGGTGCCGTTTTGGTGGCGTATCTATCCCTGACGCTGGCGTCGCCCGAGCCGGTGTCCAATGCGGCGCTCGGGCCGGAATGGCAATGCAGCCGGGTCGCCTTCGTGCTGACCACCTGCACCCGGGCGACCGAGGCGGAGGCTGAGGCCAAGCCGCAGGGCGAGGTCAAGGCGATCCCGGTGCGGGCGAAGGACGATTGTCCGCCGGAGCTCTAGACCTTTTTCTGGCGGGTTGTCCGCACGCGAGGCGGTGCTGATTTCGCTGGAAGGCGCGCCGGCCGTGCCGCCGCAGCGGCTGCATTTCAGGTTATTTCTTGGTGGTACCGCGCGGCTTGATCGACAGGCCGAGGCGCATGGCCATCTTCTTGATCCGCTCCGGCGAGCGGCCGGTCGCCTTCACGACCTCCTCCAGCGACTTTGAGGAGCGTGCCAGTTCCATCAGTCGTCGGTCCTCCTTGAACGACCACCGCGGCTTTCGGGCCATCTTGTTGGTATCCTTGTGCATTGCTGGGCAACAAAGCCGCCAGGCGGGGTCGCCTGACGGCCTTGCCGGTGTGGGCCCGGACCTTGGGGAAATGTCCGGTGGATAAGCAATACTGCTTCCGAATAAGGTCGCAATTGAAACCAGAATTTAACCTAACCGATCAAGGTTACTCGGATAGAGCGTGGCAGGAGGCCTTATGCGCAAGGTCGCCATTTTGAGTGCCGCAGCATTTTTACTGTCCGGTTGCTGGTCCGACCCGGAGGTCACGGGATCGACCAACAGCTGTGCGGCCAATCTTTACAGTCAGTACAATCCCAAGGTCATGGATCAGTGCGTCAATGCCTGCATCAAATGTGACCGCGGCAACGTTACGACCTGCACGACCTCCTGCACGCTGAAGGGCGCGCGGTAATCGCAGCCGCGCATCTGATGCCAGGCGAGGCCTCGTGATGTCACGCCAGCGGGCCGCCTTGCGTGAGGCGATGATCGCCTTTATCGCGTCTGAGCAGCGGCGCCGTCGGTGCGCCGGACACTGAGAGCGTGGAACAGGGCGCGATGAGCGGGCTTTCCTATGTCGCGGTCGACTGGGGCACCAGCAGCTTCCGGCTCTGGCTGATGAGTGCCGGTGGCAGGGTGCTCGGTGAGCGGCGCAGCGATGAAGGCATGACCGCAGCCGCCAGGACCGGCTTTGCGGCCGTGCTGCAATCGCATCTCGATGCGCTGGGCGCGGCGGCCGACTTGCCGGTCGTGATCTGCGGCATGGCGGGCGCGCGGCAGGGCTGGGTCGAGGCCGGCTATATCGATACGCCGGCGCATCTCTCGGACATCCTCAACGGCGCCGTCGTAGTCGGCGGGCAGGCGCGCGATATCCGTATCCTGCCTGGGATTGCGCAGCGTGATACCGCCGCGCCCGACGTCATGCGGGGCGAGGAGACCCAGTTGCTGGGGGCGCTCGGCTTGAACGCGCCGGGCGAGGCGCTCGTCTGCATGCCGGGAACGCATTCCAAATGGGTCAGGGTCCGCGGTGGAACGGTCGAGCGCTTTGCGACCTTCATGACCGGAGAGTTGTTCAGTGCTGTCGCGCGCGACACCATCCTGTCGCACGCCGTCGCCGGCGCAGAGGAGGCGGTTGACGGCGATGCGTTCCGCGCGGCCGTCGCGGAGGCCTTCGCGGCGCCGGCGCTATCGGCCAATCTGCTGTTTCGCGTGCGATCGCGGCAGCTGTTGTTCGGCGGCAGCGCCGAGGCCGCGCGTGAGACGATCTCGGGTACGCTGATCGGCGTCGAGCTGGCGGCGGGCCTTGCGGAGCGAAAGCAGGGAGCGCCGGTTACGCTGATTGCCTCGGGCCGGTTGCAGCGGCTCTATCAGATGGCGCTCGAATGCCTTTTGATTCCGCTCGATGCCGTGGACGCGGAGGAGGCGGTTCGCCGTGGTCTCGCCGGCGCGGCGGCGGCGATCTGGAAGAACTGAGGGATCAACGCATGAGCATTCCGTTTCCGCCGATGAAGCGACCGCTGGTCGCGATCCTGCGCGGCGTCAAGCCGGACGAGGCGCCGGGCATCGTCAGCGCGCTGCTCGACGCCGGCATGACCGCGATCGAGATTCCGCTGAACTCGCCCGAGCCATTCCGCTCGATCGAGATCGCGGCGAAGCGCGCGCCGGCCGATGTTCTGATCGGCGCCGGCACGGTGCTGACTGCCGCAGACGTCGATCGCCTGCACGACGTCGGCGGCCGCCTCATGGTGTCGCCGAATGTCGATGTCGAGGTGCTGGCGCGCGCGCGGGACCATGCGATGATCACGATGCCCGGCGTGTTCTCGCCGACGGAAGCGCTGCTCGCCGCGCGCGCGGGGGCGTCGAGCCTGAAATTCTTTCCGGCCAACGTGCTCGGCGCCGCCGGCATCACCGCGATCCGCGCCGTGCTGCCGCCGGATGTGATGATCGCCGCGGTCGGTGGCGTCTCGGACCAGAGTTTCGCCGAGTATGTGAAGGCGGGCATTCGCGCCTTCGGTCTCGGTAGCAGCCTCTACAAGCCGGGCATGACGGCCGCGGATATTGCTCTCAGGGCAAAGGTGACGATCGAGGCGTATGACAGGGCCGTGGCGGACGCCGGCTAGGCTCGGTGCAAGCGCGCTAATCGTCCCGCTTGCCGCCGTCGATCACCCTGAACAGCGGCGCCGCCTCACGCGGATTCTCAAGCAGCTCTTCGACCATGGCGATCGCGGCCGCGACGTATTTCCCGGTCGCGGCGTCCAGCGGCCGTTCGGCTTCGTCTGACAGCGCGAGCTTGGCGCCTTCGAGCAGCTTGCGGGTGCGGACGGCTGACTCGTCGCCGGCGGTGAGGGCGGCGCGCGCGATCGATCGCAGCACGAACAGTTCGCCCTCCAGCCGCAGCAGGCGGTCATTCAGCTTGCTCAGGACGGTGTTCAGGTTCCGCATGACGCGCTCTCCGGGCATTGGACCCGTCTTGCATACACGGTCATTGCTGACGAAATTCTTGTGGCGGCCACGCACCATTTGGTTGGTTGAATGGCGTCTCCGGTCTCCTCATGTTCCCGATGGTCCGGGCGTTGTCATTTGACGAAGGCATCTATGGCCCTAATAGAATGGCCGCGGTCCGGCGCCGCCCGGGAAGCGCGTCAATTTCACCCCATCGCGACGAGGGAATACATATGAAGATTGCCGTCGAAACGACCGTTGCCGCGCCGATCGCGGATGTCTGGCGCGCCTACACGACACCTGACGACATCAAGCAGTGGAACGCGGCTTCCGACGATTGGCACACGACCGCCGCGACGGTCGACCTGCGCACCGGCGGCGCCTTCTCGTCGCGAATGGAAGCCAAGGACGGCAGCATGGGGTTCGATTTCGCGGGCACCTACACCAGGGTCGAGGAGCCCCGTCTGCTCGAATATTCGTTCGGCGATCGCAGCGCGCAGGTCGCATTCACGCCGGAGACCGGCGGCGTCAAGGTGCAGGTCAGCTTCGACAGCGAGGATACCCATTCGGTCGAGCAGCAGCGCGGCGGTTGGCAGGCGATCCTGGATAACTTCAAGCGTTACGTCGAAGCCAAGCGGCGGTCCTGATCCGGCGATCGGAGGGCGGCGTGACACTGAAGCGACCGCGCGCGGCGTGATCGCTGCGTGCTGCGTCCGCATTGCTCGCTTGATGTTTGAGTCGTGCGAATCCTCATCGAGGAAAAAGGACGATCCCGGAATCGTCCATCGCGGTCCCTGCTATATCGACGACCGAGGCGTGCACTCACAATCCCCTAAGAACGCATTCTTGGATTAAGAAATTGCGAAGCGCGCTCCCGGCGCTCACGGCAAGTGTTGGAACCTGCAACGCACGAACAGAAAGCGATCGGTCTCTCAATCGCCGTCGGAACTTTGTTCACGCACGGAGAACTACGGAATCGTTTCGTGCGCTGAATGATAAAGACGGCGACTGATTTCGGCACACGGCGAACATCAAAAAAAGAAAGGCCTCAGCGCGTGGGCCACGCTGAGGCCAAGTAGACACTTTGGTCGTGAGGCACCGTCGCCGGCGCCTCGGTGCCTAACTTATCTTCGTTTCTGTGTTTCCAAATGGCCCATTTGGGCCATGCCGCGTGATAGCCAATTTGGGACATGCGCCGCTGGCACAAAGTGTGCATTCTTGGAGCTGTCAGGATTTTGCATCACCTTCCTGGGGCTAGGGCCAACGCCGTTCGCATGTATTTCAAGCGGACGGCGTTGTGCATTCTGGCGTCCGCGCGAGCCATCACCCGGCTGCGCTCAGGGCCAGCGGTCCACCGGCCGAATCTCGAGGTTCTTGATTTTCAGGGGCGGCGTTGAGGGGGCGTTCTGCTCGTTCAACGGATGCAACGTGATCGGTGTATTCGTGCCGCCGGCGAGAACGTTGACGCCGGCGCCGTCGGCATGGGCGTAGCCGCCGGCGAGATCGTCGCTTCCAAGCCACGGCACGGGCGCCATCACCTTCCAGGTCACAGCGACTTCTTGATCTCCGATCAGAACACCGAGATTGCGGATGGCCGCGACATAACGACTGTCCGGCGCGCTATCGACGTGCAGCACGCAATTCAGGTTGGTCACCGGACCCACGACGAACCCGGTATCGGGTCCGCCACGACACTCAAGCGTTCCGGCCTGCACCTGCTGCGCATTGGCGGCTGCGAGCGGCGCAGCGAGAACCGCCGCACCACACAGAGCCGAGGCGATCAAACGGCTTGTCGTACGCATGGTGCTGGACAACGCGGATCGGCGCGCAATCGGCCTACGACCCCGCGTGCGGCCTTCGCTTGTGGTTAAGAGAACCTTAGAGATTGGTTTGATTGCTGCCGACGGTCGGCGTTCGCGAGCGACGGGCCAGGAAGACGACGATCAACCAACGGCGATACCTTTTTGATCGTCGTCCCGGCTACACCTCAATGGTGGATCTATCGGCGTCGAACGAGCGTGCGCGCGCAAGGTCGTTTTTTTAGGCAGGAGAGGTAACGGGGCGAAGCAAAGCGACCGGTCCTGGCACTGACGCCAGGCCGTTCGGATCACGGCGGTGAGCCTGTCCCGAAAAATTACGCCGCCGGGCTCGAAATGCATTGTCCCGGCAGCGCCCTGTTCCAATCTGGGCCCGCAATCCCAGTCATGTTTGTGTCTGCAAAACCGGCGCCAGGGTTCGAGCGCCCCCGTAGTCATACGGGGACTGGCGTCCCGTGGTGGACTGATGTTGGCTACTTGTGCGCTGGCGAAGGTCCGATTGTCGGGGTGATCCAAGCCGTGCGGCGAGAACGGCTGATCGCCATCAATGCTCTGCCCGATCAGATATGATGCTCGAGCTTCCGCATCTCCTGCAGGCGAGCCAGGCAGAAATCCCGATACAACTCGTTGATGAAATCCCACATGACGTAATCCCCTTGGTCCAATGCCGGGACGCTACGCCGGGTTTGTTTCCGGCGGGCTTCGCGGCTTCCGGAAAATGGTTTCATTGAACGGGGAGTGGGGTGGCGATCCCGGCAGGATTGACAGAATGTAGATGAAACAATGGGTTAGCGCCAAGGTTAGGCAACTGGGGCGCCATTGAGTCCCATAGCGATTTTTGGCGACTGCCTAACCTTCCGGCGGCCAGTGGCACCCGTTCCACGGTCAGCTGTGGCTTCGCTTACTTCGATTGACCGCAACGATCAGACTGGGTTGCTCCAGTACCTCAACCAGTCGATCAAGGATTAGGCGCTCATTGGAGCGCGGGCGAGGTTCGAGATATTCCTCAAGGATCTCTTGGGCCGGCACTGACGGCTCGCAGGGCGATGTCTTCGTCCGACATTCCTCAGCCTCCAAGATTAACTTCGGTTAATCATTCTGCACTTGGAAGGTTCCCATTTGATTAATCGGGATCGACTGCGGGAAGCGGGCCGCCCAGGGCCGAGAAACCGGCCTCCCATGGGCTGCCCGGTCGGAGGTCGGTTTCCCGGTCGATGGCCCCGGATTGTGTGCTCTGGGGCGCTGTCTGAGGCCGCCGCGTGGTGCCTATTTAGTATTTGGCTCGAGAAACCCCACTGTTGAGTATTGGTCCAACCCAGATGGGCGAGAGGAACGCGGGATGGTTATGCGGGACGGCTCTTACGTCGATGATCTCTACTATGCCGGCGGGGATTCAGTGACCGTGAAGGTTCTGATTGGTCGTGACGACGCCGAATGGCGGACAGCGCATCTATCCGAGATGCCGCGCGAGTGGCTGACGGAAGTGAAGGCAGCAGTTGATGGGGCGCTTTCTCGCGTCGCCTAAACAGGGATGAATAGTGAAGATACTTAATCTGCGCCCATGTTCGGGCGGGAGGCGCTTTGCCTCCATCGACGTGGAGATTGCGCCCGGAGTTCGGGCGATGGACGTTTCAGTTATTCGCAAGACTGACGGCTCACTGCGTGTTTTCGGTCACTCGCTGACCTTCGACCGCAGCGTTGCCGACAGCTTGGCGCGCGCCGCAGTGGCGGTCGGAGAGTGTCAGCATGAGCGACGCTAACCAGCGCACCGCCAAGCCCGGCGACTTGCTGTCCCAGTGGTGGACGTTGGGTGCGATAGCCACTGACCGGCGCACCAGCGGTCGCCACATGAAGGCGGGCTGGGTTATCATCAATTCATATTGGAAAAAGCACGGCAATGGCCGCGCTAGCCTCCGATACATTGAGAACGCCACGGGCATGAAGCGGACGACCGTCGTGAAGGCGTGCCGCGAGCTCGATGAGTGGGGCCACGTCACACGCGTGCTTGGCGCGGGATCCCGGCCTTCGGAATACATGCCGAATTGGGTGACATCGGTTAGTGGTGCCAAAATGGGGACCACTAACGATAGTGGTCCCCAAACGGGGACCGGGGCGGTCCCTGAACAGGCACCACTAGCAACATCTAGTGGTGCCCAAACGGGGACCGAATCCTACCTACCTGAACCGGCTTACGACCGGCTTCAGGTAGGTAATGTATCCGCCAGCGGGCCGGGCGCTGAGGCGCCGGCCGAGGCGGGAATTGGTTTCGAGCGCATCTGGCGTGCCTATGGGCGGTACGGCAACAAGCAGGCCAGCAAGCGCGCCTTTGAGGCCATAGCCACCCCTGACGCCGATCATATCGCAGGCCGCGCCAGTGCATGGGCCGCAAGCGCAAAACCTGGCCAGCGCCGGATGCCGCTGGAGAAGTGGTTGGCTGCCGAGAAGTATGACGAGGCGGACCGCAGCGTGAGGCCGAGGGCCAAACCACTAAGGCCCGATGAGTATCCGGACGAGTATCAAGATGAGGGGGATGATGTGCCGAAACGCACCTCTGCAACGGCCTCAACCGAGATCGCCGAATACGCCCGCAAAATCCAAAGATCAGCTATCGAGATCGATGTGCCGCGAGGCGTTCCGCTGACTGTCATGGCTAGCGCGGTGGAAAGTCGGGATGGCGACAAGTGGCTTGAAATGCAAACCGACCACGGGCGCGTCGCCGTTCTGCTGGAGGGCTATAACGAAGCCCTCCAAAGGGCAGGTCAGGCGCATTTTAACCTGCTCACCGCTGCTTGCGGACTGGGCGAGGTCAATGACTCAGGCGATCTGCACGGCAAGCCCTTCATGGTGGTTGGCGACACGTTTGCCGCTGTAAGCACCGAGCCGGCCTAGCCGGGTGTCCGCAAACTCTCCCGCCACCGCACCGCATACCGCCGTCCCCCCTCACGCGTTAAATCCCGCGAATTTTGACCTTATTTTTAGGTCGCTCCGGAGCACACATGACACCAGCAAACGACAATCAGCCGCGCACCCCAGAGCAGCACCGCGCCATTCTGGCCCAGCAGCGCGCCGCCCAAGACGACACCAGTGAAGTTCGCTTTAGAAACCAGCACTGGCCCACGTTCGGCCGGCTGAAGCGCGCTGATGCCTGGCGCGAGATCCAGGCGTTGGAGCGCTATGCTGAGGATGAGGGCGTGTCGTTGCCCGAGGGCAGCCTCCATGCCGCCAACGACAATGCGCCTGTTGACGATACTGGCCGTGCTGAGATCAGCCGCATCGACTCCCGGCTTGGCGAGGAAGTCCCGGATGCGGATGAAATCATGGCCGCGTGCGAGGCTGATGAGGAGGATAGGAAGAAGGGTCGCCCTGAGCTGGCCAATCGGATCCTTTATGACGCCAAAAACAAGATTGTCGCCGTCAAGGTGCGCGGAAAGTACCGCACCTTGGAAGAGACCTTCTCAGAGCCACGCGGGCCGGCTCAGGACAAGGCGAAGATCGCTGCGGACTATGTGCCAGATGAACTGCCAGACGTTCAGGACGACGCGGCAAGGCGCATGGACCATATCACCATGAAGCGTCGGCTTGGTCGCGAAGTTTGTCGCGTTTTGGAGCTAGCTCTAGGAACGCTCACCAGCGAGGAGATCGGCGAGGAGCTGGGTCTGTCGTCCAAGACCGGCGAGCGGATGGCCGTAAAGCTGGTTGATGGCGCGATCGTCAAGCTGATGGCGGAGTACGCCAGGCGAGATACAGCGGATCGCGAGGCGGCATAGGTCCCAATGCGAAAGCGGAGACCAGCACAAGGCCGGTCTCCGCCCGTTCACATCAGAAAGTAAACTATCGCTGCTATCGCCTTGAGGCAGGCAGCGACGTCGACCTTGATAGAACACCGGATGATGAGCTGCTTTCGCATCTCGTGTCCTCCGGGCAGCAGTGCACCGCGTACCCAAAAGGTTACGGGTTCAGCTCTCACCGAACGAATAAGCCGTCGTTCATGAGCGCACCGGCCTACCATTGGCGCTCTAGAAACGCCGCAGATAGCCCCGCGTGGTTTCCTTTCCCGACCTCTAGGAATCACTCCATGGGGTCAACGAACTCCCGGCCAGCGCTTTTGATCACGCCGGCCTTTCGTTTCTGATCGGTCTAGGCACGGGCTGTGCGCGGGTTTCTTGGATAGTGGGGGACCACCCCACGTCCGCAAAGGGCGCACGGGTCAATCTTTGGATGGACAGCCATGGGTTGTCTATAAGCAAAATAGGTGAGAGCGGCTCTTATCCATGACTTTCACGTCCCTAATCTGCCACTGATTCCGCAATTACCCCCTGTGGGGCTGCAGTGATGTGGTCTGACGTGACGACTTCGGCGCGCCGGCCTAACCGGCGTTGCCACCTTTTTCGGCGCAGCAAGTTGCCGCCTTTCATTTCCTCTTCAAAATCCAAATTCGGAAAATCGCGTGAAAAAATCTCCCGCGTGTCGGGCTGTCGCGGTGCGGCTCGGCATCGATCAACGCCGCGTGCTCCGGTTGGTGCAGAACCTGACGGAGGCCGGCCTCGTGCCGTCCGGCTACCGTCGCCATGACCTTAGCCACCGGCAGTTGGCGCGTATCATGATCGCGGCGGTCGTGGACAACGGGCTGCACTACGCTGCGCCGACCGTGACTGAAATTGAGCGCCTTGAGGGTAACGGCCTGCAGTTTGGCGATTGGCTCGAGAACGCTGTTAGTGGTCGAGTTCGCCTTGAAGGCGTGCTCAGCGTCATTTTCCAACCCGATCCTGCTGCCGCGTCTGTCCTCACCAGCGCAACGCAGCTCGACTTTGGTGAGCGCACGAACAGTCCCACCACGCGCATCACTGCTATCAGCGGTGACGCCTTGCGCACGCTCATCACGGACCTTCAGACCTAACACTTGGAGTTACTACACTTGGACAACATCGAAACCATCCGCGCTATTTCACCGCGCTATGCCAGCTTGCTCGAAAAAGAAGTGGAGCTTGCGGCGCGCCTCGACGAGATCGGCCCACGCGGCCGAGAGCTAACCGTAGAGCAGAATAAAACTATTGCCGCTTGGCAGGCTCAGCAGCCACGCCACAAGCCGCAGCCGAAGTTGCGCCATCAGGGTGCAGCTAGTCTGCTGGGTTCACTGTTGCCCGAGCAATCGCAAGAAGAACTGGACCCGCCCATGCCGCCCGAAAATTGGTATGGAGCCGCAGAATTGCGCGAGGTGAGTGCGGAGGTGGAGGCTATTACCGAAGCGCGCAAACTGTTGTCGATTGAAATCGAGCGGGAGCGAAAGGAATACAGCAAGCAAGCCGCTGAGGTAGGGGCGAAGGAATACAAGTCCATCGCTGCCTCTATCGCGAAGAACGCCAAGGCACTCGGAGAATCTATTCTGGCGCACTACGACTTTGTCAACCGGGCGCGCCTCGATGGCATCGATAGAAAATTCATTCGCCCGATCAACGTTGAGATATTCGGCGATCTAGAAGGTGGAACGCCGTTGTTCGATGTGGTTAGGCACGCGATCGAACTTGGCTACGCACCAGAGAAAGATCTGCCGCGCTGGAAATTGCCTGCGCCGATTGAACTGCTTCATTTGTAGGATTTGAAAATGACGAACAAATATAAATCTATGACGCCAACGGAGCGCGCTCAGATGTCGGCGATGCTCATGAAGCTTGAAGCGGATGCTAAGGCCGATGTCGTGAACCACAGGACGCACGGGTCGCGCGCCGCTGACCTGAGGCGTGCCGAGACGGAAATCGCAGCCAGGCAGCCGCGTGACCCGAATTGCATTTTCTACGATATGGCTCCAGCGAAGTGGCGTCGTCAGCCTGCGCAGAACTCTCAAGAGGCGATTGTCCGATACATCGCGGGGCGTTCCGCGCGCAGATAGCCGTCGCGTCGGGTTCCCTTTCTGCCGGCGTGACAAGGTGGACGTCGTTCGGGAAGACGGCGTCCACCACCAATTCATATGACAAATAGGAAATCATTTGATGAGAGATATTAGCCAAAATCTGGGCTTTGCCCAATCCGTTGCGCCATCGGTTCTGACGGCCAGTGCTAATGGTGCGAGCGTCGATACGCTGAATTTTGAATCAGCAGCACTTGTGGTTAGTATCGGCGCCGTCACCGGAGCGTTTTCCGCAAAGCTTCAGGACTCGCCAGATGGCACCACTTTCTCTGATATCGCGCCAGGCCTTCTGGTTGGCGCGCTGCCAGGCACGCTGGTCGCCAACACTGTCATCAAGCAGGGTTACTTGGGCAGTCAGAAGTATCTGCGAGCGGTGCTGACGTCTGCCGGTGGTACTTCGATCGCAGTCGCCGCAACCATCTTGCTTGGCAGTCCGAAGGTCGCGCCAGTCGCTTAGCGGCGCACGATGGGCGCGCGCGAGCGGGAACAACAGCGCGCGCCCATCAACAAGGCCATGGGTACCCGCAAAGTCTAAAGATTTTGCTTTTTAAAAACCGGCGCCCATCCATTTTACGCGCATTTCCATTTCAAAACTTGAGGGGTAAATTTGCCACGAGCTAGAATTCCCAAGGCGCGTGCCCTCGTGGAGGGGAAAGATCTGGTCCACCCCGAGCGTCATCGCAGGCGCAACGAACCGACCGCCGCGCCACTCGGCAAGCCGCCTAAATGGATGAGCCAGGAACAGGCCGTCGTGTGGCGCACCTTTGAAGGTGAGGCGCCTTGGCTGAACTACAGCCACCGAGGCTTGGTTGAAATCGCCACGGTTGTACGTGCTCGCCTTGCTTCGGGCGAGGACGTTGGAGTGCAGGCACTCGGGTTGTTGCGGTTAAGTCTCGGCAGCATGGGGCTAACGCCAACTGACGCCAGCAAGGTCAATTGGGCGCCGGAAGAGCCAGAAGACGATTTGCTCGATTAGCCCCGCGTATCCAGCGAAATCTGAAGCAGCGACGCCTTCACCATTGTAGCGGCCGGAGTTCGCTTCAGCTTCTTTGCAATTTTGGTGACTCCGGCCTTCTGCTTGGCGAGCGCTTTCAGCGTCTTCACATCGTCCTTCGTCCAGCGACGAATAGTCTTCTTCTTTTTGGCCAAAGCAACTTTCCTTCATTCGCTTTCGTGGCGGCGTTCTAGCACGCGAAGTTGGCGATGCAAATGAACACCAAGGTTTCAATGATCGATCCCAGCAATCTACCGCCCGAACTAACCGAACCGCCGCCAGATGCGCCTGGTTGGCTCGCGTTTCAGCCGGCGACCGCGAAGGTGTGGCAAAAATTAGATGGCACGTGGCTGCCGATCTCGGAAGCGCAAGAACGTATTAGAAACAGGACTCCCTCGTTGACTGCTTTATCCAGTTACTCGACCGGCACCGTTTCGGTCGCCGCGAACGGCACCGTTGTTACTGGCGCCGGTGTTATTTGGTCTGACATCAACGCTCTGCCGGGCGATGTTTTCCAGATCGCTGACTTTCAAACGATAATCTCAGATAAGACCGACACGAGCCACCTCGTGATTCCGCCGTGGGGCGGCGGAGCGCAAACCAACGTAGCGTACACCATCTGGAAGGTCTCGCCGCAGCGCTTCGCTGGCGCGCAGGCGATGCAGTTCGTCAACGATCTTGTTGCCAAACTCGATTCGAGTGGCCTGCTTTGGTACTTGCCCGAGGGCTACACCGATCCGAATGACGTCGTCCCAGCGATGACCGCAGACGACGGGCAGGGCATCTTGAAAATCGACACCGGGGCGCTCTGGGTTATGCAGGGCGGCGCGTGGGTGCCGGCTGGCACCTATAAGGGTTTCCAGTACAAAGGCGCGTATAACCCCGCCACGTCTTACGTCATCAACGACGTGCTGACGTCCGCTGGCAATGCGTATATCGTCACTGCGCCGACGACCGGTCATGCGCCGCCGAATGCGGCGTATTACGATTTGCTCGCCAGCAAGGGCGACACGGGCGCGACGGGAGCAACCGGTGCAACCGGGCCAGGCTACGGCGGCACGTCAACCACCAGCCTGAGCATTGGCACGGGCGCCAAGGCGTTCACCACGCAGGCTGGCCTTGCGTACCAGAACGGCGCTCGGGTGCGCGCCACCGCCACGGCTGGCGGCCCGGGTTGGCTTGAGGGCGTAGTCACCTATAGCGGCACCACGCTCACCATCACCGCCGACAAGTTCAGCGGAAGCGGCACCGGCACAGCATGGAACTTCAACGTCGCTGGTGAGCCCGGTGCTGGGGATCTCAGTTCAGCCAATAACCTTGCCGATCTAGCCAACAAAGACACCGCTCTCACCAACCTTGGTGGCACGACTACCGGCAAGGCAGTTTTTAAATCTGCCAGCGCTGATGCTGCCCTCGATACGTTGAGCGTTGTCGATCGAGTCATTGACCAGGGCAACATTCCCCAGACGGCAAATTTCGATATCGCGCTGCCCTCCGGCTATGACGAAATCGAAATTGGTCTGTTCGGTTTTGGTTGTTCCGTTTCGGGTGCGGGTCTGAACCTGCAGGTCTCGACGGATGGAACAACTTTTCTTTCATCCAGCTATAGCTATGCCGGTCACTACATAACGACTGCTGACACGACTTATCATGGCTATTCCGCCGCTGGTACAGGCAGCAATATTCCCCTGAGCAATCTTTTTCCTGCAGGTCGATTAGCACAACTCAAGATCAGGCTTGCGCGGCCGGATGGCACGTCAGGCAACAAGTTGATCCGAGCCAATATGGATCAAGTTGGAACGGACCTTCAACCCGTGCAGTTGAATGTCATGGGCGGTTACCTCGGCGGAACGGCCGCACTGCAGAAGCTGCGCTTGGTCTGGAACGGCGGGACGAGTCCAGCCTTCGCGGCCGGCGGAACGTACATTGTGCGAGGCGTAAAAAAAAAGCCGTAGACTCGTCGCCATTCTATTTTTTGAATGGAAATGGGACGAGCGGAAACTACAACATCTGGCGCTTCGACAGGTTCGGCTTCGCCAATCCATCGAACGCCGTTATTGGACCGCTGGCGGGCAATGCGGGAAGCGGCATCACGCTTGTCGCCCAGCCTTCACCGGTCAAACTCAGCGATCGTACCCGTGTTTTCGCGATGCGATTCAACGGCACGATTTGGACGGATATCGCCTATTGGGATAGCTTCGATGGCGGTGTGACGTTCAGTTCGCCGACGTCGGTCATTACGGCCACATCGCTAAGCGCCACCAATGGCATCATCGGGCCAGCCTTGTATGTCGTTCCGGGTGACCCGACGCCATTTAAGATGCTTCTCGGGATCCGTAGCGCCAACAGCGTTCCGACCGGCCTGAGGCTGGCCACTAGCACCGATTGCTCCACCTGGACTGTGCAGGCTGGGAACGTGTTCACGCAAGGCGCGGATACCTGGCAGGCCGGCGGCATCGTTCCTAGCTCGGTTTATCAGCGCCCGAATGGCCACTGGGTGGTTACGCTCAACACTTATAATGCCTCTCTCGCGCAAGCATATGGCGCCTATGCTGAAGCGACGTCCCCCAATGGACCGTTCGGCGCCGCTACGCTCATTGCCTCGCCGTACACGGCTCAGGTCGGTACGCTGACCGGCACCGCAAACCAGAATACCGGCACGAGCAGCTTAACGGTTCGCCTGAACGAACCGTACATGGTTTTCAAGTCTGGAGACCAGGCCGCCAGTATCGTGACTCCGATTTCGCAGAGTGGAACGACGGTAACCTTCGATCTGCCGCTACCTGCAACGTATTCTGGCGCCGAGTTTGCGCACGTCGCCGCCAATGCAATCGATCCCTCTATCGTCGTGGAGAATGGCGATGGCACGTGCACCGGAATTTTCACTGTCTACAAAGCATTCTCTGACGTGTTGGGCGAATATACGGTCCAAATGTCGGCGCCGTCACTGAGTGGCTTGTGGACAATCTCGTCCGGGAAGGTGTTTTTCCAACCCACCGGAATCGGCAATCAGCACATCAATTCGACGGAAAATCCGTCGCCGATCATCGATGCCAGCAGCATCATATAGCGGGTCGGCTAACCTGGCACTCGCCTCCACGTCTCATTCAAGGGAAGTAAATTGTCCAACGATCTCGTAGTCCAGCTCGGCGCGAAGCTGGATCAATTCCAAAGCGATATGGATCAGGCTGGCAATATCGCGGATGCAGCGATTGCTCGCATTGAGCAGTCCTTTGCCAGCCTTAATCCAACTGCAGGTGGCTTCGCCTCGCTCGGCGTTGCCGCCGCTGGCGTGACTGGCCTCGTTGGTGGGCTCTTGGCAGCGCTCACCAACGTCAACAGCCAACTTGCTGAGTTGCAGAAGAACGCGGAATTCGCTGGCGTTACTGCCGAGCGATTTCAGCAGATCCAGTTTGCTGCGGGGCAGGGTGGAGTTTCTACCTCCGATGCCGCTAACGATCTGCAGAAGGTTGCGAGCCTTCTGGCGGACGCCAAGGAAAACGAGAATTCGCTGACGCGGCTGCTGGATGCGAACAACATCAAGTACAAGGACCGCAACGGCCAGATTATCAGCATGAACCAGCTTCTTACGATAGCTGGCGACTTGCTGAACCGGTTCGATTCCATTCCTGAGAAGACGAAGGCCGCGCAGATGCTCGGCCTGTCTCAGGGTTGGGTTGAGGCGCTTCGTAACGGCAGCCAGTCGTTTGAAGAGCTCGCGCAGAGTGCGGACGCAGCTGGTGCTGTGATCGATGGCGCGACGGTCGCGAAAGCTGCTGCGTTTGATCGCGCCTGGAAGCAGTCATCAGCGCAACTTGCCGCTCAGTTCAAGTCGGTGACTGCGGATATCGGCGGGTGGCTGGATGGACTGATTGATAAAGCTAACGATCTGGTGAAGAAGGCGCTCGAGTCGCAAAACGTTCAGCCTGGTAGTGGTCAGGACACGTTCAATAGATGGGCGGATGCAGCAGACATTCTCCAAAAGGACTTGCGCGGCCTGCCGCAGGACGTTGACCAGGTCACGCGCGCGATCGAGAATTTGCAGGCTTCGGGCAAGCCTGAGAATCTTCAAATTGCGGCAGGCCTAGAACTCATTCGAGCCAAAGCTCAACTTGCAGCAGACATGTTGAAGTCTGTTTCCGATCAGCAGTCCAAGATTGACTATCCCAGCGGCATCCCGCTGCCAACTGCCAGGCCAGCTGCTGCCAACAATGCGGATCCGAATGCCGCGAAACTTCCTAAGCGCAAGGATGGTGAGGAGGCCGCAGACGCGTACGACCGCGCCACGGAGTCTCTAAACAAGTACATCGTCACCACCAATGCCGCAGTTGAATCGCAGGGCAAAGGTGCAGCGGCGACGGAGGAGGCCAAGGCAGAGGCGCAGCTGTTGAATGCTGCCCAACTGGCCGGCATCCCAGTAACGCAAAAGGTCAGGGACCAAATTCAGGAACTTGCGCAGGACGCTGGTGAGGCTGCCGATGCGTTGGCAAAGGCTAAAGTTGCATCTGACATCCAGTTCGGCGCCAAGTCTGCGTTTCTGTCGCCACAGGACCTTGCCATCGCCAACCAACTCAAGGGCATTTACGGCAACGACATTCCAGAGGCGTTGCGTAGTGCCGAGGCGGCTGGACTGCGTTACAATGCCACCATCAAGGATCTGGCAACACTCGGCCAACAGGTCAACAGCGGCTTCTTGGTAGATTTCGAAACCCAGATCCGCAACGGCGCATCCGCCATGGACGCGCTCAAGACTGCCGGCCTCAACGCGCTCGGCAAGATTGCGGACAAACTTGCCCAGATGGCTGCCGACAATCTTTGGTCGTCAGCCTTCGGCGGCTCGTCTGGTGGTGGGTTCAATCTGTTTAGCCTGTTCGGAGGTGGCGGTAAGGCCAGCAATGCGACGGATGGGATAGGCGGGTTCGGCCCAACAGTGCCGGCATTCGCAACAGGTACAGACTTCGCGCCTGGCGGCATGTCGCTGGTTGGCGAGAACGGTCCAGAGTTGCTGAACCTGCCTCGCGGCGCGCAAGTCATTCCAAATGATGTGCTGCGCAACGGCGGGGCGGGCGGAGGCAGCGTCACGGTGCGGACTGGTGACGTGGTGATTCAGGGCGACGCCTCTGAAAAGACCGTGGCGCTGATCAATCAGGCACTCGCGCGGCAGAATGCCGAGTTGCCATTGCGGGTTGTTGCAGCGGTGAAGGATGCCAAGGCGAGGCGGGTGTTGGCTTAGCCCAGCCAGAGCCGCCCGGCAGGGCGGTTGCGGCGGTAAAGTGCGGTTGGCGGTGGGCTGGTTCTTTTCTGGCTGTCTCAATTTGCCGCAGCACGTGAATGTTTTTCTGTTAGGCCTGTTTTGATCGTGATTAAGTATCTATATTGGGGCTATCACCGCCCGGCCTGTGGCATCTATCGGTGACCGAGAGAACTTGCGCTCCCGCCCAACCGGACAGGAGCACCGCCATGGAAACGCGACGTCGTTTCAAGCAAACATTGACATTCGAATATCGTCTGACGCAAGAAGCGATCAGTTTGCGTCAACAAGCCGAAGGCATGCCTCACAGCGTTCGTCGCGACGAGCTTCTGCGAAAAGCACGTCAGATGGATGCCGCCTCTGAACTTAATAGATGGCTTTCCTCACCTGGCTTGCGAGCACCGATATGACAAGCTACCGCTCCCACGTGCTCGTTGGCTTCAAGAAGATAGTCAACTTCCGTAAGCGAATGGCGGCAAAGAGCGATGGCGCGATTACAGCCACTCTGAATTACCTTTTGGATAAACAACGAAGCGCTATCGCCATACGCGATGAAAAAGACCGTCGAAAAGCGCAATAGGAAGAGCCGAACGAACGGCCTGGTCCGGCTGCATTATAGCACAGCCCTAGGAACCTTTTGCCTCACGAGTGGTCGGTTCTATCTCTGCCGCATGTCCTAGCCAAACTCGGCGGAACGAAACTCCCTGCATACGACTGGAGAGAGCCATGACGCTCACACAGGATTGGAAAAAATCGACGGCAGCGCAACGCGCCGCTCAAAAAGCCTTCAAAGAAGCCGGGGCCGCCGCTGTAATGTCAGAGTACAGCAGTGCCCAGAATGCCTTCCATGCAAATCGAGAGCGCTTGAAGGCGGAGCGTTTAGCTCGCGAAGGCGCTCAAATCGCGAATACCTCGGACAAAGGAAAATCCTAATCAATGTCGGAACGTCGCGAGCTTTATCGCAGTCCTAACGGTGATGCTTGGTTTCTGGGGAGGGAGCCGACCAGCGGAAACGCTTTCATCATCCATCAGCCGAATGCGCCATCCGGGGGGAGGCTCTCGCACATTGAACTCGGCGAGTTCTTGCGGGCAGGTATGAAGGGTCCGGAGCATCAAGCCCTCTTGCGATTGATTGGGACGCTGGTGGAACTGCCACCATACGCCTAGCTAGGTACGCGCTGGAAGCACCGTCGGGTGACGCCAAGCGAGAGGACCGTTGCGCTGATTAACCAGGCATTGGCGCAGCAGAATGCGGAGTTGCCCAGCCGGGTTGTTGCTGCCGTTAAGGATGACCAAGGCACGCAGGGTTCTGGCTTGAGAGAGGATATTAAATGGATTTGGAGGAGCGAATTGAAGCGCTAGAGCAGCAAGCGGCCTCGCATTCTCAGCGCTTCTGGTAATGCTCGAAAGCAACCTGTTTCACAAGGTTGCCGTCTTGGAAATTGGGTTGCGCAAGAATGCAGATCAGCAGGAAGTCGCAGCCTGCGTTAGAAGTTCCTTCGCCCTAGCAATGAACCTGGTTCTTTCGGCTGCGTTCGTTTCAGTAGGGTTTGCTTGATCCTGAAAAGTGACGTTCACGTTCGGATATGCTCCACCGATCTTGAATGAGACAGTGACGGTTTTCATTCCAGTAGGTTCGTCACGAACAGTAATAGCCGGATTGCCAAATTGAATCATCTTTCCTCTTCCCGTGATTCGCTCCGCAACTATAGCGCGTGTTTCTAATGCGAGGATTAGCCTTTCGGATACGTCAGAGATGCCGGAACGCAGAATAAGCTGTGTAAAGTCCGGCAAAAAAACTGAGAATACCAGCGGCAGCGAATCCAACCGCGTGCCATCTCAAGACTTCACCCCAAAAGCGTTGTCGTTTCGATTTGTCACTATCTCGGAGAAACGGCTCAACGTATTGCCGGTTCATTTCTCGAGATGATCCAACTATCAAGAGGTTTGTGAAGTACCCAGCCGCGCTCGCCAAAACGGCGAAGCCCGCACCAGTTGCGAACATGATGAGCGGGAAGGCAAATTCGGAGATGGGCCTGTATTTGGTCGCGAGCGTTCCAATAAACGCGAGCATGGCGACGCAGCTTCCACCGTTCACAAGCAAGATTGCTTTTAGCGACTCGGTGCCGCTATCTACAGCGTATTGATTGGCGGCCTTTTCGAACTCAGTTGCTCGCTGATGCTCGCGCACCGCGGAATCGAACTGAAGCTTCTTGACTTCGTCGGGCGTCATTTATCTAACAGCAGTCGGTTATCTGGAGTGCAATTGTCATCTCTTCGGAAGCTTTTCCGAGAGTGCCTCTAAAAATGAGGCGGCATCTCCAGCTGGCGTCGGACCAACGAATTTCTTGTAGTAGACGACGGCGCCGCCATTCGTCGCGGACTGACTCAGTGTGACCGGCCCGAGCTTGCTCAGAGCGGCCGATGCCAACGCAAAAGATCGTTCAGCGAAGTTCTTCTCGTATTCGCTTCTAAAGGCGTCGGCAAAATTGCGGAAGTTCGTGGTATCTGACCTCGCTTCCCTGAAACTAGCAGTGTATTTGTTCTGCAGTAATCGAAGTGAGTTTGCCGTTGTCAGAAGCTCCCGCTTTAAATCGGGGAGTGTCATGGCGGCGTATTTGGGAGAGGCCGCCGGAAATTCGAAGGTAATGTTCTCCGGTGGTGTAATCTGCCATCCATTTTCGGTCTTGGTGACCTTGGCCCCCGGCATCGAAAGAAGAGAGTTCTGGTCCGCCTTGCCGAATTGAAATGGCAAATCCCCCGGGATCGTGGCTCCGCTAGCGTCAATCGTTGAATTGTTCGTGGCCTCCAATGTGGGACCGCGCTGCGATGTCGAAGTCTCTGCGCTGGCCGATGTTTCTTTTTTGCGCAACCACTCCAGCCCGTAGGAAATCCCGCCCACCACGATTGCGGCTACCGCAGCGTTTACGAGAACCTTCATATAGGTTGGCCCCCAGTCCACAGTCCATTGCATGAAGAGCAGTGGGATGATTACGAACGCTCCTGAGACGATCAGGCATGCCTTCAAGAATCGGTAGCCCGCCTTGGTCGCCACCGTCATGGTTAGCGCGAGCGCCGCTGGGACACCAGCGATGCCAACCGCCCCCAGGAATTCGCCCAATCCAAAGGTCATGACCGGCTCCGGAAGGTTTACCTTGTCACCCGCACGTCGCCGTAGTCACCTTCGCTCGGCCGCTCACCATCAAAATCTGTGTGAGCGAGTAGGGCGCCGATGCCAAACAGCACCATGCCGCCAATCCACACCATGCAGGTTGCTGCCAGATAGGCCGACGTTCCGACACCGACGCTGCCCGTGAGCCCAAACAGCGTGCCGGCGTTGAAGAGCAGCCCGACTACGCCCCAGAGCCAAAACAGAACGGCGAGGACTCCCTTTGAGGCGCCGTGGTTGCTCCTCAGCCGGAACGT
The DNA here is from genome assembly GCF_029952935.1 of Bradyrhizobium sp. Mp19. Classification (NCBI taxonomy): domain Bacteria; kingdom Pseudomonadati; phylum Pseudomonadota; class Alphaproteobacteria; order Hyphomicrobiales; family Nitrobacteraceae; genus Bradyrhizobium; species Bradyrhizobium sp. Mp19. Next base: position 68,313 of record NZ_JASAUT010000015.1, on the reverse strand, counting down.
CCGCTCCCAAGTCTCTTTACGTCTAAAAAATCCCATTGAACTCCCCCTATGCCGCTTCAACTGTAGATCGCGGGAGCTGGGTGGGGCAACTATGCAGCATCTTTTCTTTGCTGAAGGACCAGCCATTCGCTGTGGCATTAGCCGTTCCTCCCAGTAAATCCAAAATAGAGGGAGCGAACCGAGGCTTTTAGGGTCACCAACTGCCCCTCGATCTCAAGTATCTTCGTTGAGATCTGGCCAAATCGTACTTGCCCATCCGACGTCGTGAGATCGAGCTTTGACCTTTCGGTATCGAGCCCCCGTATTTGCGCTGAGAGTTGATCAATCCGCTGCTTGATCGCCAACTGTTCGGCGCGTTCTTTATTGCGCCCCTCAGCAGTGTAGAACGGTCCAAGTCCTCCGAGTACTGGCTTTGGCTCTTCTGGGAGGGTACGAAATATCCACACGTAGACTATCGGCGCCACGACCAGCCATGCGAGCACCGCTGATGCAGCCTTACCCCAATGATTGGCGAACTCGGTCGGGAAGAACACCGCGAACATGATCACCGCCAAAGTTGGTGGTGCCAGGCGCACCACGACCTTCTGAAGGGTGTCTATGCGGTAGACCGATAGCCAAGCGCGTAAGGCTCTCAAAGCCTTGGGAGAGGACGCCAAAGTTTGCACCCCGTGTGTTTCGGATCAGGTCGGCAAGCTGACACACGGAAAGCGTGCACGCCGCATGGATCGCGCGGCAATCCCTGTTATCCCCACGACCGGTTCAGCTACCCCTTTTCAGCCCGATCTCAACCAGCCGGCGGATAGCCTCTGGCCTCGTTGGGGCGGCGTCTTGCTCTGATATCCATTTGTCGATCGCTGACAAGTCGTCAGGCTGCATGCGCACGCCAATGAGCGTGCCCTTGCCCGTAGGGGCGGGTCCGCGCTTTTTCTGTGTTATCACGGTTTGACGTTTCATAGAATCTGTGTTAACACAGTTTCGGGGCCGGTCAAATGAGCCGGTTCGACAGGGGAATATGAATGTCTGACCTTAATCTTAATGCTAGCGCGAGCGTTGGCCCATCCACGTCTTTTTGCGCACACGCCTATTACGCCCACCTGCGGGCCGAGGGATGCGATCCGACGCTCCGTGGTGGCGCTCTTCATATGCTTGTTGGCTCGGCGGAGGATGCCGACCGATGGGCTGCACTGCATGACCCAAATGGCTCGGTACGGCTCGAGTACGCGCGCGCGGCATGGGCGAAGCGGGCATCGGATGACAGCGTCATTCTGCTTGGCGTCGGCTAGCGGGGTGGCCCGAACGGGTACGGTATAATCGGCATGGGTGGTCTGAGTCGCCTCCAGCGGCCAACTAACCCACCTGTGCGCTGGCCTTAGCCGGCGAGGTAAGCAGAGCAATTTTCTTAGGGGCACGCTCTTGCCCAGTTCTGCCAACGATAATCAACGCGGGGGCATCGTCCCTCGCGGCCTACGCCGTACAGACGCGGCGCGATATCTCGGCATCAGCCCGAGCCATTTCGATAAGCAGCGAGAGGCGGGCGCAATCCCGGCTCCCAGGCAAATGCTGGGCGTTTTGCTGTGGGACCGACACGAACTAGACTCCTTGTTTGACGGCAAGGCACCCGCTGTCGCCAATGAAAACGATTACTGGGAACAGCATTGCGCCAGCGCAAACCGAAATATGTGAATGAATATCTGGATAGGCACGGGAAGCCCCGTGTCTATTTGCGACGGCCGGGCAAGCCTCAACTTGCCTTACCGGCGCCGCTGTACACCGAGGAATTTTGGACGGCATACCGCGCGGCCATGGGCGGTGAAGAGACGCCTGCCGTGAGGCGCGTCAAGGCTGGCTCTATTGCCGCCGCCGTCAACGGCTATTACCGCTCAACTGAATTCAAGGGTTTGGCGAAGAGCACGCAGGACGTTTACAGCGGCGTGCTGAATAGATTCGTTGAGAGGCATGGCGACGGCCCGATTGCCACCATGCAGCCGAAGAATATCAACATTATCATTGACGAGATGGCCGACACGCCTTCGGCCGCGTCCAACTTTCGCAAACGCCTCAAGGCCGTGATGGATTACGCGGTTTCGGCTGGCCTGCGCAGCGACAATCCGGTCGTTGTGGCCAAGCGCGTGAAGCTAAAAACCAAAGGCCACCGCACTTGGACTGAGGAAGACATCACCAAATTTAGAAAGCAGCACAAGGTTGGCACGCCGTTGCGACTTGCCTTCGAAGTGCTGCTACACACCGGCCTCAGGCGCTCTGATGCCGTGCGGCTTGGCTGGCAGCACTTCACGAAAGACGGGTTCGCTATCAGCACCAAAAAGAGCCAAGGCCACGTTGAGCTTTGCATTCCGGTGCACGCGGATCTGGCGCGCTACATCGCCGACTGCCCGAAGGACGGCCCGGCCTTCATTGCAACCATGTACGGCCGCGCGCGCAGCGAGAAGGCGTTTTCCAGTTGGATTAGCGAAGCTGCAGGTGACGCTGGCTTGCCAGAAGGCTCGAGCCCGCACGGCGTCCGCAAGGCCGCATGCCGTCGATTGGCCGAGGCGGGATGCAGCGCGCTCGAAATCATGTCCATTACCGGCCACACCGACATCCGCGAAATCGAGCGGTACTGCCGCGAGGCGGCGAAGAAGAAATTGGCCGTTGCGGCCATGGCGAAACTGCAAAACGGTTTCGATAAGAAATTGCCTAACCCATCCGATAAGTTAGGCAAAAGTGCCGATAAGTCATTGAAATCATTATCAGGAAAAGCCGTCTGGCGATCCCGGCAGGATTCGAACCTGCAACCCGCGGAGTAGAAATCCGCTACTCTATCCAGTTGAGCTACGGGACCGTGGCGGCCTTGTAGCACCGCCAATATGAAAAATCCGCCTTTCCGCCAAGTCCGGCCGAACCGATTTTTGTGGTCGAGCGACAAAGGCGAGCAGGGACCCGCCCTGCGTTGGCCTGTCCAGCCCGTCGCGCCGCACGATGCTGCCGCCGGGGCTGGTCAAAGGAATGTCGGCAATGCGATCTGCGACGTTTTCGTCCGTTCATGTCCGCGCCTTCACTCCGTCACCTTTTCGCGCACTTTTGGCCCCAACGCGGCGTTCGACCGCGGGGCGTTCAGGAGCTCCATCATGATCGGATTGGTTCGTGCCGCCACGATATGCGCCACGCTGCTGCTCGCCCTGGTGAGCGCCCAGGCCGCGGACAAGGCCTTCAAGCGCGACGATCTCGCCGATTCCGCGATCAAGTTGGAAGCCCAGATCAAGAGCGAGGCCGGCGCGGTCAACAAATCGGCCGCGACCCTGCGCATCGACGCCGACGCCGCCTTCAGGCGCAATGATTTCCGCGGCGGGCTGCAGATCCTCGGCCAGATCGCGGCGACCACGCCGGAGGACGGCGCCAACTGGCTGCGCCTCGCCAGGACGATCTTCCAGATACGGTCGGCGAGCTCCAGCGAACAGACGTTCCTGATGGAGCGCGCCTCCACCGCCGCCTACATCGCCTATCAGCGCGCCGGCAATGCGGGCGAGGAGGCGGACGCGCTCGCCGTGCTCGGCAAAGCGCTTGCCGAGCGCAAGCTGTGGCGCCCGGCGCTGGACAGCCTGCGGCTGTCGCTCGACATGCGCGAGGTCGCCGATGTCCGCGGCCAGTACGAGAAGATGCGCGACGAGCACGGTTTCCGGCTGCTCGATTATACTGTCGATTCCGACGCGGCCTCGCCGCGCGCCTGCTTCCAGTTCTCTGAGGAGCTCGCCAAGCGCGTCGACTTCGCGCCCTATCTGGCGCTCGCCGGCACCGACAAGCCGGCCTTGTCGGCGGAAGGCCAGCAGCTCTGCGTCGACGGGCTGAGGCACGGCGAGCGCTACAACATCAATCTGCGCGCCGGCCTGCCGTCGACCGTCAAGGAGACGCTGCCGAAATCGGCCGAGTTCAACATCTATGTCCGCGACCGCAAGCCGTTCGTGCGGTTCAGCGGGCGGGCCTATGTGCTGCCGCGGACCGGACAGCGCGGTATTCCGGTGGTCAGCGTCAACACGCCGGCGGTCAAGGTCGACGTCTTCCGGATCGGCGACCGCAACCTGATCAACACGGTGATCGACAGCGACTTCCAGAGCACGCTGAGCCGCTACCAGCTCTCCGATCTCGGCGACCAGCGCGGCGTCAAGGTGTGGTCGGGCGAGCTTGCGACGGCGACCACGCTGAACCAGGACGTCGTCACGGCGTTTCCGGTCGACCAGGCGCTCGGCGACCTGCAGCCCGGTGTCTATGTCATGACCGCCGCGGCCAAGGGGCCGGGCACCGACGACGACGGCACGCTGGCGACGCAATGGTTCATCGTCTCGGACATGGGCCTGTCGGCCTTCTCCGGCAATGACGGTATCCACGTCTTCGTCAACTCACTGGCTTCGACCGAACCGGTCGCCAACGCCGACGTGAAGCTGGTCGCCCGCAACAACGAGATCCTGGCCACCCGCAAGACCGATGCCGCCGGCCACGTGCTGTTCGAGCAAGGCCTGGCCCGCGGCGAGGGCGGGTTGTCGCCGGCGCTGCTGACTGTCATGGGCGAGAAGGCCGACTACGCCTTCCTGAGCCTGAAGACCAATGCGTTCGACCTCACCGACCGCGGCGTCGCGGGCCGGGCGATCCCGGCCGGCGCGGACGCCTTCGTCTACGCCGAGCGTGGCGTCTACCGCTCCAACGAGACCGTCTATCTGACCGCGCTGCTGCGCGACGGGCAGGGCAATGCTCTGACCGGGACGCCGCTGACCATGGTGATCGAGCGCCCCGACGGCGTCGAATTCCGCCGCGCCGTGCTGCCCGACCAGGGCGCCGGCGGCCGCATGCTGGCGGTGGCGCTCAATTCGGCGGTGCCGACCGGCACCTGGCGCGCCCGCGTCTTTACCGATCCGAAGGGCTCCTCGGTCGGCGAGACCACCTTCATGGTCGAGGATTACATCCCCGAACGAGTCGAATTCGATCTGACCAGCAAGGAGAAGGTGATCAAAGCTGAAGTTCCAGTGGAACTTCAGGTCTCCGGCCACTTCCTCTACGGCGCGCCGGCCTCGGGCCTGCAGCTCGAGGGCGACATGCTGGTGGCGCCCGCGGCGAACGGCCGGCCCGGTTATGCCGGCTATCAGTTCGGCGTCGACGACGAGCAGACGGCGAGCAACGAGCGGACCCCGATCGAGGACCTGCCGGAGGCCGATGCCAACGGCGCCGCGACATTCCCGGTGAAGCTCGAGAAGGTGCCGACCTCGACGCGGCCACAGGAGGCCCAGATCTACATCCGCATGGCGGAGACCGGCGGACGCTCGGTGGAGCGCAAGATCGTACTGCCGGTGGCCCCGGTGGCCTCGCTGATCGGCGTCAAGCCGCTGTTCGGCGACAAGAGCGTGGCCGAGGGTGACAAGGCCGAGTTCGACGTCGTGTTCGTCGCGCCCGACGGCAAGCAGCTGCCGCGCAACGGGCTGCGCTACGAGCTGTTGAAGCTGGAGTCGCGTTACCAGTGGTACCGGCAGAATTCGTCCTGGCAGTATGAGCCGGTCAAGTCGACCCGCCGCGTTGCCGATGGCGACGTCAATCTTGCCGCCGACAAGCCGATGCGCCTGACCTTCCAGCCGCAGCCCGGCCGCTACCGGCTCGACGTGAAATCGACCGACGCCGACGGTCCCGTTACTTCAGTGCAGTTCGACGTCGGCTGGTATTCCGACGGCAGCGCCGACACGCCCGATCTGCTGGAGACCTCGATCGACAGGCCGGAATATTCCTCGGGCGACACCATGACGGTGTCGGTCAATGCCCGCACATCAGGCAAGCTGACGGTCTACGTGCTTGGCGATCGGCTGCTGACCACCCAAAGCGTCGACGTCAGGGAGGGCACCCAGCAGGTCAGGCTCCCCGTCGGCAAGGATTGGGGCACCGGCGCCTATGTCATGACGACGCTGCGTCGTCCGCTCGATGTCGCCGCCGGGCGCATGCCCGGCCGCGCGATCGGGCTGAAATGGTTCGGCATCGACAAGAAGGCGCGCACGCTTGCCGTCGAACTGTCGCCGCCCGCGTTGGTGCGGCCGGGCTCGACGCTGAAGATCCCGGTCAAGCTCGGTGGGCTCAATCCCGGCGAGGACGCCAAGGTGGTGCTGGCCGCGGTCGATGTCGGCATTCTCAATTTGACCAATTACAAGCCGCCGGCGCCGGACGACTACTATCTCGGCCAGCGCCGCCTGACCGCCGAGATCCGCGACCTCTACGGCCAGCTGATCGACGGCATGCAGGGCACCCGCGGCCAGATCCGCAGCGGCGGCGACTCCGCCGGCGCCGAGCTGCAGGGCTCGCCGCCGACGCAGAAGCCGCTCGCGCTCTATTCCGGCATCGTCACGGTCGGGCCTGACGGGACTGCCGAGGTGAGCTTCGACATCCCGGAATTCGCCGGTACCGCGCGGGTGATGGCGGTGGCGTGGAGCGCAACCAAGGTTGGCCGCGCCAATGTTGACGTGATCGTGCGCGATCCCGTGGTGGTGACCGCGACATTGCCGCGCTTCCTGCTGACCGGTGACAAGGGCACCATCAGCATGGATATCGACAATGTCGAAGGCGCAGCCGGCAACTACGCCATCAGCGTCAAGGCGAGCGGCCCGATCAAGGCTTCCGGCAATTCGACCACGACGGTGAAGCTCGCCGCCAAGCAGCGCTCCTCGCTGTCGCTGGGCCTCGAGGCCGGCGGCGCCGGACGCGCCGAGTTCGACGTCGACATCTCCGGGCCGAACGGGCTGACGCTGGCGCGGCATTATGCGCTCGACGTCAAGCCGGCGACGCAAGTGCTGGCGCGCCGCTCGATCCGCACGCTGGCGAAGGGCGAGAGCCTGACACTGACCTCGGACATGTTCTCCGATCTCGTGCCGGGCACCGGCAGCGTGTCGGTCTCGGCGAGCCTGTCGACCGCGCTCGATGCCGCGAGCATTCTGAAGGCGCTCGATCGCTATCCCTATGGCTGCTCCGAGCAGATCACGAGCCGCGCGCTGCCGCTGCTCTATGTCAACGATCTCGCCGCCGGCGCCCATCTCGCGATGGACACCGCGGTCGACCAGCGCATCCGCGACGCGATCGAACGGCTCCTCGCTCGACAAGGGTCCAACGGCTCGTTTGGCCTGTGGTCGGCGGGCGGCGACGACGCCTGGCTCGATGCCTACGTCACAGACTTCCTGACCCGGGCCCGCGAAAAGGGCTTTGCGGTGCCGGACGTGCTGTTCAAGAACGCGCTCGACCGCGTCAGGAACTCGGTGGTCAATGCCAACGAGCCGGAGAAGGACGGCGGCCGCGATCTGGCCTACGGCCTCTACGTGCTCGCGCGCAACGGCGCAGCACCGATCGGTGATCTGCGCTATCTTGCCGACACCAAGCTGAACAATCTGGCGACGCCGATCTCCAAGGCGCAGCTTGCCGCGGCGCTGGCGCTGGTGGGCGACAAGGCGAGGGCCGAGCGGGTCTATGGTGCCGCGCTCGATGCGCTGAACCCGAAACCCGTGATCGAGTTCGGCCGGGTCGACTACGGCTCGGCATTGCGCGACGCTGCTGCGCTGGTCTCGCTCGCGGGCGAGGGCAATGCACCGCGCACCACGCTGACGCAGGCCGTGCTGCGGGTCGAGGCGGCGCGGGGACTGTCGCCCTACACCTCGACGCAGGAAAATGCGTGGATGGTGCTGGCGGCGCGGGCGCTCGCCAAGGAAACGCTGGCGCTCGACATCAACGGCCAGCCGGTCAAGACCGCGGTCTATCGCAGCTACAAGGCCGAGGAGATGACCGGGCAGCCGCTCAGGATCACTAATACCGGAGACGCACCGGTGCAGGCGGTGATCTCGGTGTCGGGCTCGCCGGTCACGCCGGAGCCGGCGGCCTCCAACGGTTTCAAGATCGAGCGCAGCTATTTCACGCTCGATGGCAAGCCGGCCGATGTCGCCAAGGCGAAACAGAATGACCGCTTCGCGGTTGTCCTGAAGGTCACGGAAGCAAAACCGGAGTTTGGGCACATCATGGTGGCCGACTATCTGCCGGCCGGGCTCGAGATCGACAACCCGAACCTGGTGTCGTCGGGCGACTCCGGCACGCTCGGTTGGATCGAGGACGGCGTCGAGCCGAAGAACACCGAGTTCCGCGATGACCGCTTCACGGCGGCGATCGACCGGGGCGCCAACGACAAGTCGGTGTTCACGGTCGCCTATGTCGTGCGCGCGGTGTCGCCGGGGAAATATGTGCTGCCGCAGGCCTATGTCGAGGACATGTACAATCCCTCGCGCTATGGCCGCGGCGGAACCGGTGCGGTTGAGGTGAAGCCGGCGAAATGAACGGAACGTTGAGGACAGCACCGGTACGCGGATCGCGCTGGCCACGGATCAAGACGGTCCTTGCGATCTGTGCCGTCGCGACGCTGTGCGCAGCCGGCGCCTTCGCCGCCTGGGTCGTGTCGCTCGGGCCGCTGCCGCTCGACAAGGCCCAGCAGGTCTCGACCACGGTGATCGATCGCAACGGCAAGCTGCTCCGCGCCTATGCGATGGCGGACGGGCGCTGGCGGCTGCCGGTCGACGCCAAGACGTCCGTCGATCCCACCTATCTGAAGCTCTTGTTCGCCTATGAGGACAAGCGCTTCTATGAGCATCACGGCATCGATCCGCTGGCGCTGTCGCGCGCCGCATTCCAGCTGCTCACGAGCGGCCATATCGTCTCGGGCGGTTCGACGATCACGATGCAGCTGGCGCGGCTGATCGAGCCGCGCCACCAGCGCTCGGTCTACGCAAAGCTGCGGCAGATGGTGCGCGCGGTCGAACTGGAGCGGCAGCTTTCGAAAGACCAGATCCTCGATATCTATCTTGCGCTGGCGCCGTTCGGCGGCAATCTCGAAGGCATCCGCGCCGCCTCGATCGCCTATTTCGGCAAGGAGCCGAAGCGGCTGTCGCTCGCCGAAGCCGCGCTGCTGGTGGCGCTGCCGCAATCGCCGGAGCGGCGGCGGCTCGACCGTTACCCGGACGCCGCCCACGCCGCCCGCGACCGCGTGCTCGAGCGCATGGTCGAGGATGGCGTGGTGTCGAAGGACGATGCCGCGCAGGCCACGGCGACGGCGGTGCCGAAGATGCGCAAGCAGATTCCGATCCTGGCGCCGCATTCGTCCGATCAGGCGATCGCGACGATGAAGGATGCGCCCGTCATCAAGCTGACGCTCGACGCCACGCTGCAACGGAACCTGGAGGCGCTGGCGCGCGACCGCGCCATCGCGCAGGGGCCTGACGTCTCGGTTGCGATCGTCGTGGTCGACAATGAGACGGGCGATGTGCTCGCGCGCGTCGGCTCGGCGGATTATTTCGACGAGCGGCGGGCCGGGCAGGTCGACATGACGCGCGCCGTGCGCTCGCCGGGCTCGACCTTGAAGCCGTTCATCTATGGCCTTGCCTTCGAGGATGGCTTTGTCCATCCCGACAGCCTGATCGAGGATCGGCCGATCCGCTTCGGCACCTACGCGCCGGAAAATTTCGACATGACGTTTCAGGGCACGGTGCCGATCCGCAAGGCGCTGCAATTGTCGCTGAACGTGCCGGCGATCGCGCTGCTCGACCGCGTCGGTGCCAGCCGGCTGTCGTCGCGGCTGAAGCAGGCCGGCACCAGTCTCGTGTTGCCGAAGGACGAGGCACCGGGCCTTGCGATGGGTCTCGGCGGTGTCGGCATCACGTTGCAGGATCTCGCCCAGCTCTATTCCGGCCTGGCGCGGCTTGGCGCGACCAAGCCGCTGCGCGAGATCATGCAGGCCAATGACGGCCGCGACACGATGCGGCTGATGGATCAGGCTGCGGCCTGGCAGGTCGGCAACGTCCTGCTCGGCACGCCGCCGCCGGAGAACGGCGTGCACAACCGGATCGCGTTCAAGACCGGTACGAGCTACGGCTATCGCGATGCCTGGTCGGTCGGCTTCGACGGCCGCGTCACGATCGGCGTCTGGGTCGGCCGTCCCGACGGCGCGCCGGTGCCGGGTCTGGTCGGCCGCACCGCCGCGGCACCGATCCTGTTCGACGCCTTTGCGCGCACCGGCAAAATCCCGGCGGCATTGCCGAAGCCGCCGCGCGGCGTGCTGGTCGCCTCCAACGCGAAACTGCCGCCGCCGCTGCGCCGCTTCCGGCCGCTCGGCGAACTGGTCCGCAGCGGCAGCGACCAGGCTCCGCATATCCAGTTTCCGCTGAACGGCTCGCGCATCGATGTCGATCAATCCGAGGGCGGCCGCAATGCCGCGCTGCCGGTCAAGGTTGCCGGCGGGGTGCTGCCACTGACGGTCCTTGTGAACGGTGTCTCAGCCGGGGACATCGACAGCCGGCGCCAGCGCCTGATCGACCCGCCGGGGCCGGGCTTCGCCCGGCTCACCGTGATCGACGCCACGGGGGCCGCGGATACCGTTGTGATCCGCGTGCAATGATCGCACGGGAAAGCGGAGCGGCACGGTCGGAAAGCGGAACAGCACAGTTGTTTGCGCTGCGGTTTCATCGTATGCGAAACCCATGGTGGATGGCCTCCAACCCCGGCGCTTCGGAGCAGGGCAACAGTCTGTAAAACCTGCGCATTCGAGCCGCAGGCTGTTCATGGCGTTCGAGTTCGCAACGGCCAGCCAATGGCGTTCGATCCTGTTCCTGACGCTGACCTGCCTGGTGCTGTTCCTGCCGGGCTTCTTCACCATCCCGCCGATCGACCGTGACGAGGTCCGCTTTGCTCAGGCGACCAAGCAGATGGTCGAGAGCGGCGATTTTGTCGACATCCGCTTCCAAGACGACGTCCGTTACAAGAAACCGGTTGGCATCTACTGGATGCAGGCAGCTGCGCTGAAGACCGTCTCCGCGCTCGGGGTGCCGCGTGCCCAGGTCCGCATCTGGGTCTACCGCCTGCCGTCCCTGATCGGCGCCATCGGCGCCGTTTTGCTGACCTATTGGGCGGCGCTGGCCTTCGTGACGCGGCAGGGGGCCGTGCTGGCCGCCCTGATGATGGCAAGCTGCGTGCTGCTCGGGGTCGAAGCCCGGCTCGCCAAGACCGACGCGATGCTGCTGCTGACGGTCACCGCGGCGATGGGCGCGATGGCACGGGTCTATCTGTCGTGGCAGCGTGGCGAGGACCCCGCGCACCCGTCATGGGTCCCGCCTGCGGTCTTCTGGGCGGCGCTGGCGGTCGGCATTCTGCTCAAGGGGCCGCTGATCCTGATGTTCGTCGGCCTTGCGATGGCGGGGCTTGCGATTCTCGACCGATCGGCGGCCTGGTTCTGGCGCATGCGCCCGGTCTGGGGCCTGATGTGGACCCTGGTGCTGGTGCTGCCGTGGTTCGTGCTGATCTTCCTGCGCGCCGGCGAGACCTTCTTTGCCGACTCGGTCGGCGGCGACATGCTGAGCAAGCTCGGTGCACAGGAATCCCATGGCGCGCCGCCTGGAATCTATCTGCTGCTGTTCTGGATCACGTTCTGGCCCGGCGCGCCGCTGGCCGGCATGGCGGCACCTGCGGTTTGGCGGGCGCGGCGCGAGCCCGGTGCACAGTTCCTGCTGGCCTGGCTGATCCCGTCCTGGATCGTGTTCGAGGCCGTGCTGACCAAGCTGCCGCATTACGTGCTGCCGCTCTATCCGGCGATCGCGATTCTGACCGTCGGCGCGCTGGAGCGGCGCGTGCTGTCGCGCTCGCCCTGGCTGTTGCGGGGCGCTGCCTGGTGGTTCGCGATCCCCGCATTCGGCGCCGTGCTGGTGATCGTCGGCGCGATCAAGGCGATCCATCAGCCGGTGTTTCCGGCCTGGCCGTTGTTCGCCGTCGCGATGGTGTTCGGACTGTTCGCGTGGTGGTTGTTCGAGGACAGCCGCGCCGAGCGCTCGCTGCTCAATGCGGTGATTGCCGCGGCGCTGATGGCAGCCGGCACCTATGGCGTGGTGCTGCCGCGGCTCACCACCGTATTTCCGAGCCAGGAGGTCGCACGCGCCTTGCGCAACGTGACCTGCGTCGGCCCGAAGGCGGCAGCCGCCGGCTTCCACGAGCCGAGCCTCGTGTTCATGACCGATACCTCGACGCTGCTCACCGACGGATCGGGCGCCGCGGATTTCCTCGGGCAGGGCTCCTGCCGCTTCGCGCTGGTCGAACAGCGCTCGGAGCGCGCCTTCGTGCAGCGCGCCGAGGCGATCGGCCTGCGCTACAACGCGCCGGTGCGCGTCGAGGGCTACAACATCTCGCAGGGCAAGGCGGTCTCGATCGCGATCTTCCGTTCCGAAGGGACGGAATGACATGCCGGCGCTGCCAGCGACCCCGGAATCCGCCAACTATTTCGGACGATTGCTGACGCTGGTTTGGCTTTCCCTCGCCCAGCTCGTGCGGGCGCCGTCGCATTCGCGCCGCGCCGAGGCGGCGCGCCGCTCCGCGCGCCACGGACTTTTGCTCGTCGTCATTGTCGGCGCCGGGATCATCACGCTGATGTATGCGTTCGATGTCACCGAGATAAGTCTGATGCCGCCACGCGGCACGCCGAGTCTGTGGTGGGTGAAGACGCTCACCGATTTCGGCAAGGACGAGTATGTGCTGTGCGCGCTTGGCCTGCTGCTGATCGCGGTCGCGTTGGCGGCGCCTGCGCTGCGTGGCGTGCCGCGCGCCACCTTGCTTGGCCTCGGGACAAGGCTGCAATACCTGTTTCTGTCGGTCGTGCTCTCCGTCGCTGTCGGTGAATTGATCAAGTGGATCGTCGGCCGCGGGCGGCCCTTTGTCGGCGGCAAGGCCAATGCCTTCAACTTCCAGCATTTCGCCGGCACCGAGGCCTATTCGAGCTTTCCGTCGGGACATTCGATCACCGCGTTCGCGCTGGCCTTTGCCGTGTCCGCGGTGTGGCCTGGCGCGCGGTTCGCGATGCTGGTCTATGCGCTGGTCATCGCCGCGACCAGGCTCGTGCTGCTGGCGCATCATCCGAGCGACGTGGTGGCCGGCGCGCTGGTCGGGGTGATCGGCGCAATGGTCGTGCGCTACTGGTTCGCCGCCCGCCGCCTTGGTTTTGCCATTCATCGCGACGGCACTGTGGTGGCGCTGTCAGGACCGTCGGACGGGCGTCTCAAAAGGGTTGCGAGGAGCGCCTTCGCCCCATAAAAGCGGTCGCCCGACGGTCGGATCGGGCTGGTTCCATCGCCGACAATACCAACCACGAGTGCCGATTTGCCTGCTCCCGACCAGACGCCGGTCGCCGTTTCCATCGTCGTGCCTGTGCGCAACGAGGCGGACAATATCGCGCCGCTGATCGCCGAGATCGCGGCCGCGCTCGACGGACGCTGGGCCTACGAGATCATCTACATCAATGACGGTTCGACCGATGCCACCGGCGAGCGACTGAGCGCGGTCATGGCCGAGCGGCGCAATCTCCGGCAGCTCCGCCACGCAGTCTCGTCGGGCCAGTCGGCGGCCGTGCGCAGCGGCGTGCGCGCCGCGCGCGGCGCGATCGTGGCGACGCTCGACGGTGACGGGCAGAACAATCCCGCCTTCCTGCCGGACCTGATCGCGGCGGTCGAAAGCGGCAACGGTCGCGTCGGCCTCGCCGCGGGCCAGCGCGTCGGGCGCAAGGACACCGGCTTCAAGAAGCTGCAATCGCGCATCGCCAACACGGTGCGCGGTATCATCCTGCGCGACGGCACCCGCGACACCGGATGCGGTCTGAAGGCGTTTCCGCGCGAGGTGTTTCTGGCGATGCCTTACTTCGACGGGCTGCATCGTTTTCTTCCGGCACTGGTCCGCCGCGAGGGGCTGACGATTGCCTATGTCGACGTCGTCGACCGGCCGCGCCATTCCGGCGTGTCGAACTATGGATTCTTCGACCGGCTCTGGATCGGGATCATGGATCTCGCCGGCGTGTGGTGGCTGATCCGCCGCAAGAAGCCGACGCCGGTCGTCACTGAAGTGGTCGCTGAAGTGCCCGATGTCGCCGGCGTGCCGGGCGTGACCGAGGTGAAGTGATGCTGATTCAGTACGGTCAGGCGCTGAGCGCCTATCTCTACGACGTGTTCATCGCCAAGTTCGACTTCTGGCTGGCGTTCGGCCTGATCGCGCAACTGTTCTTCACCGCGCGCTTCCTCGTGCAGTGGATTTCCAGCGAGCGCGCCGGCCAGAGCGTGGTACCGATGGCGTTCTGGTTCTTTTCGATGGGCGGCGGCCTGATGACGCTGATCTACGGGCTTGCCAAGCGCGAGCCCGTCATCATCATCGGGCAGGGTCTCGCCACGCTGATCTACATCCGCAACATCATGCTGATCGTGAAGAACCGCGGCCGCGGGTCGAAGACGCTCGATAGCTGATTGCCGTCATCGTCGGCACGGCATCGATTGCGACCGAATCTGAACCAAGGTCAAAGATTCGCCCCAAGGCGCATGGCATCTACGACCTGCCGTGGGCGTGGCGGCATCTCGAGACCGTGCCCCAGGGGATGAGGGGCGTTGATGACCAGCCGTGACGAAGCGACGAAAGCGGGTGGTCTATCGGGCGTCCGCGATGTTCCGTCGCTTGACGAGCCGCCGCTGACCGGCGAGCGCAAATTGCCTGACCGGCGCGCCGTCAGTTTCCGCTGGATGGCGGGGACGATTCTGATCGGATCCGCCGCCGTCGCTCTTCTTGCCGGCGCGCTTCGCGGGGCGTTTGGCGATCACGTGCGCTTCGCAGCAGCGCCGGTCGTGTCACTTCCGCGCTTCGCAGGGCAGGTGGCTGACGAGGCGCGGCGCGGCGATCGTCTCGACCGAAGACTGGGCTCGCAGGGCAATTCCGCTGCGCTCAAGATTGAGCAGCTGAGCGATGCCGGCGCGGTCCGTCGATTTACCCGCGTGTCAGCGCGGCTCGCGGAGATCGATCTCGAACCACACCAGGAAGCGCCGGGAGACGAAAAGGACGAGGCGCGACCGGGCTCGCAACGCGACCTGCTGTCGGAACTGCCGGCCATCATACGGACAGGTCCATCGCGCCGCCCGCTGCCGGGCGGCACCAGCGCCTATGCTGACGGTGAGGACGTGCCGCATCCGCCGGTTCCGATAGGTGAGGCTGTCAACGTAACCAACCTTCCGAAGTCTCCTTCGTCGTCGCGTCACCGGCGACATGTCATTATCGCAAGAAGCGGCGACACGCTGTCCGCCATCTTGCGGGCGCTGGCGGCGGCCGCGGAGGACGCGCCGGCGATCCTCGCGGCTTTCCCGTCGCCTGGCGCTCGAGAGACGCTTTCCGGTGGCGACAAAATCACGGTCATCGAACAAGGCGGAGACGCCGGTTCGCCGCGCGGCCATGTCGCGAAAGTGTCGATCGAACGGGCCGGCTCGGATGTGTCCGCCGTCGGTCGCACCGATGGCGGCCAATACCAGCCGATCGTGCCGGAACAGCCCGACATCGCCGTGCGGAGCGATAGCCCGCTGCGTGAGTCGATCGATACGCATTCCGTTCCGGGCGAAACGCTCCGTGACGGGCTTAACGCGCTCGCCCGCTCCAACCACGTCGATCAGGGGATCGTTGCTGAACTGATGCGGCTCTGTGGCCGAGATTTCGATCTCGACGAGCCGCTCGGCGACGCCGATGTGGCTGAGATCATCTACGCGCCGAACGACATCGGTCAGCCGGAGTTGGTCTTCATTGACTTGACGGCGGGCGGGCAGACCCGCCGGTACTATCGCTTCACTGCGCCGGACGATGGCAGCTCCGATTTCTATGATGAGACCGGCCAGTCCATCACCAAATTCCTGTTGCGCAAGCCGGTCGTGAGCGGGCGGCTCGGCGACGGCTTTGGCTGGCGGATTCATCCGATCCTTGGCGACCGCCGCTTCCATGAGGGCGT
The DNA here is from genome assembly GCF_029952935.1 of Bradyrhizobium sp. Mp19. Classification (NCBI taxonomy): domain Bacteria; kingdom Pseudomonadati; phylum Pseudomonadota; class Alphaproteobacteria; order Hyphomicrobiales; family Nitrobacteraceae; genus Bradyrhizobium; species Bradyrhizobium sp. Mp19. The sequence goes on along the minus strand of NZ_JASAUT010000015.1, from coordinate 52,484 downwards.
CGATTATGCGGCGCCCTATGGGTCGCCCATCGCGGCCGCCGGCGCCGGCGTCGTCGAGACCGAAGGGTACGAACGGGGGTACGGGAAATTTATCCGCGTGCGGCACGACCGCGGCTATGAGACGACCTATGCCCACGTCGCGAGCTTCCCGCCTGGGCTGAAGATCGGAGACCGCGTTCGGCAGGGCGAGACGATCGCCTTTGTCGGATCGACCGGGCTCTCGACCGGACCGCATCTCTATTACGAGGTCCGGATCAACGGCCGCAACGTCGATCCGCTTCGGATGAAGCTGTCTGGCGGCCGGCTGCTGCAAGGCGACCTGCTTGGGGCCTTCGATCGCCAGCGTGACAGCATCAACCAACTCGCCGCGGTCTCCGCGCTTCCACAGCGGCGTTTCGGCTCCGAACATCGGCCGCCGACATAGCGAGCGCAGATCGCATCAGGCCATGGCGCCGTGGCGGGCCTTGCCGGGGTCAGGAGCCCGGAGAGCTCGAAGGCACGGGCGCCGCAACGTCGGTCGTCGCCATCGTGCTCTCGCGGTCGGCGGCGGTCTCGCCGGCGGCATCGAGCACGGGATAGGCGACCGAGCAGATATGCGAATGGATGCGGCGAAGATCGCGCAGCACGTCGAGATGCAGCGAAGTGGTCTCGATGGTTTCGGGCCGGCCTTCGCGCAGGCGCTCCAGATGACGCTCGACGGCGGCCAATTCGGCCGCGCGCAGCGCCGCCTTTTCGGTGAGCAGCTTGCGCGCCTCGTTGGCGTCGCCCGACATGAACACGCCGAACGCGATCCGCAGCGAGTCGATCGTGCGCTTGTGGAACGCCGACAGTTCCTCGGCGCCTTCGGTGGAGAATTGCAGGCGATGCTTGATCTTCTTGGTCGCGAGCTCGCTCAGGTTCTTGTCGACGATGTCGCCGATATGTTCGAGATTGATCGCGAAGGCGACGATCTCCATCGCGCGCTGACCCTCGCGCTCGTCCAGGCTGCCGCGGGTGAGTTTCGTGACGTAAAGCTTGATTGCCTCGTTCAGCCGGTCGACGGTGTTGTCCATCTTCGACACCTGGTCGACCAAAGCGCGATCGTTGGTCAGCATCGCCGCCATCACCTTGCGCAGCATGGCCTCGGTGTGATCGCCCATATGCAGCACCTCGCGCGCCGCATCGGCCAGCGCCAGTGAGGGCGTCTCCAGCGCGCTCTCGTCGAGATAGCGCGGCCGTGATGGATCGGTCTCCTGCGCTCGCTTCGGCAACAGACGCTCGAGCAGCCGCGCCATGTGATCAAGCACGCCGATGAACAGCAGCGCGGTCGCAACGTTGAAGGCGATGTGGAACAGCGCCGTCGCCTTGGCGAGATCGGGCTGCCAGGCGTAGATGATCTCGGTGATCGGGCGGAGGAACGGCGCCACCAGCAGGATGCCGACGACGCGGTTGACGAGGTTGCCGACCGGCAGCCGGTAGCTTGCCGGGTTGTCGCGCCGCGCGCCCTCCAGCAACGGATTGATGGCGCTGCCGAGGTTGGCGCCGAGCACCAGCGCAAATGCGGCATAGGGCGAGATGAACTGGGAAAAGGCCAGCGACATCACCAGCAGCACGCTGGCGACACTGGAATGGACCAGCCAGGTGACGACGGCGCCGATCAGGATGCAGAGCACGGGATCGCCGGTGATCGCGCCCAGGAACACGCGCACGCCCGGGGCATTCTCGGCGGGCGCCATCGTATCGAGCAGGATGTGCAGCGCCAGCAGCATCAGGCCGAGGCCGATCGAGACGCGGCCGAGGTCCTTGATCCGGGAGCGCGGCCCGCTGCGGAACGCGACGAGGCCGACAATGAACAGAACCGGCGCGATGGCGGCGACGTTGAACGACAGCACCTGCACGATCAGCGTGGTGCCGATATTGGCGCCGAGCATGATCGCGAGCGCCGGCACCAGGCTGACGATCTCTTCGGCGGCGAAGGAACTGGTGATCAGGGCAGTCGCGGTCGAGCTCTGGAGCAGGGCGGTCAAGCCGAGACCCGCGCCAAGGGCGGTAAAGCGGTTGCGCAGCGCCCGGGCGAGCAGTAACCGCAAATCCGGTCCGAAGGCACGCAGAATCCCGCTATGGACCATGTGCAGGCCCCACAGCAGGAGTGCCACGCCCCCCATCAGATCGAGCAGAACAATGCTTCCCATGCTTCCTGGCATCCCGGCGAATTCGAGTCGAAAGGATATAGGTATCGTCTATCGACTGGCGATCAACCCCTTTTTGTTCTCATGCGAGCCCCGGGCGGGAGCGACGCGCGCTGCTGAGTGGATCGGCCGATCGGGAGGGCGTTATGCGACCTGCAGCGACAATTCTCAACTATTCAATCTTTGATTGATCAAAGCTTCTGGGGCCCGGCGAGGGCGCCCCCGGGTAAACGAATCTCGAACGCGACCGCTCAATTGCGATCGGTTCCGCTAGGCAGTTTCCAATCTTTCCCGGGTATGACGATAGGCCAGGAAGTTGCCCAGAAAGGCTTGGGGATCAGAATGTTCATGAATCGCCGCAAGAGCGAACGCCGCCCGTGCCGGAGCGTCGCCAAAATTCAACTGGGCACAGGGTCGCTGCCACGCGACTGCATGATCACCGATATTTCGGCCGGCGGCGTCAAGGTGATCGCCGAATATCTGGAGATCCCGCCGGAATTCACCATCATCCTGTCGACCGGCAGTCCGCGTCAGTGTCGCCTGGCCTGGCAGATCGGGCACGAGTTCGGCGCCCAGTTCGTCGACTGAACCCGCCATTTGGCTGCTTTCTCGCAAGGCGTCCGGCACCGGATCTGGGCCGGATGACGGCGACATGATGGCATCCTTAACCGGACCTTAGGGTTAAGCTGTGAGCATCCCGGAACCTTCGCCGTTCCGAGTCCCGCTTTATGTTTGAGAAATTACCCCGACCCTCAGGCCGCGCGCGCCGTCTCGCGGGCTCGGTATCTGCCGCGATCCTGCTGATCGGGTTGTCCGCCTGTCAAACCTCCGGCCCGTCTGACATCACGGGCTCATTGGGCGACACGGCGGAGGCCACGCCGGCCCCGGCCGATCCGCGGCGCGACATCGCGACCTACCACGAGCGCGTCCGCGCCAACCCGAAAGATACTGACGCCGCGCTGAAATACGCCCGGGCGCTGCGCGCCACCGGCCAGCGGGCCCAGGCGGTCGCCGTCATGGAGCAGGCGGTGCTGGCGCAGCCCAGCAACAAGGCGCTGCTCGCAGGTTACGGACGGGCGCTCGCCGACAACGGCAATTTCCAGCAGGCATTCGACGTGCTCGGGCGCGCGCATACCCCGGAAGATCCGGACTGGCGCATCCTGTCGGCGCAGGGCGCCGTGCTCGATCAGCTCGATCGCCACGACGAGGCGCGGCAGTATTATGCGAGTGCGCTGAAGATCGTGCCTGACGATCCGTCAGTGCTCTCCAATATCGGGCTGTCCTATTTGCTGTCGAAGGACCTGCCGAAGGCCGAGGAGACGCTGCGCCGTGCCCGGGAGCGCGCCCCCGGCGACATGCGGGTGCGAACCAATCTCGCCGTCGTGGTTGGCCTGCAGGGCCGCCAGTCCGAGGCGGAAACCATCATGAAGGCCGATTTGCCGCCGGACCAGGGTTCAGCCAACGTCGCCGCGCTGAAGCGGCTGTTGGCGCGCAGGGATGCGAGCCGCACCGACGCCGAAAAGATCCCGGTCGCGGCCAGTCGCCGCGACTAGGACGGTTTCAAGCGGGACGCTAGCCGGCGGCCCGGCGCCCGTCGTTTCGGCGCGACTGCAGCTTCTTGAGGATCGGCGACAGGAACGACTCGCGGGCTTCGGCGAGATCGGGGCGGCCGGTGAGGCGCTGCGCGATCTGCAGGAAAGTCCTTGTGGTGCGGTGACGCGCGGAGACTTCCGCGATCATCTGGCCGTTGTTGGCGGCTTCACCGAACAGCCGGCAGTCGAACGGGATCGCCGCGATCGGCTGGCTCTCGATCGTCTTGGCGAAATCCTTGACCTCGATCTCGGGGCGCTTCGACATGCCGACCTGGTTCAGGCAGTAGAGTGGCGGGCGGTCGTTCGGACGTGCGGTCCTCAACAGGTTCATCATGTTCTTGGTGTTGCGCATGTTGGCGAGGTCGGGCTCGGCCACGATCAGGATATCGTCGGCACCGACCAGCACGCGTTTGGTCCAGGCGGTCCATTGATGCGGCACGTCGAGCACGATGCAGGACGTCGTCATGCGCATCGTATCGAAGATGGCATCGAACGCTTCGGCGCCGAAATCGTAGACCTGGTCGAGGGTGGCCGGCGCCGCCAGCAGGCTGAGATGATCGCCGCATTTTGCGAGCAGGCGTTCCATGAACGCAGAGTCCGGACGTTCGGGCGAGAACACGGCGTTGGCGATGCCCTGCACCGGGTCCTGATTGTAGTCCAGCCCGGCGGTGCCGAAGGCGAGGTCGAGATCGACGACCACTGAGTCCAGCCCGAGGTCGCGCGCGATGGTCCAGGCGACATTGTGGGCAACGGTCGAGGCGCCGACGCCGCCCTTGGCGCCCGCGACCGCGATCAGGCGGCCGACCGAGACCGCTTCGGAGGCCGAGAACAGGCTGCAGATCGAGCGTACGATGTCGAGCACCTTGACCGGCCCGATGACGTAGTCGTTGACGCCGCGCCGGACCAGTTCGCGATACGGCGCAGTCTCGCCGGGCATGCCGAGCACCACGACGCGGGTGCCGGGATCGCAGACCGTGGCGAGCTCGTCGAGACCGGCCAGGAAATCATGATCCGGCTCGGTCTCGAGCATGATGACGTTGGGCGTCGGCGCCTTGTGGTAGGCGTCGATCGCCGCGGCGATGCCGCCCATATGGACCGAGAGATGAGCCTTGGCGAGCCGGCGGTCGTCGGCAGCCGCGCGTGCGTTCGCGGCGGTCGCGACGCTGGCGCAGAAGGCCTGCACGGAAATCCGCGGCGCCGGCGCGATGTAATCGTTGGCGTGCTGCGGCTCGTCTTGCTGTTCGGTCATTTCGCGGCGTCGCTCAGCTTGGCTTTCTCGGCTTCGGGGTAGGCGGTCGCGGTCGACTCACCCTTGCGGTATTTATCGAACGCGATCGTACGGCGCGGCGTATAGGCTGCGGTCTCGGTTCGCGGCTGTTCGAGGTCGGACGGATTGGCGACCATGGCGGCAAGGTTACGCTGCGTGGCGCAGCCGAAATTGTCGTACTGCTTGTTCTCGTTGTAGCTCGGATTGTAGATCGAGGGACCGAGGTCGCTCGGCCACACTCCGCAGGGACCGGCGACGGCGGCCATCTTCGGATAGCTCAGGCGAATGGTCGGAAGCGCGCGCGGATCGTCGAGATGGTAGGGGCGCTTGGTGATGGCATGGGCGGGCACGCCCATCGACGCCAGCAGGCCGCGGATCTCCTGATACACCGCCTGTGCCGAGCGCGCGTTCGAGCTGTCGGCCGGCACGTCGATCGCAATCGCGCCGGTGCCTTCGCGGCGCCAGGTCCGCGCCAGCCCCATGACGTCGTCGCGCTGCGTTTCGGTGAGGTTGCCGCGGGCGCGGCCGACGAAGACGACGATCGATTGCTCGCCTTCGGTGACGGCGATCGGATGCCGCTGCCGGTAGTCGTCGGGCACCGTGCCGGTGACAACATCGCCCGTCAGATTGCAGCCGCCGAGCGCGATCGCGCTGACGACGAGGGCGCCGAACAGCGACAGCGTCCTGGCACGACCGGCTTGTGTGTTGCGTGTCATCATAGGATCCCCCAACCCCTTCAGGTCCGCGCCTCAGTCGATGATGAAGCCGAAATTGACCGGCGTGGCGCCGATCGGCTCGCCGCGGGCGGCAACGCCGTAGATGCGATTGACGCGCGCCAGCAGCGCCGACTGCGCGTCGGAAGCCGGAGCAAATCCGTCGTCGGGACGGGACAGCTCCTTCTGCGCAACGGCGCGCACCACGTAGGGCGTCACGATGACCATGAGCTCGGTCTCGTTGTTGACGAAGTCCTGGCTCCTGAAGAGCTGGCCGAGGATCGGGATCTGATCGACGCCGGGCATGCCGTTGATGGCCTGCTTGGTCTGCTCCTGGATCAAACCGGCCATCGCGATCGAGCCTCCGGAGGGCACCTCCAGCGTGGTGTCGGCGCGGCGGGTCTTGATCGAGGGAATGGTCGTGCCGTTCTGACCGCCGGTCAGGGCGTTTTCCATCGAGACTTCGGAGACCTCGGTCATCACCTTCAGGCTGATCCGTCCCTCGGTCAGCACCACCGGAGTAAAGTTGAGCGAGATGCCGAACTTCTTGAAGCTGACGGTCTGGACGCAATTGCCGATCGTGCCCGACGTCGTCGTCTGGCAGGTGACGCCGGTCGGAATCGGAAACTCGCCGCCCGAAATGAAGGTCGCCGACTCGCCCGAGATCGCGGTGAGGTTGGGTTCGGCCAGCGTCTTGACGACGCCCGCGCTCTCCATCGCGCGCAGCGTCGCGGTGACGGTCGGCACGCCGAGCTTGTTCAGGGCTGCGCCCGTCAGCCCGTTGCTGGGGGCGAGCGCACCGTTATTGGCGGTAAAGGCGTTGGCGTTGTTGAAGACCACCGCGGCGGTGCCGTAGTTCATGTTGGCGCTGAGGTCGACGCCGAGTTGCTTGACGACGTCCCGGCGGACTTCAGCAACGGTGACTTTCAGCATCACCTGGTCGCGGCCGCGGACCACGATGGAATTGACGACCTTGTCGGCGCTGCCGACCAGTTTGGCGGCGATGTCGCCGGCCTGCTGGGCCTCGACCGGGCTTGCCACCGTGCCGGTCAGGACGACGCTGTCGCCGACGCCCTCGATCTGGACGCCGGGCAGCATCTGCTTCAGCGCAGCGCGCATGCCGTTGAGGTCGCGCTTGATGGCGATGTCGTAGGAGGCGACCTGGTTGCCGTCGGCGTCGAAGAACACCACATTGGTCTGGCCGACCGCCGCGCCGATGATATAGGCGCGCTGCGCCGAGCGGATCACGGCGTTGGCGATCTTGGGATCGGCGACCAGAACGTCCTTGGCCTCGCGCGGCAGATCGACCACGACCGACTTGCCAACGCCGAGCGAGACGGAGCGCGTCTTGGCGGCGATGCTGCTCGTCACCGCGACATCCGCGTTCTTGTCGGGATCGGTCGCGCTGGCAAGGGCAGGGATCAGCATCAGCGCAGTGATCGCCGAGAATGACAGCGCGCGGACCAGCGTGGTCGACGTCGCCATTTGTTTCGCACCCGTCGTCATATCGAAGCCCCCATCACTTCTGTGTCGTCAGAGAGCTCGGGATGCCGAAGCGCACCACCTTGATGCTCTCGCCCCGCTTCGGGGCATGGTCTCTGGTCTCGTCGGTCTGCTCGTTGACGTCGGCGATGCTGCGCAGCGCCAGCGCCAGCGTGCCGCTCTGCCGGGCGCGCGCCAGCGTCTCGGCCTGTTCGGGCTTGAGCTCGAGGGTCACGGTCTTGCCGACGAGGGAGTTGTTGCCGTCCTTCTCCTTCGGCGCCTGGTCGATCGCCAGCACGCGGACGTTGGACAGCAGTATTTCAGTGGTGACGATATCGCGGCCGCCTTGCTGGTCGGGATTCTTGTCGCGTCGCGACAGGATCACATCGACGCGGTCGTTCGGCAGAATGAAGCCGCCGGCGCCGGTCTCCGGCGAGATTTCGGTGGAGATCGCGCGCATGCCGGAGGGCAGGATCGCGGCCATGAAGCCGCTTCCATTGGCCTTGACCAGCTTTTGCTCGCGGATCGGTTCGCCGACGATGAAGGGCGCGCGTGCGATCGAACCGATGACGTCGTTCATGGCATTGGCGTTGGCGTCGTGACGGATGAACGCGCTGCTTGCGGTTTCAGCCGGCCAGCGCTGCCACTGGATGTCTTCGGCCTTGACCGATTGACCGAGCCCGATGTCGGACTTCGCGACCAGCACTTCGACGGTCGGCAGTTGCGCGACGGGCGGCGCGACCGGCGCCGGTTTGCGATCGCCAACGCTCGCGAGATACATGGCCGCGAGGCCTGCGACGCCGGCGATGCCGAGGACCACGATGCGTGCCGTTTTCATGCGATTGTCTGAATGCCCTTCACACCGGGCAATCGCGTCCTTGCGGCACTGACAGCCCTTCCCGAGGCATCACTACGGCCGCAAAAGTATAAGGGAACTTGATGGAAGGTCCGGACAATTAAGGGATTGGTGGGGATGGTGAACGGCGAGTTATCGGCGCCGTCGCATCTCCGCAGAATCCCGGAGTTCGCGCTCGCGCAACGTGTGCGATGTGGGAGTCGCAACGCGGCGTCACAGCCGGTCGGTCGTGGTTAATGTCGCCTGATGCGCAATCCCGCGCGCACGGATCAGAGCGCGGCTTTCAACGCGGCAAAGCCGCGATCGAGATCGGCCTTGAGGTCATCGAGGTTCTCGAGCCCGATATGCAGCCGCAGCGTCGGGCCGCCCGGCGACCATTTGGTCGCGGTGCGATAGTCGCTGCAGTCGAACGGGATGGCGAGGCTTTCGAAGCCGCCCCAGGAAAAGCCCATGCCGAACAGCGTGAGCGCGTTCAGCATTGCATCGACCGCGGTCTGCGGCACCGGCTTCAGCACGATGCTGAACAGCCCGGAGGCGCCGGTGAAGTCGCGTTTCCAGATCGCGTGCCCGGGATCGGTGTCGAGGGCAGGGTGCAGCACGCGATCGACCTCGGGCCGCGCGCCGAGCCAGCGCGCGATCTCGAGCCCGGAGCGATGGTGCTGCGCAAGCCGCACCGATAGCGTGCGAACCCCGCGCAGCGCGAGATAGACGTCGTCGGGGCCGGCGCAGACGCCGAGCAGGCGGATCGCCTCCTGGATCAGCGGCCAGGCTTTCGCATTGGCTGCGATGGTGCCGAACATGATGTCGGAGTGGCCGCCGACATATTTGGTGCCGGCCTGCATGCTGATGTCGACGCCCTGTTCGAGCGAGCGGTGGTAGAGCGGCGTCGCCCAGGTGTTGTCGTCGATCATGAGCGCGCCGCGGGCGTGCGCCACGGCCGATATCGCCCGCACGTCAGGCATCTCGAACGTCTGCGAGCCGGGCGCTTCGATCAGCACCGCGCGGGTGTTCGGCTTGAACAGCGTCTCGATGCCGGCGCCGATCAGCGGGTCGAAATAGCTCGTCTCGATGCCGTAGCGCTTGAGCATGTTGTCGCAGAAATTGCGGGTCGGCCGATAGGCATTGTCGCACACCAGGAGGTGATCGCCCGTTTTGAGCACGGCAAGCAGCGTGGTGCTGATCGCCGCCAGTCCCGACGGGGCAAGGCCGACGCCGGCACATTGCGGGCCTTCCAGCGCCAACAGCACGTCCTGCAGCGCCCGCGTGGTCGGGCTGCCATGGCGCCCATAGGTAAATTCGGCGCGATGGGCGTGGAGGTCCTCCGCGGTCGGATAGAGCACGGTCGAGCCGTGAAACACCGGCGGATTGACAAAGCCCTTCTGGGCCTTGGTGTCGCGGCCGGCCGTGACCAGACGGGTCGCGGCCTGTTGCGGGTGGGAGGGCGTGGAGCCGTCGGAGGAGGTCATGGAGCGCTGCCGTTAGACTTTAGACTTTTTGCCGCAGCCGTACCGCGTCGGGAAAACAGGGCCGGGCCGGGAGGTGTTACTAACAAGAGGTAGAAGACATGCGTCAACCCCTTGACCCGGCTCGTCAGTCGCTATGTGATGCGCCGCAACTGCCAGTCGCCGCACGTTGAGGGGCCTGCCGCGACCTACGATCCGTTGCCTGACCGGTTTGCAGGTCAAACTGCCGGTCAAATCGGCATTTTTGCTGCAAGGGATCATTGGGATGGCCCGTGAACGCGAGGCGATCACAAAGTAACCGTCCACCGGACGACCCTGAAAGGCCCCGCCCATGAAACGCGTATCCCTGGCTGTCACCCTTGCCGCTGCCGCCGCCCTGTCGGTCCAGGCCGCCTCGGCGCAAACCCTCAAGACGGTCAAGGACCGAGGCCAGCTGTCCTGCGGCGTCAGCGGCGGCCTGCCGGGCTTCTCGTCGCCGGACGACAAGGGGAACTGGACCGGCATCGACGTCGACATCTGCCGTGGCATCGCCGCGGCGATCTTCGACGATCCGTCCAAGGTCAAGTTCGTGCCGCTGTCGGCCAAGGACCGCTTCACCGCGCTGCAGTCGGGCGAGATCGACGTGCTGTCGCGCAACACCACCTGGACGCTGTCGCGCGATACTTCGCTCGGCGCCAACTTCACCGGCGTGACCTATTATGACGGGCAGGGCTTTCTGGTGAAGAAGTCGCTGAAAGTGAACTCGGCGCTGGAGCTGAACAGCGCGTCGGTCTGCGTGCAGACCGGCACCACGACCGAGCAGAACCTCGCCGACTACTTCAAGGGTAACAACATGAAGTACGAGGTGATCGCGTTCGCCGGCGCCGACGAGACCGTGAAGGCCTACGAGACCGGCCGCTGCGACGTGTTCACCTCCGACGTGTCCCAGCTGTATGCGCAGCGGCTGAAGCTCGCCAACCCGGCCGACCACGTCGTGCTGCCCGAGATCATCTCCAAGGAGCCGCTCGGCCCGATGGTTCGCCACGGCGACGACCAGTGGTTCGACATCGTGAAGTGGGCGCTGTTCGCCCAGATCAATGCCGAGGAACTCGGTGTCACCCAGAAGAACGTCGACGAGATGGCCAAGTCGGACAAGCCTGACCTCAAGCGCGCCTTCGGCACCGACGGCAATCTCGGTGAGCAGCTCGGCCTGACCAAGGACTGGTTCTCCCGCATCATCAAGGCCGTCGGCAATTACGGCGAGATGTACGATCGCAACGTCGGCGTCGGATCGAAGCTGCAGATCGCACGCGGGCTCAACAATCTCTGGAACAAGGGCGGCATCCAGTACGCGCCTCCGATCCGCTGATCGGCGACGAGGCGGCTGCGGCGATGACGACCGAGCCCCGAAAACCACCGCCGCAGTTCATCTTCCGCCTGAAGCGCGCGCTCGGCGGCCAGTCCGGCTGGACTGGCCTTGCCGTGCAGATCGTGTTCGCGGCGTTGTTGGCCTGGGTCGCCTATGAGATCGTGGCCAATGCCCGCGCCAACCTGGAGACGCAGCGCATTGCCTCCGGGTTCGGGTTTCTCAAGAACAATGCGGGCTTTGACGTCAGCCTGAACCTGATCCCGTATTCAGGATCGGACACCTATACGCGGGTGTTCTTTGTCGGCCTGTTCAACACGCTGCTGGTTGCGGGCATTGGCATCGTCTTCGCCACCATTATCGGCTTCATCATTGCGCTGTGCCGGCTGTCGCCGAACTGGCTGCTGGCGCGGCTCGGCGAGATCTATGTCGAGATCGTCCGCAATCTGCCGCTGCTGTTCCAGCTGTTGTTCTGGTACCTTGCGGTGCTGGCGGCGCTGCCGGGGCCGCGCCAGAGCATCTCGCTGTTCAACGCCTTCTTCCTCTCCAATCGCGGGCTGGTGATCCCGCGGCCGATCGGCGAGGCCGGGCTTGATCCGTTTCTGATCGCGCTTGCGATCGCCATCGCAGGCGCGCAGGCGCTGCGCGGCTACGCAAGGCGGGCGCTGTTTCAACGCGGGCAGGCGATCCGGATCTGGCCCTATGTGCTCGGCCTGCTGGTCGGATTGCCGCTGGTGACGGTGCTGGTGTTCGGGCTGCCGGTGACCGTCGAGTTGCCGCAACTCAAGGGCTTCAACTTCGCCGGCGGCGCGCGGGTCATTCCGGAGCTGGTTGCGCTGGTGGTTGCGCTGTCGACCTATACGGCGGCCTTCATCGCCGAGATCGTCCGCGCCGGTATTCTGTCGGTCCATAAGGGACAGATGGAAGCCGGCTCGTCGCTCGGTCTGTCGCGTGGCACCACCTTGCGGCTGATCGTCGTGCCGCAGGCGATGCGCGTCATCGTTCCGCCGCTGACCAACCAGTATCTCAACCTGACCAAGAATTCGTCGCTGGCGGTCGCGATCGGCTATCCCGACCTGGTCTCGGTGTTTGCCGGAACGACCCTGAGCCAGACCGGCCAGGCGATCGAGATCATCGCCGTCACCATGGGCGTGTACCTGCTGATCTCGCTAGTCACCAGCGCGGTCATGAGCGTCTATGGCTGGCGCATCAACCGGAGCCTTGGGGCATGACCGACGTCACCGCGTCATCCTTTGTCCGGCAGGACCTGGTGCCCGAGCGCCGGGCGCCGGTGAGGACCACCGGCCTCGTCGGTTTCATCCGCACGCGGCTCTTGAATTCGCCGACCAACATCCTGCTGACGATCCTGGCGCTGGGGCTGCTCTGGTACATGATCGTTCCCGCGTTCAGGTTCCTGCTGGTCGATGCGGTCTGGAGTGGCAAGGACCGCAATGCGTGCCTCGCCGAGACCGCCGGCCGTCAGGTCGGCGCCTGCTGGCCCTATATCCAGGCCAAGCTCACCCAGCTGGTCTATGGCTTCTATCCGGAAGCCGAACGCTGGCGCGTCAACCTGACCTTCGTCCTCGCGGCTGTCTTGTTGCTGCCACTCCTTATTCCGCGGCTGCCGGCGAAGGGCTTGAATGCGAGCCTGTTCTTCTTCGCGTTTCCCGCGGTCGCATTCTTCCTGCTGCGCGGCGGCGGGCTGACCGGTTTCGGCGTGAGCTGGGTCGCGAGCCTGTTGCAGCTGTTCGACGACAGCATCGGCAATGCCGGGCAGGTACTGGTCAATCTCAGCCAGAATTCGGCGATCGGACCGCCGCTGTGGGCCGTCGGCAAGATCATCGTGCTCGTCGGCAGCCTGATCGGCTGGCTGATCTCCCCGGTGACCTGGCTGCGCGAGCAGCTTCAGATGTCGAGCCAGCCGCTCTGGTTCGACTTCCTGCTGACCACGGCGATCGTCTCGCTGATCCTGTTCTTCCTCGGCGGCGGCATGCGAACCGGACAACGGGCGCTGCTCGCGAGCCTTGTCGGCTTTGCCGGCATCGCGATCGTGATCAAGCTGATGGGGCTCGACCGCGGCGGACTGCCCATCGTCGACACCAGGCTGTGGGGCGGCCTCTTGGTGACGCTGGTGGTGTCGGTCACCGGCATCGTCACCTCGATGCCGATCGGGATCGCGCTGGCGCTGGGCCGCCGCTCGACCATTCCGCTGATCCGGATATTCTCGATCGCCTTCATCGAGTTCTGGCGCGGCGTGCCGCTGATCACGGTGCTGTTCTTCGCAACCTACATGCTGCCGCTGTTCCTGCCGGGCAATTTCAACGTCGACGGACTGGTCCGCGCGCTGATCGGCATCGCGCTGTTTGCCGGCGCCTACCAGGCCGAGGTGGTGCGCGGCGGCCTTGCCGCGATCCCGCGCGGGCAGGGCGAGGCGGCGAGCGCGCTCGGCCTGACCTGGTGGAAGACCACGTCGCTGATCGTGATGCCGCAGGCGCTGCGCCACGTCATTCCGGGGCTCGTCAACAGCTTCATCGCGCTGTTCAAGGACACCTCGCTGGTCTCGATCGTCGCGCTGTTCGACCTCTTGGGGTCGTTGCATGCGACGTTCTCCGATCCGACCTGGTCGACGCCGACCACGGCCTTTACCGGCTTCGCTTTCGCTGGAATGATCTACTTCGTGTTCTGCTTTGGAATGTCGCGCTACTCGCTGTTCGTCGAAAACCGGCTCAACGCTCACCGCCGCCACTGAACAAGGTCACCATGTCCACAACCCCGATCGTCAACATTTCCGCTCTCAACAAATGGTACGGCGACTTCCACGTGCTGCGCGACATCAACTTGGAGGTCGGCAAGGGCGAGCGCATCGTGATCTGCGGGCCGTCCGGTTCGGGCAAGTCGACCCTGATCCGCTGCATCAACGCGCTGGAGGAATTCCAGGAGGGCGAGATCGTGGTCGACGGCATCGACCTTGGCCCGAACCTGCGCCGTGTTGACGAAGTCCGCCGCGAGGTCGGCATGGTGTTCCAGAGCTTCAACCTGTTCCCGCATCTCACCGTGCTCGACAATTGCACGCTGGCGCCGATCTGGGTGCGCAACATCCCGAAGAAGGATGCCGAGGCCGCCGCGATGAAGTTCCTCGAGCGGGTCAAGATCCCGCATCAGGCCAATAAGTTTCCCGGCCAGATGTCGGGCGGTCAGCAGCAGCGCGTTGCGATCGCCCGCGCGCTGACCATGAACCCGAAGGTGATGCTGTTCGACGAGCCGACCTCGGCGCTCGACCCGGAAATGGTCAAGGAAGTGCTCGACACCATGGTCGATCTTGCCAAGGAGGGCATGACCATGCTGGTCGTCACCCATGAAATGGGCTTTGCCCGCGAGGTCGCCAACCGCGTCGTCTTCATGGACGCGGGCCAGATCATCGAATCGAACACGCCGCAGGAATTCTTCGCCAACCCGCAGCACGCGCGGTCGAAGCTGTTTTTGAGCCAGATTCTCCGGTGATTTCCGCCGTCATTGCGAGCCACCCGGTCGACGCAAAGCGCCGCCGGATGACAGGCTCCGCGAAGCAATCCAATCTTCCGCATCGGAAGCATGGATTGCTTCGTCGCAATAGCTCCTCGCAATGACGTCTGCGGGGACGCGGTTCGTTACACCAGCGGCAGCTCGATCTTGCTGCGCTTTTCCAGCCATTCCGGGACCGGCAAATTCTTCGAACGCATGAAGGCCGGGTTGAACAGCTTGGACTGATAGCGGTTGCCGGAGTCGCAGAGGATGGTGACGATGGTCTTGCCGGGGCCGAGCTGCTTGGCGAGCTGGATCGCGCCCGCGATGTTGACGCCGGTCGAGCCGCCGAGGCACAGGCCTTCGTGCTCCAGCAGCTCATAGATGATGGTCACGGCTTCCTCGTCGGAGATCAGGAACGCGGTGTCGACCTTCGCCGTCTCGACCACAGGCGTGACGCGTCCGAGCCCGATGCCTTCCGTGATCGAGTCGCCCGGCGTCGATTTGACCTGCCCATTCTTGAACAGTTCGTACATTCCGAAGCCGTGCGGATCGGCGCAGGCCGTGATGATGGCCGGGTTCTTTTCTTTCAGGTAGCGGCTGACGCCGGCAAGCGTGCCGCCGGTGCCGACCGAGCAGATGAAGCCGTCGACCTTGCCGTCGGTCTGCTGCCAGATTTCCGGTCCGGTCGAGTCGTAGTGCGCCTTGGGATTGTCGAGGTTGTTCCACTGGTCGGCGAACAGCACGCCGTTCGGTTCGGTCTTGCGCAGCTGCTCGGCAAGACGCTTGCCGAGATGCTGATAGTTGTTCGGATTGGCGAAGGGCAGCGCCGGCGCCTCGACGAGTTCGGCGCCGCACAGCCGCAGCATGTCCTTCTTTTCCTGGCTCTGCGTCTCAGGAATGACGATCAGGGTGCGATAGCCGCGCGCACTCGCCACGACGGCAAGCCCGATCCCGGTATTGCCTGCGGTCGACTCGACCACGAGGCCGCCGGGCTTCAGCGCGCCGCGCCTCTCGGCCTCCAGGATCATCCATTTGCCGGCACGATCCTTCACCGACTGGCCCGGGTTCATGAATTCGGCCTTGCCGAGAATGGTGCAGCCGGTCAGTTCGGACGCGCGTTTCAGCTTGATGAGCGGGGTGTTGCCGATCGCTTCGATGACGTCTTTGTTGAATATCATGTCGGGGAATTTCTTTGCCGGTCTGTGTCTTGCTTGGCGAACCTAGTGTGCTGATCGAAAAAGGGAAGGGCTTTTGCACTGCGGCAAGAGGCGGGTTCAACACGCTTGACCTCACAAGCGCGAATGTTGCGGACTTGGGGAGAACGCCGTTTTTCGGCGGTCGGGTCGGCCAGCAGAATCATCCTGTGGTCCGCGGTTTTGCATGAGTTGCGCGCTCCAGGCCGATCGAGACCTGACGGCGCGGTGCGCGGTGGCGCGACTTTCGCGCCGCGCCGGCACATCTTGCGGATTCAATGCAACAGGAGCCGAGAAATCCCCATGAAATCTTTGTAAGAATCGTGACTTCCGGCACGGGCCGAAATGCGCGGAAATGCCGTAAAAAATAGGGAAAAGTCGGCATTCAAGGTAGCCACGAATCGCTTGCGATGCGACGCCACGCAATCGTGACGGGGCTGTCCGCCCCATTGTCCCAAGGGTAGGATGGGACAGGCAGGTTCCATTGGAAGCATACCCCCGTGAACGTCACCCAGACCATCGCTGAACGCGTCATTCGTGCGCCACGGGCGAGGTCTGGCTTCGGCGGAGAATGGGTGTGACCCAGCCCGTACCCGTGATGGTGCCTGGAGGCCGGTTCGGCCTCGCCGTCCGCGCGCGCCGGCTCGCGGGACGCTCGCTTGTTGCGCTTGGCCTGGTTGCTGGTTCTGCCGGCTGCATTCTGACCCAGGACATCCCTGATCCGGCGCTCGATGTGCCGCAGGGCTACAAGGCCGCGCGTCTCGGCCGGCCGGGCGACGCGCTTCCGACGCTCGATTGGTGGCGGGGCTTCCGCTCCAGGGAGCTGACCCAGCTGATGGAGGAGGCGCAGACCGTCAACCTCGACATTGCCGCTGCGGTTGCGCGCTTCCGCCAGGCCGACGCGCTGGCGCGGCAGGCCGGCGCGGCGCTGCTGCCGACCCTCAACCTCAACGGATCGGAAACCTACTCGCGCACCTCAGGCTCCAGCGCCAGCGGCCTCACCAATGGCGGGCGCGAGGTGGTGAACTACAATGCCTCGCTGAGCGCGAGCTATCAGCTCGACTTCTGGGGCCAGAACCGCGACGCCGCGCAGGCGGCGGAGGAGACCGCCGTTGCCAACCGGTTCGATCGCGAGGTGGTGGCGCTGACCACGCTGGCGAGCGTCGCCAATGCCTATTTCACGGTGCTCGCGACGCAGGACCGGCTGCGCACCGCGCAGCGCAACATCGCCAGCGCCGAGCGCATCCTTAATGCGATCAAGGAGCGCTTCAAGGCCGGCACCGGCTCCGATCTCGACGTCGCGCAGCAGGAGAGCGTGCTCGCCAACCAGCGCGCGCTGGTGCCGCCGCTGCGGCAGACGCTCGACCAGAATATCAACGCGCTCGCGGTGCTGGTGTCGCGGCCGCCGGAAAGCGTGCGCGTCTCCGGCGGCTCGCTCAACGCCGTCGCGATCCCGCGCGTCACGCCGGGCCTGCCGTCTGAATTGCTGACCCAGCGTCCCGATATCCGCCGGCAGGAAGCGCAGCTTGCATCCGCCACCGCCAATGTCGGCAGCGCGCGGGCGCAGTTCTTCCCGAGCATCCAGCTGACCGGAACGGGCGGCTACCAGAGCCAGGCGCTGGTCTCGCTGTTCCAGCCGCATGCCGCCTTCTTCAACCTGGTCGGCAGCATGACCCAGCCGATCTTCGACGGCGGCCGGATCCTCGGCAATTTCGAATACACCAAGGCCAAGCAGGACGAGTTGCTGCAGACCTACCGCAAGACGGTGGTGCAGTCGTTCACCGACGTCGACAATGCGCTGGTCGCGATCCGCGAGACCACGCGGCGGTTGCAGCTGCAGCGCGACGTGCTGTCGTCGTCAAGGCGGGCCTTCGACCTCGCCGAGCAGCAGCTCAAGGCCGGCACCGCCGATATCGTAACTGTGCTAAACACGCAGCTGACCCTATTCCAGGCGGAAGATGCCTATTCGCAGGCCCAACTGGCCCGGCTATTGGCGATCGTGAGCCTATATCAGGCATTAGGGGGCGGCTGGGAACCGAAGATGGAAAGACCGGTCGATGCTCTTTAAGCCCGACTCGACGGACGACGAGAAACGCACGGCGCCGCGCAAGCGGAGCCTTCTCTCGCGCCTGCTTGGGCGCATGGTGTCCTTGCTCATCACGCTCGTGATCCTGGGCGGCCTCGGCTATCTCGGCTGGCTCGCCTTCCAGCCCAAGCAAAACGGTGGCGGCGGGCGCAGCGCGGGCGGGCGGCCTGATCTGCCGGTGCCGGTGCTTGCGGCGATGCCGCATGTGCAGGACGTACCGGTCTATCTCGACGGCGTCGGTTCGGTGAGGGCGTTGAACACGGTTACCGTGCGTTCCCAGGTCGACGGCAAGCTGATCGCGGTGAACTTCGTCGAGGGGCAGGACGTCAAGAAGGGTGACGTGCTCGGCGAGATCGATCCTGCGATCTATCAGGCGCAGTACGATCAGGCGGTCGCCACGAAAGCCAAGGACGAGGCGCTGCTCGCCAACCAGAAGATCGATCTTGCCCGCTATGAGCAGCTCGCCGCCAGCAATGCGGGCTCCAAGCAGCAGGCCGATACACAACGCGCGCTGGTGGCGCAGCAGCAGGCCATCATCAAGGCCGATCAGGCCCAGATCGACAACATGCGAGCCACGCTGGGCTACACCAAGATCGTGGCGCCGATCTCCGGGCGCGCCGGCTTGCGCCAGGTCGACCAGGGCAACATCATCCACGCCTCCGACACCACCGGGCTCGTGATCCTGACCCAGCTGCAGCCGATCGCCGTGTGGTTCAGCCTGCCGCAACAGCAGATCATGCGGGTGAACGCAGCGGCGGCGAAGGGCCAGCTCGCGGTCGACGTGTTCGGCAATGACGGCGTCACCGTGATCGATACCGGCAAGCTGACCGGCATCGACAACCAGGTCGATCCGACCACCGGCACGCTGAAGCTGAAGGCCGAATTCCCCAATGCCAGCTACCAGCTCTGGCCCGGCCAGTTCGTCAATGTGCGGCTCAAGGTCGAGACCCTGCCGCAGGCGATCGTGGTGCCGACCTCGGCGGTGCAGCGCGGTCCGGCCGGCACCTTCAGCTACGTGATCGGCGAGGGCGACATCGTCACCGCCAAGCCGGTCACGGTCACCCAGCAGAACGAGCATGAGGCCGTCATCGCCAGCGGCCTGACCACGTCGGACCGTGTCGTGACGACCGGCTTTGCCAATCTCGCCGATGGCGCGAAGGTCGTGGTCGGCAAGGACGACGGGCCGCCGGCCGCCGATCTCGCGCCGCGCAAGCGCAGCCGCAATCCCGACGGCAAGCGCGGCGCTGGTCAAGGCGAAGGGCAAGGGAAGGATCAAGGCAAGGACGGTAAGAAAGACTGGCAGGGCAAGGACGGCGAGCATCGCGGCCGGCACGAGCATAGCGAAGGCGATCAGAAGGGGCAGACCGGACCGGCGCCCGCGCCGGCGGCAGGGGGCGAACAGTCGGGCGGCGCGCCGAAGGCGCAGCCATGACCGGCATCCTGACCTCGTAATGTCCGACCCAACAGCGAGCACGCAGCCATGAGCGTCTCCGAACCGTTCATCCGCCGGCCGATCGCCACCTCGCTGCTCGGCATCGCCCTGATGATCGGCGGTGCGCTTGGCTATTGGGCGCTGCCGGTCTCCGCGCTGCCGCAGGTCGACTTCCCGACCGTGCAGGTGACGACGCAACTGCCCGGCGCCAGCCCCGACGTGGTGGCTTCGCTGATCACGGCGCCGCTGGAGCGGCAGCTCGGGCAGATCCCGTCGCTGTCGTCGATGAACTCGACCAGCTCGTTCGGCGTCAGCCAGATCTCGCTGCAGTTCGATCTCAACCGCGACATCGACGGCGCCACGCAGGATGTGCAGGCCGCGATCAACGCCGCCGCCGGCATTTTGCCGAAGACGCTGCCGTATCCGCCGGTCTACGCCAAGGTGAACCCGGCGGACGCGCCTGTCATGACGCTGGCGCTGACCTCGGACACGATCTCGCTGCGGGCGATGAGCGATCTCGCCGATACCATCCTGGGCCAACGGTTGAGCCAGATTTCCGGCGTCGGCCGGGTCTCGATCCTCGGCGGTCTCAAGCCGGCGGTGCGCGTGCAGGCCGATCTGGCCCGGCTTGCGGCCTATGGCATCGCGATGGAGGATTTGCGAAACGCGATCGCCGGCGCCAACGTGTCGGGGCCGAAGGGTTCGCTCGACGGCGCCCAGCAATCCTACACCATCGCCGCCAACGACCAGATCGCCGCCGCCGACGCCTACCGGCCGATCATCATCGCCTATCGCAACGGCTCGCCGGTCACGATCGGCGACGTCGCCCAGATCGTCGACGGGCTGGAGAACGACCGCACCGGCGGCTGGTACCAGGGCACGCCGGCCGTCATCATCGACATCCAGCGCCAGCCGGGCGCCAACGTCATCGACGTCGTCAAGCAGATCCGCGGCGAAATCCCGCGGCTGCAGCGGGCGGTCCCGGCCGGCGTCAAGCTGACCATCGTCTCCGACCGTACCGTGACGATCCGCGCCTCGGTGCGCGATGTCCAGTTCACGCTCATCCTGAGCGTCGTGCTGGTGACACTGGTGGTACTCCTGTTCCTGCGATCGCTGCGGGCGACCCTGATCGCTGGCGTCGCGCTGCCGCTGTCGCTGATCACGAGCTTCGGCATCATGTATTTCGCGGGCTTCAGCCTCGACAATCTGTCGCTGATGGCGCTGACCATCGGAACCGGGTTTGTGGTCGACGACGCCATCGTCATGATCGAGAACATCGTCCGCCACATGGAAGGCGGCGAGACGGTGATGGAGGCCTCGCTGAAGGGGGCCAGCGAGATCGGCTTCACCGTGATCTCGCTGACGGTGTCGCTGATCGCGGTGTTCATCCCGCTGCTGTTCATGTCCGGCCTGGTTGGCCGCATGTTCCGCGAATTCGCGCTCACCTTGACGATCGCGGTCGTGACCTCGGCGATCGTCTCGCTGACGCTGACGCCGATGATGTGTTCGCGGCTGCTCAAGAACATCCATGAGGAGATGGCGGTCCCGGGCCTGGCCGCGGTCAGCCGTTTCATCGACCGCATGGTGGAGTTCTATCATCGGACGCTGCTCTGGGTGCTGCGGCGCCAGCGCGCGACGCTGCTGGTGACGTTCGCGACCATCGCGTTGACGCTGATCATGTATGTGCTGGCGCCGAAGGGTTTTCTGCCGCTGCAGGACACCTCGTCGATCACGGCGGTGACCGAGGCCGGTCCCGACGTCTCGTTCGCCGAGATGCAGCGGCGGCAGAGCGCGGTCTCCGACATCATCAAGGCCGATCCCGATGTGGTTGGCGTGGTCTCGGTGATCGGCTCGGGCTCGGTCAATCCGACCACCAATGTCGGCCGTCTGGTGATGACGCTGAAGCCGCTCGACGAGCGGCGCGAGGGCGTCGTCAAGGTGATCGAGCGCCTCAAGCAGAAGGTCGCGACGGTGCCCGGCATGACGGTGTACTTCCAGCCGGTGCAGGACGTGCAGATCTCGACCCAGTCGAGCCGCTCGCAATACCAGTACACGCTGACCGCCACCGACGCCGCCGAGGTCTCGCAATGGGCGCAAAAGCTCGTCGCCGAGATGCGGCACGACCCGATCTTCCGCGATGTCTCCTCGGAGGCGCAGGAGGGCGGCTTGCGCGCGGCGCTCGACGTCAACCGCCAGCGTGCCGGCCAGCTCGGCGTCAGTCTGCAGGGCGTCACCGACACGCTGAACGATGCCTTCGCGCAGCGGCAGATCTCGACGATCTACGGCCAGGCCAACCAGTACCGCGTCGTGCTCGAAGCGCTGCCGATGTATCAGCGCGACCCGTCGATCCTCGACAAGCTCTATCTGCCCGGCGCCAACGGCGCGCAGGTGCCGCTGTCGGCGGTGGCGACGCTGGTCCGGACCACGGCGCCGCTCGCGATCTCGCACCAGGCGCAATTCCCGTCGGTCTCGCTCAGCTTCAACCTGGCGCCGGGCGAGGCGCTGGGCGACGCGGTCGCGGCGGTGAAGGCGATCGAGGGCAGGATCGGGATGCCCGGCAGCATCGTCGGGATCTATTCCGGCGACGCCGCCGAATTCGCGCGCTCGCTCGCCGGGCAGCCCTGGCTGATCCTGGCGGCGATCATCACGATCTACATCGTGCTCGGCGTGCTCTACGAGAGCTATATCCATCCGATCACGATCCTGTCGACGCTGCCCTCGGCCGGCGTCGGCGCCATCCTCGCCTTGATGCTGTGCGGGCAGGACCTCTCGGTGATCGGCCTGATCGGCATCATCCTGTTGATGGGCATCGTCAAGAAGAACGCGATCATGATGATCGACTTCGCGCTGGAGGCCGAGCGTCACCAGGGCATGTCGTCCTATGACGCCATCGTGCAGGCCTGCCTGCTGCGCTTCCGCCCGATCATGATGACGACGCTGGCGGCGCTGTTCGGCGCGCTGCCGCTCGCGATCGAAAGCGGCACCGGCGCCGAACTGCGCTTCCCGCTCGGCATTTCGATCATCGGCGGTCTGCTGCTGAGCCAGCTGCTGACGCTCTACACCACGCCGGTGATCTATCTGGCGCTCGACCGGCTCAACCGCCGGATCGAGCGGGCCGTGCCGGAGCCGGGTCCCAGCGGCCCGCCGATCGCGGGCGCCACCGAGGGCATGCAGTGATCTCGATCTCGGAGCCCTTCATCCGCAGGCCGGTGGGCACCACACTGCTTGCGATCGGGCTGTTCCTGGTCGGGATCGTCGCCTACCAGTTCCTGCCGGTGTCGTCGGTCCCGAATGTCGATTTCCCGACCATCCGGGTGTCGGCGTCCAGGCCGGGGGCCGATCCCTCGGTGATGGCCGCGACCGTCGCCGCACCGCTGGAGCGCAAGCTCGGCACCATTTCTGGCGTCGACCAGATCACCTCGACGAGCTCGCTCGGCACCACCAGCATCCAGGTGCAGTTCTCGATCGGCCGCAACATCGACCGCGCCGCGCGCGACGTGCAGGCCGCGATCAACGCCTCGCTCGCCGATCTGCCGAGCGACCTGCCGTCGCTGCCCAGGTTCCGCAAGGCCAACCCGGCCGCGTCGCCGGTATTCGTGCTGGCGCTGACCTCGAAGACGATCTCGACCAGCGCGATGTACGACGTCGCCGACACGGTGCTGGCGCAGCGCATCTCGCAGGTGCCGGGAGTGGGCGAGGTCACCGTCAGCGGCGCCGACCAGCCGGCGGTGCGCATCGCGCTCAATCCGGTGTCGCTGGCGAACGCCGGGATCGCGACCGACGACGTTCGGCTCGCGATCATCAATGCCAACCCGCTGGGGCCGGTCGGCATCTTCAATGGCGGCCGGCTGAGCGAGACGCTCTCGATCAACAAGCAGATGCGCACCGCGGCCGAGTTCCGCGACATCGTCATCAAGAGCTCGAACGGCAATTTCGTCCGCCTCGCCGACGTCGCCGAGGTCGAGGATTCCGTCCGCAACTCGCGCTCGATCGCCTGGTTCAACAAGCAGCCGGCGGTGCTGATCCAGATTACCAAGCAGGGCGACGCCAACGTCATCGACACCGTCGACGGCGTTCGCAGGTTGCTGCCGGAGCTGAGGAAATGGATTCCGGCGGGCGTCGAGATTTCGACCCTGGTCGACCGCACCGGAACGATCCGCGCCAGCGTCGAGGACATGCAGTTCACGCTGCTGGCGACCGCCGTGCTTGTGATGATTGTGGTGTTCGTGTTCCTGCGCCGGGTGGTGCCGACGATCGCCGCCGGCGTCTCGGTACCGCTGGCGCTGGCCGGCACCTGCGCCGGGATGTGGCTCGCCGGCTTCTCGATCGACAATCTGTCGCTGATGGCGCTGGCGATCTCCGTCGGCTTCGTGGTCGACGACGCCATCGTGATGATCGAGAACATGTACCGCAATCTCGAGCAGGGCATGGCGCCATATCCGGCCGCCGTCGAAGGCGCCAAGCAGATCGGCTTCACGGTGCTGTCGATCTCGCTGTCGCTGATCGCGGCCTTCACGCCGCTTATCTTCATGGATGGCATCGTCGGGCGGCTGCTGCGCGAATTCTCGCTAACGCTGGTGTTCGCGATCGCGGTCTCGACCGTGGTGTCGCTGACCATCACGCCGATGATCTGCGCGCATTACATCAGGGAGGCGACCTCGGATCACGCCACCTGGTACGACCGCGTCATCGAGGGCACGCTGTCCCGTGTCGTGGCGTTCTACGCATCGACGCTGCGGATTGTGCTCGGCTATCCCTTCCTGACCCTGGTGGTGTTCTTCGCCACCGTCGCGCTGACGGTGACGCTCTACATCAAGACGCCGAAGGGCTATTTTCCGACCGACGACAGCGGCTTCGTGATCGGCTCGACGCGGGCGTCGGCGGACATCTCGTTCCAGGCGATGCTTCAGCTGCAGCAGCGGCTCGCCGACATCGTGATGGCCGATCCCGCGGTCGCCGGCATCGGCTCGTCGGTCGGCTCCGGCGGCGGCCCGGGCGGCGCCACCTCCAACCGCGGCACCATGTTCATCAGCCTGAAACCGCCGGAGGAGCGGGGCGGCCTATCGACCGCGCAGGTGATCGACCGGCTGCGCCGCAACCTGTTCATGGTGCCGGGCATCCGCCTGTTCATGTTCGCCGCCCAGGACATCCGCACCGGCGGCCGGCAGAGCGATTCCGACTACCAGTACACGCTCGCCTCGACCGACCTCGAGCTGTTGCAGAAATGGGCGCCGATCGTGGCCAAGCGCATGGAGACGGTGGAGGGCATCACGGACGTCTCCTCCGACCGCGATCCCGGCGGCTTGCAGCTCAACCTCGCGATCGACCGCAAGACCGCCTCCAGCCTCGGCGTCCGCGTGCAGGACATCGACAACGCGCTCAACAACGCCTTCTCGCAGCGGCAGATCTCGTACATCTACACCCAGCGCAACCAGTACGTGGTGGTGCTCGAGATCGATCCGAAATTCCAGAGCGACCCGTCGAACCTCGAGCGCATCTACGTTGCCGGCGCCAACGACGTGCAGGTGCCGCTGTCGGCGCTGGTGCACTACCAGCGTGGATTGTCGGCGCTCGCGGTCTATCACTCCGGCGGCTTCCCCTCGACCACGGTGTCGTTCAACCTGCTGCCGGACGTGCCGCTGGAGGTCGCGACGACGAACATCCAGCAGGCGGTCGACGAGCTGCACATGCCCGAGGGCATCCGCGGCAGCTTCGACGGCAATGCCGGCGATTTCAACAAGACCAGCGGGCGGCAGCCGCTGCTGATCCTCGGCGCGCTGGTCGCGATGTATATCGTGCTCGGCGTGCTCTATGAGAGCCTGGCGCATCCGATCACGATCATCTCGACACTGCCGTCGGCCGGCCTCGGCGCCTTGCTCGCCTTGCAGGTGACCAACACGCCGCTGACGGTGATCGCCTTCGTCGGCATCATCCTCTTGATCGGCATCGTCAAGAAGAACGGCATCATGATGGTCGACTTCGCGCTCGAGGCCGAGCGGCATCAGGGCCTGTCGTCGCGGGACGCGATCTTCGAGGCCTGCCGCGCGCGCTTCCGTCCCATCCTGATGACGACCATGGCCGCGCTGTTCGCCGGCATTCCGCTGGTCATTGCGACCGGCCCCGGCACCGAGCTGCGCCGGCCGCTCGGCATCACCATCATCGGCGGCCTGTTCGTGTCGCAGATCCTGACGCTCTACACGACACCGGTGATCTACCTGCTGATCGACCGGCTGCGCCAGCGCCGCGAGCCGTCAGGCGTGCACGCACCCGCGGAATAGTTTGAATTGCACGATTGCAAGCGTATAGCGGAGCGATGTCCGAACCGACCGAAGCAAAAACCGACGATGTCGCCGAGATCGAGGAGTGCCCGCATTGCGGCAAGCCACTGCCGCTGTGCATCTGCGACAGCGTCACGCCGATCGAGAGCCGCATCCAGCTCCTGATCCTGATCCATCCGCAGGAGCAGGACAGGGCGCTCGGCACCGCGCGACTGTTGGCGCGGCATTTCGAGAACGCCGTGGTGCGGATCGGATTGTCCTGGCCGAGCCTTGCCAAGGCGCTTGGCCGGCCGGTGCCTGATCCGTCGCGCTGGGCGGTGCTCTATCTCGGCTCCGCCAAGGTCGAGGACCTCGAGACCGATGCCGAGATCGTCGCGATCAACCGCAAGGGCGAGCTTGAGCCGCATCAGCGTGCCATCCTGGCCGACATCGAGGGCATCGTGCTGCTCGACGGCACCTGGAGCCAGGCCAAGGCGCTGTGGTGGCGCAATGCCTGGATGTTGAAGTGCCAGCGGGTGATTCTCGGACCGAAACGGCCCTCGCTCTACGGCAGACTGCGGCGGGAACCGCGCCGCGACGGTCTGTCGACCATCGAGGCGGCCGCGATCCTGCTGGCGGGGCTGCAGAAGCGGCCGGATATTGCCGCAACGTTGTCAGGCAGTTTCGAGCGGATGCTGGCGAGGTTCCGGGAAGTGCAGGTCAAATTGCCGGAACTGGCGCCAAAACCGAAGAAGCGGGATTTCCGGAGGCGCCGGCGTTAGAGCCTGGCCCGAACGGTTTTCCGAAAGGATCATGCTCAAACAAGGGCACCTTACCTTCCGGCTCGGTTGCCTATCGGAGAGAGGCCGTATATGAAGTCCGCCGCAAGGGGCCACGTGGCGGAGTGGTTACGCAACGGTCTGCAAAACCGTGTACACCAGTTCAATTCTGGTCGTGGCCTCCACTCATCTCATCAATGGCTTGCAGCCAATCAATGAGAAGCCGCATTAGCTCGCGGCGTACCAACCTTCAGGAAATGGAATCAGCGGCCACGGCGCCTGGTTGTCATTGGCCGCGCGCGGTGGCGGCTGAATGCGGGGCGAGGGCTGAGCCACAAGATCCTCCTGAGCAATGGGCGCGATCGCCGTTCGCACGGCGTCCAGCAGCAGATCAAATTCGACTTCGCTCATCGCGCTCTCCGAGGTTCGAGAGCGCCATGGTCGCAAAACAGTCTTCGGTCCGGATTGAGCGATTCGTTCGAATTTTATGAAAAGAACGATGGCGCCCGCGTTGGTTAATAAATCGTTGGTGACCCCTTCGGGAACCTAGGTCGGCGTGGCCGCACCTCATGTGAGGCAGATCACATCTTGCGAAAAACTCTGCCTGGAATTCCCGGCAATACTCATAGCCGTCAAATATCGCAGGAATTTTAGGGTGCCGTGACAATGAGGGCGTGCGTCGCGGGATACTCGTTGATCGCATGCCACCTCGATCCTCGGCTCTTGCTGACATGGTTTCACCAGTGGGCAGCGTTGGGCGCTGCGGGCAGCTCCCGGACAGCGCAAATCGTCGACACCCGCTGTCTATCGCCTCGGGCCGGAGGAAATTCCCGACGTCTGCGCGCCGTTACGTCAGCCCGGCGAGGTCGTGCGGCAGCATGGACTTGAACTGCGTCAGCGCCTGCCGCGCCTTCCTTGGTGGCAGCGTGATCGCATGACGCACGGCGGCTGCGATCAGCGTCATGGTCAGTCCCGAGAACGTGGCGACGGTGGCACTCGGCATGTCGGGCGCAATCCGGATGACCGCACCGGACAACAGGCCGGAGAGCACGGCCATGTCGTCCGCATCGAGCTTCTGCAGGGCGCGGTCGGCTTGCGTCGCCTGCCAGATGTCGCGCATGACAGGCTCGCGCATGAACATCTCGTAGTAGCTGTCGACGATCCGGCAAAGCGCCGGGTGCAGGTCGCGCGCGGTCGTCACGGTGGCCAGATCGCGTCTGACGCAATCGCGCCCGACCGCGTTATGGCGTTCGGCCAGGGTGCCGATGATCGCGGCCTTGTCCGGGAAATATTGATAGAGCGAGCCGAATGCGACGCCGCTGCGCGCGACGACGTCGCTCATGCGGAAAGCCTCGCTGCCCTTTTCCGCCATGATCTCGGTCGCGCAGGCAAGGATGCGCTCGAAGCGCTCGCGGCTGCGCTGCTGGGTCGGGGCAAGCCGCGCCAGCCCGGGCAGGGGGACTTCCACGGGCGCGGCCTTTCGTCTCGACATCTCTTTCTTCCCTGCAATCGGGGTTGACGGCTCTAATACGAGAGTTTATCGCATTTCACAAATACGAGTATATCTCGCATTTGGAGGCGGAACGATGCGCCAGATCCTGACCTCGGGCTTGCTGTGGTTTTCCGCGCTCGGCTGCGGCCTGCTCGCCGGGCTCTATTTCGCGTTCTCGGCTTTCGTCATGACCGCGCTCGGCCGCATCGATCAGGCCGCCGGCATCTCGGCGATGAACGCGATCAATGTCGATATCGTCCGCTCGCCGTTCATGCCGGTGTTCCTCGGCACCACGCTGTCCTGCGCCGTGCTGGTCGTGCTCGGCGGGCTCAGATGGCAGGAGCCGGGCGCGATTGCGATGATTTGCGGCGGCGGCCTCTACGTGGTCGGCATGTTCGTCGTGACCATCGTCTTCAATGTGCCGCTGAACGATCAGCTTGCGGCCTCTGATCCTGCCGGCACGTCGGCGGCATCGGTTTGGGCGCGCTATCTGACCGACTGGACCTTCTGGAACCACGTGCGGACCATTGCCTCGCTGGCGGCGACCGCGCTGTTCATCGTTGCCATCGCCGGGCGATAGCCGGCCGCGTTTGTGCACGAAGCCGGGCGTGCTGCCCGAGACCCGAATCATAGGCACGGCCCGATCGCCGCGCTGGCGGTGTTTCCAGGCGCCCACAAGTGCTGCGACCGGGCCGGCGGGCTGGGTATGTAGTACGCCGGGCGATGGGTAAGCCCTTGTATCGCAGAGGCTTACCGTGCGCGCTAAAGTTTCGCCGGAGGGGCCATTTGGTTCTTTGCAAGGCCGAAAGGCTTTGTTATACGCTGCCCGCGCGCGAACGGATGTTCGCCTATTCCTCGGTAGCTCAGCGGTAGAGCATTCGACTGTTAATCGAATGGTCGCTGGTTCGAATCCAGCCCGGGGAGCCAGTTCGGTCTGGCCCCATCACACTCATTAACAATCACAAGCCCGTGGTCCGCATCGGACAGGCCGAAAACGTCGTCAAATCGACTCAATAGCCGTCGACACTTGCTCTCGCCGGGTCTTGAGAGGTGATTTTGATGGCCATTAACCTGATCGACCTGTCGATGCCGCAGCCGACGCTGGTTCCGAATGATGCCCCTGACATCAGTGACGATGAGTGCGTCCGCCGGCTCGCGAGGGCCGTCGAGGAGCATGATTCCGAGCATCTCGATGAAGTGGCCCGGCTGATCGGCCGACTCGCCGTCACGATCGAATAGACCGCGCCTTGGAGCGCGTTTTGGGAGCGCGTTTTGCACGCCAGCGGCGTGTTGCGTTTTGGCGGAGCTTGTTCCAAAAGATGGCCCTGTTCTAGCTTCTCCAGCGGCAATGCCGCGACTTGCAGGGTCTCCGCCAATGACCGGTTTTTCGACCGCGCGCCAGTATATGGTCGATGGTCAGGTGCGTCCGAGCGACGTGACCGATGATCGTATTCTCGATGCCATGCTGACCGTGCCGCGCGAGGTCTTCGTGCCGGCCGGCAAGCAGGCGCTGGCCTACCTCGACCTCGACCTCGACGTAGCCGAGGGCGGTGCGACGAGGCGCTGCCTGATCACGCCGGCGCTGCTCGCCCGGATGCTCCAGGCCACCGAGATCAAGGCCACCGACCGCGTCCTGGTGGTCGGCTGTGCGACCGGTTACGCCGCCGCCGTCGTGGCGCGCTTTGCCGCAGACGTCAGCGCGACCGAAAGCGATCCGGCGCTTGCCGCAAAGGCGACCACAGCCTTCGCCCAGCTCGGGATCCAGAATATCACCGTCAAAACGGCTGCGGCCGCCGACGGCGATGCCGCAGGTGCCCCGTTCGACGTCATTATCCTCAATGGTGCCACTGAAATCGTCCCGACCGGGCTGTTCGGCCAGCTCAAGGAGGGGGGCCGGCTGGTCGGGGTGTTCAGTCTGTTGCCGCCGCCGCGCGCCACCCTGGTGACGCACTCGCACGGGGATTTCGGCCATCGCGAGCTGTTCGACGCCTCGGCCCCCGTTTTGCCCGGATTCGAGCGGCTTCCCGCCTTCGTCTTCTGACGCTATCGCGGCGCTCGGGCTGATAAAATCCCGTTCCGAATCAGAAGTGTGGCCCGTTTGCCCCATGTGAAGAGTTTCGACCGTGTTCCGTTGCGGGGTAGTTCCGTTGGCCCTAGCTGCGGACTAAGGTGAGGCGGGACTCACTTCGACTGAAGCGACCGCCGGACTGATTTGCGTGTGGAGACGGCGACTACAATGATTGGATTTCCGGGGATGCGTGGGGTGAAGGTTGTCACCGCGGCTGCGACTGCCGTCCTTCTGTTGGCGGAGATGGGCCCTGTGCCCGCACTCGCCGATACAATCGAGGCCGCTTTGGTGCGGTCCTACCAAAACAATCCCCAGCTGAACGCGCAGCGCGCGCAGGTGCGGTCAACTGACGAGAACGTTCCGCAAGCACTGTCGGGCTACCGCCCGAAAGTCGCGCTGACGGCAAGCGCGGGGTACCAATACACCGATACGCTGACGACACAGGGCGGCGACGCGAATAATCTTGTCCGCACCGGAATCCATGGCGCCAACGCGCCGCGGAGCGCAGGCCTCACGGTCAACCAGTCGCTGTTCAACGCGCAGACAGCGCCCAGGGTGCGCGCGGCGGAAAGCCAGGTCTCGGCGGCCCGCGAGGGCCTGCGCGTGCTCGAGCAAACCGTGATCCTGAGCGCGGCCACGATCTACATGGACTTTCTCCGCGACTCCGCCATCGTCGAAGTTCAACGCAGCAACACGCGCGTGCTGGAACAGACGCTGAAGCAGACTCAGGACCGTTTCAATGTCGGCGAAGTGACGCGGACCGACGTCGCGCAATCCGAAGCGCAGCTTGCGGCTGGCAAAACCCAGCAGCTCACCGCCGAATCGAACCTGACGACGACGCGATCGAATTTCCGCCGCATCATCGGCAACGAGCCGCAGAATCTCGCACCGGGCTCGCCGGTTGACCGCTTCCTGCCAACGACGCTTGCATCCGCCGTCGAACTCAGCCTGACCCAGAATCCGAACGTCACCTCGGCGATGTACGGCGTCGACGTCAACTTCCTGCAGGTCAAGGTCAGCGAAGGTGCGCTGTTCCCGTCGGTCAATCTGCAAACGTCCGTGCAGCAGCAATACGAGCAGACCATGATCAGCCAGCGCGCATTCAGCGCGGGAACGGCGGTCCAGCTGTCGGTGCCGCTCTACCAGGGCGGTGCGGAATACTCGCTGATCCGCCAGTCCAAGGAATCGCTGGCGCAGCAGCGCCTTGTGCTCGAACAGACCCGCGATCAGGCGCGCGCCAACGTCGTCACCGCATGGGGCCAGCTGGTCGCCGGCAAGTCGCAGGTGGCATCGGCACAGGCGCAGGTGACCGCGTCGGAGATCGCCCTGAACGGCGTGCGCGAAGAAGCCAAGGCCGGTCAGCGCACCACGCTCGACGTGCTCAACGCGCAGCAGGCGCTCGTCAACGCGCGCAACGCGCTGGTCACCGCGCAGCACGACCGCGTCGTCGCGTCCTATAACGTGCTGAGCGCAGTTGGCCGCTTGTCGCCGCAGGTGATGGGCCTTTCGACCAACGTCTACGATCCGAGCGTGCATTACCAGCAAGTTCGTGACAACTGGGCCGGCGTCCGCACGCCCGACGGCCGCTAAACACCTTCGCATCATCATCGCTTGTCGCGTCATGTTTGTGGTTCTGAGTTAATCAGGACCACAAACAGGCGCGTTTGCTTGCATTCGATAATTGGCCTGACATACCGTTTTGTCGGGCAGCAAGGCGATTCGCGGCGCGCCGGCATAGCGTGTGACAGGTGCGACGCCACCTGTGATCACGCTGCATTGGGCGACACGAGGCTTGCACAAAGCCTTGGGCGGGCTTGATCTGGGGACAAGTCGGGCGGGAGTAATGAAAATCTCCGCCCGCATCATCGGAACCGGCGAATCCTCTCGGGCTTGATGTAAAATCGTTTCGATGTGGAGTCGGAGATGACGCAACCTGCGAAGGTCCAAGAGCCCTCGATGGAGGAGATCCTGGCGTCGATCCGTCGCATCATTGCCGACGACGAGGCGAAGCCGGCCGCGGCCGAGAAGCCTGCGGCCGCCGCTGCAGCACCGCCGCCGAAGGTCGAGCCAGCACCAGCAGCCAAGCCCGCGATGAAGAGCCCGCCGCCCGCAGCGCCACCGGCCGCGAAGGTCGCCGCGCCCGCGCCGAAATCACCGCCGCCTGCGTCGGCACCGGTGGCCAGCAACAGTCAGGACGACATCGACTCGCTGCTCGCCAGCCTCGACGAGGCGACGCCCGCAGCCGAGATCAGGCCTTCGCCGCAGCCCGCAGCCCAGCCCGAAGCCGACGTGTTCGAACTCACCGACGAGATGGCGCTGCCGGATCCGGCGTCCGCGCCGTCGTTCCGCAAGGTCGAGCCGCAGGACGACCTCGAGTTCACGGAAGCGCGGAGCCGGGCGCCGGAACCGGCCCGGGAGCCGCCGGCGATCGAGAGCGCGCCCATGCAGCAGATCATCTCGGGAACCACGATGCGGGCCGTCGAGTCGGCCTTCAACTCACTGGCCAACACCGTGCTGAGCAACAATGCGCGGACGCTTGAGGATCTGGTCAAGGAGATGCTGCGGCCGATGCTGAAGTCCTGGCTGGACGACAATCTGCCCGGGCTGGTCGAGCGGATCGTCAAGGCCGAGATCGAGCGGGTATCCCGCGGGCGCTAGCTCCGCCGCGGGCGCGAGGCTGGCTCCCGCCGTCGGGTCTGGCAGCCCTCATTCAGCTTCCCAAATGCCCTAAACGCCGTTTTGACGTGCCGGTCCGGTTGACTTGGTGCGCTCCGGCGGCTTTCTAGCCCTTTCCATGGTCCACAGCGCATTGTCATGATCGAGAAAAACTATCAGCCCGCCGATATCGAGCACCGCATGGCCCGGATCTGGGAGGAGAGCGGTGCGTTCAAGGCCGGCCGGCCTGAACGCAAGGACCCCGCGCCCTTCACCATCGTGATCCCGCCGCCGAATGTGACCGGCTCGCTGCATATGGGACACGCGCTCAACAACACGTTGCAGGATATCCTGTGCCGTTTCGAGCGGATGCGCGGCCGCGACGTGCTGTGGCAGCCCGGCACCGATCACGCCGGCATCGCCACCCAGATGGTGGTCGAGCGTCAGCTGATGGAACGGCAGGAGCCGGGCCGGCGCGACATGGGCCGCGCCAAATTCCTCGAGCGGGTCTGGCAATGGAAGGCCGAGAGCGGCGGCACCATCGTCAACCAGCTCAAGCGTCTCGGCGCCTCCTGCGACTGGTCGCGCGAGCGCTTCACCATGGACGAGGGCCTGTCGCGCGCCGTCGTCAAGGTGTTCGTCGAGCTGCACCGCGATGGCTTGATCTACAAGGACAAGCGCCTGGTCAATTGGGACCCGAAGCTGCTCACCGCGATCTCCGATCTCGAAGTGCAGCAGGTCGAGGTCAGGGGCCATCTCTGGTACCTGCGCTACCCGATCGAGGGCCGCAGCTTCAGCCCCGACGATCCGAAGTCGTTCATCGTGGTCGCGACGACGCGCCCCGAAACCA
The DNA here is from genome assembly GCF_029952935.1 of Bradyrhizobium sp. Mp19. Taxonomy (NCBI): domain Bacteria; kingdom Pseudomonadati; phylum Pseudomonadota; class Alphaproteobacteria; order Hyphomicrobiales; family Nitrobacteraceae; genus Bradyrhizobium; species Bradyrhizobium sp. Mp19. The sequence continues at coordinate 19,282 of NZ_JASAUT010000015.1, read as the reverse complement.
TGCTCGGTGACACCGGGGTCGCGGTGCATCCGGACGACGAGCGTTACACCGATCTGGTCGGCCACCACGTCATCCTGCCGCTGGTCGGCCGCAGGATTCCGATCGTCGCCGACGACTATTCCGATCCGGAGAAGGGCTCGGGCGCGGTCAAGGTGACGCCGGCGCACGACTTCAACGACTTCGAGATCGGTAAGCGCCATGGCCTGCCGCAGATCAGCGTGCTCGATCAGGAAGGCAGCCTCAGCCTGGTGGGCAACGAGGACTATCTGCGCGGCCTGCCGATGGGTGCCGCCGAGTTCGCCGCCGAGTTCGACAAGATCGAGCGCTTCGCGGCGCGCAAGAAGATCGTCGCAAGGCTGGAGGAGTTCGGCTTCCTCGAGCGGATCGAGCCCAACACCCACATGGTGCCGCATGGCGACCGCTCCGGCGTCGTGATCGAGCCGTATCTCACCGACCAGTGGTATGTCGACGCCAAGACGCTGGCGCAGCCGGCGATCGCGGCGGTGCGCTCGGGCGAAACCACGTTCGTGCCGAAGAATTGGGAAAAGACCTATTTCGAGTGGATGGAGAACATCCAGCCCTGGTGCATCTCGCGCCAGCTCTGGTGGGGCCACCAGATCCCGGCGTGGTACGGACCCGACGGCAAGGTGTTCGTCGCCGAGACCGAGGAAGAGGCGGTCGGCCACGCGCTCGGCTATTACGTCGAGCAGGAAGTCATCACGCCGGAGCAGGGCCACGAGATGGCGGTCGACCCCGCCAAGCGCGAGGGCTTCATCACGCGTGACGAGGACGTGCTCGACACCTGGTTCTCGTCGGCGCTGTGGCCGTTCTCGACGCTGGGCTGGCCGGACGACACCCCGGAGGTCGCGCGCTACTACCCGACCAACACGCTGGTTACCGGCTTCGACATCATCTTCTTCTGGGTCGCCCGCATGATGATGATGGGGCTCCATTTCATGAAGGAGGCGCCGTTCTCGACCGTCTACATCCACCGCCTCGTCCGCGACGAGAAGGGCGCCAAGATGTCGAAGTCGAAGGGCAACGTCATCGACCCGCTCGGCGTGATCGACGAATACGGCGCTGACGCGCTGCGCTTCGCGCTGACCCGCGAGGCGGCGCAAGGCCATGACATCCGCCTGTCGCCGCATCTGGTCGAGACCAACCGCAATTTCGCGACCAAGTTCTGGAACGCCTGCCGCTTCGCCGAGATGAACGAGTGCGTCAAGCCGGACGGGTTCGACCCGAAGGGCGCAAAGGAGACGTTGAACCGCTGGATCGCGCACGAAACCTCGCGCGTCACCCGCGAGGTCACCGAGACGATCGAGGATCATCGCTTCAACGATGCCGCGGCCGCGATCTACCGCTTCGTCTGGAACGTGTTCTGCGACTGGTATCTTGAGCTCGCGAAACCCGTGCTGATGGGTGAGGAGGGCGCGGCCAAGGCCGAGACCCGCGCCATGATCGCCTGGACCCGCGACGAGATCCTCAAGCTGCTGCATCCGTTCATGCCCTTCATCACCGAGGAGCTGTGGGCGGTGACCGCAAAGCGCGACGGCCTGTTGGTGCTGGCGTCCTGGCCGCGCAAGTCGGGCGTGACCGGCGAGCAGCTGGCCGCGATCGCGACCGCCGGTCCGGTGGTCGATCCGATCATTCCGTCGGTCATTGCCGCGCTCGACGCCGACGAGTTCAGCGACCCCGCGGCCGAGGCCGAGATCGGCTGGGTGGTCGATCTCGTCACCGCGATGCGGTCGGTGAAGGCGGAAATGAACATCCCGCCGTCGACACTGACGCCGCTGGTGATCGCGGGCGCCTCCGCCGAGACGCGGGACCGCGCGCAGCGCTGGAACGACACCATCAAGCGGCTCGCGCGATTGTCGGATATCTCGTTCGCCGATCACCCGCCGGAAGGCGCGGTGCAGCTCCTTGTCCGCGGCGAGGTGGTCGCGCTGCCGCTGAAGGGCGTGATCGATCTCGCGGCTGAACGTACGCGGCTGGAGAAGGAGCTCGGCAAGGCCGACGCCGACATCAAGCGGGTCGATGCCAAGCTCGCCAATGAGAAGTTCGTCGCCAACGCGCCGGAAGAGCTCGTCGAGGAAGAGAAGGAAAAGCGCGCGGCAGCAACGGAGCGCCGCGCCAAGATCCTCGAGGCGATCGAGCGGTTGAAGAAGGCGTCGTAGCTGATAACGCCGTGGCGCTCAAAACCGCTTGCTGAGGAATTTCGATCCCTTCAGCCCGTAGCGCCAGGGCAGATCGACGGCCTTGGTGATGCCGATCCGCACCCCGGTGATGATGTCGGGTGCTTCGGTTCGCGCATGGAGCGCGATCGGGGCGCGGTCGAGCGGCAATTCGCTGTGCGCGATGGTGATGCCGAGCGCCTCGCAGAGCTTGCCGGGCCCCGAGCACAGCGCGCGCGCGTCCTCCAGCCCGCGCCGCCGGCGCATCGCCGCGAGCCCATGGGTCGGCTCGAGCGCGCGGATCAGCACGGCGCTGGCGGAGCCCGCCTCCTCGCAGACGAAATTGACGCACCAATGGATGCCGTAGGAGCGGTAGACGTAGGAGAAGCCCGGCGGGCCGAACATCACTTGGTTGCGCGGGGTCGGCCCGCGGTAGGAATGCGCCGCCGGATCGGTGTGATGATAGGCCTCGACCTCGGTGATGATGCCGCCGGCGCCGCCGACCAGGAAGGTCGCGCCGATCAGGTCGGGGGCGACCTCGTGGACGCTGCGATCGAAGAAGGAGCGCTTCAGCGGCTTGCCGAGGCGCGGCGCGGTCGCGCTGGTGGTTCGGGGTTTTTGAGGCATTTTGAGGTGGGAATCGGCATGGAACGGACCGCAAGACTGCCAATATATTGGCTGACCTGCTAGGGTCGCAGGGCGGGTTGCGAGCCGCGTCAACACCGATTAGCTAAACCCTTGGTTCGGAGCATGATCTCCAGCGCAAACCCGTTCCGGGTTTGTCGCGGGAAAACCGGTCTCCACTTTTCCGGATCATGCTCCCGCGACTTGCAGGCACAAATGGTCACCATCGTCGACACCATCTCCACCGCTCAGCTCCGCCCGCGGCACCCCGAAAAGGTGAACCGGCCGGATGCCGTGTCGCCGCCGAAGCCGGACTGGATCCGCGTCCGCGCGCCGAACACGCGCGGCTATGCGGATACGCGCCGGATCGTGAAGGAGAACGGCCTCGTCACGGTGTGCGAGGAGGCGGGCTGCCCCAATATCGGTGAGTGCTGGGACAAGAAGCACGCCACCTTCATGATCATGGGCGACACCTGCACGCGCGCCTGCGCGTTCTGCAACGTCAAGACCGGCATGCCCGGCGCGCTCGAAGCGAGCGAGCCGGAATACGTCGCGGAGGCAACCGCCAAGCTCGGGCTCAGTCATGTCGTGGTCACCTCGGTCGACCGCGACGATCTCGCCGACGGCGGCGCCGAGCATTTTGCAGAGACGATCCGCGCCATCCGCGCGCGCTGCCCGACCACCACGATCGAGATCCTGACACCGGACTTCCTGCGCAAGGACGGCGCGCTGGAGCGCGTGGTCGCGGCCAAGCCCGACGTCTTCAACCACAATCTGGAAACCGTGCCGTCGCGCTATCTGACGGTCCGTCCCGGCGCTCGCTATTTCCATTCGATCCGGCTGCTGCAACGGGTCAAGGAAATGGACCCGACCATCTTTACCAAGTCCGGCATCATGGTCGGCCTCGGCGAGGAGCGGCACGAAGTGCTGCAGGTGATGGACGACCTGCGCTCGGCCGAAGTCGATTTCCTGACCATCGGCCAATACCTGCAGCCGACCCGCAAGCATCACGCCGTGATGCGCTACGTGACGCCGGACGAGTTCGCAGGCTACGAGCGCGTCGCCTATACCAAGGGCTTTTTGATGGTGTCGGCGAGCCCGTTGACGCGCTCGTCGCATCACGCCGGCGAGGATTTCGCCAAACTGCAGGCGGCGCGCACGGCCCGCGGCCGCTAGATTTTTGTAAACGGCGGTAAGCCGGCGCCGTCACGCGCCGTTGCTTGATCGGGCCTTGACCGAACGTTGATCGAATCTTGGACTGGACCAATGCAGCGCGTTCTGGTGATGGGATCGTCGGGATCCGGCAAGTCGACCTTTGCGCGGCGGCTGTCCGCGATGACAGGGATACCGACCGTGTCGATCGATGCGCTGTTCTGGAAACCGGGCTGGGTCGAGTCGGGCAGGGACGAATTCGAGCGCCGCATGACCGAAGCAGCCCGAGAACCGCGCTGGATCATGGATGGGAACTACATGAGGCATGGTGCAGGCGAATTGCGCCGGAAGCTCTCCGATACGATCATCTGGTTCGATCTGCCGCGGTCGTCCTGCATGCTCGGTATCTTCAGGCGGATTGCCGGGAGCTATGGCCAGGTCCGCCCCGAGATGGCGGAAGGCTGTCCCGAGAAGATCGATCTCGAATTCTTCCGCTACGTCTGGACCTATCGCCAGCAGCAGCGGCCGAAGCTGATCGAGTATTTTGCCGGCTTGCGGCCCGATCAATCGCTGGTCTGCTTCACCGATCGGGCGCAGGCGGATGACTATCTGGAGCGCCTCGCACTCGGGCAAAACCGTGCGAGTATCCACTGATGCCACGATTCTCAAGCAAGCGGCGGGTCCGCCACACCGCACCTCAAATGTTCGATCTGGTCGCCGACGTCGAGCGCTATCCCGAATTCGTGCCGCTGTGCCAGTCGCTCAAGATCCGCCAGCGCACGCCCAAGGACGACGGCACCGAGGTCGTGGTGGCGGACATGACGGTGTCCTTCAAGCTGGTGCGGGAAACCTTCACCAGCAGGGTGACGCTCGACCGCCCCAATCTGAAGATCCTGGTCGAATATCTGCGCGGCCCGTTCAGTAATCTGGAGAATCGCTGGAGTTTTGAGCCGAAGTCGGAAGCCGAATGCGATGTCGGCTTCTTCCTGAACTACGAATTCAAGAGCCGGATGCTGGCGATGCTGATGGGCTCGATGTTCGACGCCGCGTTTTCACGCTTTGCCGCGGCGTTCGAGAAGCGCGCGGATCAGGTCTACGGCAAGCCGCAGCTGTCGACGTAGCGAAGCCGTCTCGTTTGCTTCCCTGGAACGCAAATGCCCGGCACGAGGCCGGGCACGACGGATGATGCGGGAGACCGTTCGCCGACTTACGGGCAGGATCGCCGCACGCCGCCGGATGCGATGTAGGTGCCCGAAGCCGGGTCGTAGGTACGGAAGCGCTGGGAGCAATAGGCGTCGTTGTTGGCCTTCGCCTGGCTTGCCGCAATGGCACCGCCGATGATCGCGCCGGCCGCAAGCCCGCCGATGATCGCCGCGCCGTTACTACCGCGATCGCGATAGTAACCACCGCGGTAGCCGTATCCGCCGCGATAGCCGTAACGCGGACCACCGTGCCAGTGACGATACTGCACATGCTCGACGGAGCTAGGCTGGTCCTGCAATCGTGCGGGAGCGAGTGGTGCGGCGGACGACGGCGCAACAGTCGACAGCGTCATGGCGCCAGCGCTGATGGCGGCCACGAGCAAAGTTCCCAACTTCATCATTTTCTCCTTGTTGTGGGATTTTGCTGTTGGACGAACAATCGAAACAGCAGAGTTGGAACAACATAAAGCGGCGAAGCCGCGTCAGAGTTCCATTTTAGGTAGGCGTCACTGGGCCGCACTTGACACAAGTCAGTGTAGGGCGGGCCGTGACGCGACCCGACTTCGAGTCGGGCCTATCCGCGCGGCGGCCGGCGGCGCTTCGCAGTGTGGCTCCGAGGCGAGCGGGCCACCCTTGGCCGCAACCGGCTGGCAGCCTCGCGACGCGGCTTGGCGGCCTGCGGCGGGCGCGCAAGCTCCATCAGCATACGCAATGCTTCGACCACGGAGCGCTGCCGCACCGTGCTGCGGCCGATTGCGCCAAATCGCTGCTCACGATGAATGATGCGGCCGTCGCGCGCCGCGACGGCGAAATGCACCAGGCCGACCGGCTTGCCCGGCGTCGCACCGCCAGGGCCCGCGATGCCGGTGATCGAGACCGCAAGGTCGACGCCGGCCTTTTCCAGCGCGCCGATCGCCATCGCGGTCGCGGTTTCCTTGCTCACCGCGCCGAACGTTTCCAGCGTGGCCGCCTTGACGCCGAGCATGACCCGCTTGGCCTCGTTCGAATAGGTCACGAAGCCGCGGTCGATCACGTCGGAAGAGCCGGGGATGTCGGTGAGCGCACCCGCGACCAGGCCGCCGGTGCAGGATTCGGCGGTCGCGATGGTCAGCTTGCGCATCCGGCACAGGTCGAGCAGCGAGCGGGAGAGGGCACGAGCGTCGCTGCCGCCCATGTCAGGCACTCCGGCCTTTATCATCCCAACCTTTATCGTCCCAACCTTTATCATCCCAAGGGAGACGGACCGTGGCGCTCGCGGTTGCCGCGATGCCTTCCTCGCGGCCGGTGAAGCCGAGCCGCTCGCTGGTGGTGGCCTTGACCGCCACGCGCGAGATGTGGACGCCGGATATCTCGGCGATCTTCGCCCGCATGGTGTCGCGCAACGGCCCGATCTTCGGCCGCTCGCAGATCAGCGTCACCTCGAGATTGGCGATCCGTCCGCCACGCGCGGTGACGCGCTCGACCGCGTATTTCAGGAACTGGTCGGAGGAGGCGCCTTTCCACTTGGCGTCGCTCGGCGGGAAATGCGAGCCGATATCGCCGTCGGCCAGCGCGCCGAGGATCGCGTCGACCAGCGCATGCAGCCCGACATCGCCGTCGGAATGGGCCAGGAATCCTTTCGTGTGCGGCACGCGCACGCCGCAGATCATCACATGGTCACCGTCGCCAAAGGCGTGCACGTCGTAGCCGGTGCCGGTTCTGATGTCGCCGAGCTGGCTTGCGAGCCGCGCTTCCTCGCGCACGAAGTCCTCGGGTGTGGTGAGTTTCATGTTGGCAGCATCACCTTCAAACGTCGCAACCGTCAATCCCGCCCACTCGGCAAGCGCCGCATCGTCGGTGAAATCGGAGCGGCCCTCGCGCGCTGCGCGACGATGCGCCTCCAATATTACGTCGAAACGAAAAGCCTGTGGTGTCTGCGCGATCCGCAGGCGCGCGCGCTCCGGCGTCGCCTCGACGTCGCCGGCATCGCCGGTGAGCTTGATCGTGTCGGTGACGGGAATCACGGGGATCGCAGCTCTGGTCCGGCCGGCCGCGGCGATCGCGCGCGAGATCACGGCTGCGGTGACGAAGGGGCGCGCGGCGTCGTGGATCAGCACGATGTCCGGCTTCTCGCTTGCAAGCGCCTCGAGCCCGGCATGGACCGAGGCCTGCCGGGTCGCGCCGCCCGGCGTCGCCGGCCGATGACGGAGGCCTGCGACCGCTTCATCGAACAGCGCGGTGTCGTCAGGATTGACCACAGGCTGCACCGCAAACACGTCCGGGTGTGCGGAGAACGCCTCCATGGCGCGGTAGATCACCGTCTGTCCGCCGATCGTCCGGTATTGCTTCGGCCCGCCTGCGCCGGCGCGCAGTCCACGGCCGGCTGCGACAAGAATGGCTGCGGTACGCTCAGGCTTCGGCATTTTGAACCAGTGACAGACGAATCGGGGATGAGGGGGACGGCTGATATCGCCGCGCACAGCCCTTAGCATGACCGCTGCGCAAAAACAGAGCGTTTGCCGATGACTGTGGGAAAAGCAGATTTTGTTGCAGTGCACTTGTACTGATGGTAGGAATGTCTAAACCGTAGGCATGAACCTTGACTGCACAAGAATTGTGCGCAGAATAGACGACGTCAGCTGCAATGGCGTGGCTGACAGAACGACGAGACGGCTGTGACCGGCGTGCAAAGTACTCCTCGTAACCCATTGAAGATCGGCGATATTGCTGTCGCCAACCGGGTTCTCCTCGCGCCCATGTCCGGCATTACCGATGCGCCCTTCCGGCGACTCGCTGCCACTTTGGGTGCCGGCCTGGTGGTCTCCGAGATGACCGCCAGCAACGATCTGGTGAACGGCAAGCCGATGTCGAAGCTGCGTTGCGAGGCAGCCGGGGTCGGACCGCATGTGGTCCAGCTGGCGGGCTGCGAGACCCACTGGATGGCGGAGGGCGCGCGGATCGCCGAAGGCGCCGGCGCCGACGTCATCGACATCAACATGGGCTGTCCGGCCCGCCACGTGACCGGCGGCCAGTCCGGCTCCGCCCTGATGCGCGACCTCGACCATGCGGTGACCTTGATCGAGGCGACGCTGTCTGCGGTCAAGGTGCCGGTCACGCTGAAGATGCGGCTCGGCTGGGATGACCGCTCGCTCAATGCGCCGGAACTGGCGCGCCGCGCCGAGGCTGCCGGCGTGCAGATGATCACCGTACATGGCCGGACCCGCTGCCAGTTCTACAAGGGCGAGGCGAACTGGAGCGCCGTGCGCGCGGTCAAGGACGCCGTCACCATCCCGGTCGTGGTCAATGGCGACATCACCTCGTTCGATAAGGCTGTCGGCGCGCTCGAGATGTCGGGTGCCGACGCCGTCATGATCGGCCGCGGCGCGCAGGGGCAGCCCTGGCTGCCGGGACAGATCGGCCGCCGCCTCGAGACCGGGGTTGCCGAGGCGGCGCCGTCGCTCGCCGAGCAGCTCAAGCACATTCGCGCGCTCTATGACGAGGTTTGCAGCCACTATGGCCTGCGCATCGGGCTCAAGCATGCGCGCAAGCATCTCGGCTGGGCGCTGGAGGCTGCCGCGGCCTATAGCTGCGCACCGGCCGCGACATTGAAGACCTGGCGGCAGGCGATCCTGACCGCGGAAGAGCCGTCCGGCGTGCATCGCTCGCTCGCCGACGCCTACGACGATTTTGCCTGGAGTGCTGCCGCATGACGTCAGCCATGGAATTCCGCCGGCCGGTGCCGACTGACGGGGAGGCCATCCTCAATGCGCTGCCCAATCCGGTGCTGCTGGTCGCACCCGACGGGCGGATCGTCGACGCCAATATCGCAGCCGAATCCTTCTTCGAGATCTCGACCCAGTTTCTGCGCCGGCAGTCGCTGAAGGAGCTGGTGCCGTTCGGCAGCCCGCTGCTGGCGCTGATCGAGCAGGTGCGGACGAGCGGCTCGCCGGTCAACGAATACAAGGTCGATCTCGGCACGCCGCGGATCGGCGGCGATCGCCAGGTCGATCTGCACGTCGCGCCGCTGACCGAGCGGCCCGGGCATATCGTGGTGATGCTGCAGGAGCGCACCATCGCCGACAAGATGGATCGGCAGCTCACCCATCGCAGCGCGGCGCGCTCGGTGATCGCGCTGGCGGCGATGCTCGCCCACGAGATCAAGAATCCGCTGTCGGGCATCCGCGGCGCGGCGCAGCTTTTGGAGCAGCAGGCCTCCTCCGAGGACCGGCTCTTGACGCGGCTGATCTGCGACGAGGCGGACCGCATCGTGACGCTGGTCGACCGCATGGAGGTGTTCGGTGACGACCGCCCGGTGGCGCGCGGCCCGGTCAACATCCATTCCGTGCTCGATCATGTGAAGCGCCTGGCGCAGTCCGGCTTTGCCCGCAATGTGCGCTTCATCGAGGATTACGATCCGTCGTTGCCGCCGGTGCTGGCCAACCAGGACCAGCTGATCCAGGTGTTCCTCAACCTCGTGAAGAATGCCGCCGAAGCGGTCGCCGATCTCGGCACCGATGCGGAGATCCAGCTCACCACGGCGTTCCGGCCCGGGGTGCGGCTGTCGGTGCCCGGCAAGAAATCGCGGGTCTCGCTGCCGCTGGAATTTTGCGTCAAGGACAACGGCTCCGGCGTGCCGGAAGACCTGCTGCCGAACCTGTTCGATCCCTTCGTCACCACCAAGCAGACCGGCAGCGGGCTCGGCCTCGCGCTGGTCGCCAAGATCGTCGGCGATCACGGCGGCATCATCGAATGCGAGTCGCAGCCGCGCAAAACCACCTTTCGCGTGCTGATGCCGATGTACAGCGCCGCCAAACAACTCGACCAAAGCAACCGCGATGACGTTCCGGGTACGTCCTCGCCTGCCTCTCAGGATGCACGATGAGGAACACCAATGCCTGCAGGTAGCATACTTGTCGCTGACGACGACACCGCCATCCGGACCGTCCTGAACCAGGCGCTTTCGCGCGCCGGCTATGAGGTGCGCCTGACCGGCAACGCCGCAACGTTATGGCGTTGGGTCAGCCAGGGCGAGGGCGATCTCGTCATCACCGACGTGGTGATGCCGGATGAGAACGCGTTCGATCTCTTGCCGCGGATCAAGAAGATGCGGCCGAATCTGCCGGTCATCGTGATGAGCGCGCAGAACACCTTCATGACCGCGATCCGCGCCTCCGAGCGCGGCGCCTACGAATACCTGCCGAAGCCGTTCGACCTGAAGGAGCTGATCACCATCGTCGGCCGCGCGCTGGCCGAGCCGAAGGAGCGGGTCTCCAGTCCCGCCGACGACGGCGAGTTCGACTCGATCCCGCTGGTCGGCCGCTCGCCGGCGATGCAGGAAATCTACCGCGTGCTGGCGCGGCTGATGCAGACCGACCTCACCGTGATGATCTCGGGCGAGTCAGGCACCGGCAAGGAGCTGGTCGCCCGCGCACTGCACGACTATGGGCGGCGCCGCAACGGCCCGTTCGTTGCGGTCAACATGGCGGCGATCCCGCGCGACCTGATCGAATCGGAGCTGTTCGGCCATGAGCGCGGCGCATTCACCGGCGCCAACACCCGCGCCTCCGGCCGCTTCGAGCAGGCCGAGGGCGGCACGCTGTTCCTCGACGAGATCGGCGACATGCCGATGGAGGCGCAGACCCGGCTGCTCCGCGTGCTGCAGCAGGGCGAATACACCACGGTCGGCGGCCGCACCCCGATCAAGACCGACGTGCGCATCGTCGCCGCCTCCAACAAGGACCTGCGCATCCTGATCCAGCAGGGCCTGTTCCGCGAAGACCTGTTCTTCCGTCTCAACGTGGTGCCGCTGCGGCTGCCGCCGCTGCGCGAGCGCATCGAGGATCTGCCCGATCTGATCCGGCACTTCTTCTCGCTCGCCGAGAAGGACGGCCTGCCGCCGAAGAAGCTCGACGCCCAGGCGCTGGAGCGGCTCAAGCAGCATCGCTGGCCGGGTAACGTCCGCGAGCTGGAAAACCTCGCCCGGCGGCTCGCCGCGCTCTATCCGCAGGACGTCATCACCGCTTCCGTCATCGACGGCGAGCTGGCGCCGCCCGCGGTCACCTCGGGCAGCACGGCGACCGTCGGCGTCGACAATCTCGGCGGCGCGGTCGAGGCCTATCTGTCCTCGCACTTCTCCGGCTTCCCGAACGGCGTGCCGCCGCCGGGCCTCTACCACCGCATCCTCAAGGAGATCGAGATCCCGCTTCTGACCGCCGCGCTGGCGGCGACCCGCGGCAACCAGATCCGGGCCGCCGACCTGCTCGGATTGAACCGCAATACGCTGCGCAAGAAGATCCGCGACCTCGACATCCAGGTCTACCGGAGCGGCGGGTAGAGGTTGACGGGGCCGGCACGGGCCCCACCGCCGTTATTGAGTAGTCACAAATGGTTTTGGGGACACGGCGCCGCACCTTGGTTTGCGCCGCGGAAATGTCGCAATTCGGCAACATTGTGATATGATTGCATCAGTTCGCAATTCCCGCGGGCGATCGCTCTCAGCTCAATTGCCGGTATGACCAGCGCAGAGACCACCGCTTCAACATTACACGCCTCACCGGCCGAGCCCAATGCAGAGGCGCGGGGCTTCCCGCTGCGGCGCTGGCTGGCGCCGTTTGCCGTGGCCATCGCGCTGCTGTCCGCCTTCCTGACTTTCGTGGTGCTGACCGGGCTGACCCCGATCGAGCCCACGTCCGAGGTGGTCCGCTCCTTCCTGATGATCAACGCCGGCACCATCCTGCTGCTGGTCGGCATCATCGTCCGGGAAGTCTGGCAGATGGTGCAGGCGAGGCGGCGCGGCCGGGCCGCGGCGCGGCTGCATGTCCAGATCGTCGGCCTGTTCTCGGTGATCGCGGTGCTGCCCGCCGTGCTGGTGTCGATCGTGGCCAACGTCACCATCGAGCGCGGCCTCGACCGGCTGTTCTCCGGCCCGACCAAGCAGGTGATCCAGAATTCGCTGACGATTGCCAGCGCCTACATGCAGGAGCACGCCCAGCTCATCAACGGCGACACGCTGGCGATGGCCAATGACCTCGCCCATGCGCGGCCGCTCTACGACCAGGATCGCATGACGTTCCTGCAGCTGATGACGGCCGGCGCCGAGTCGCGCAACCTGCCGGTCGCGGTCCTGATGGACAAGGACGGCAAGATCGTCGCCAGCGCCGAAACCGGCGTTCGCCTGAACTACGAGGCGCCGCCGCCCGACATCCTGAAGGACATCAACGAGACCGAGCCGAAGATCTCGGTCTTTCCGGAAAACTACGTCGCCTCCGTGGTCCGCCTGCGGGCCTATGACGACATGTTCCTGTACGTGGCGCGGCTGCTCGATCCGGCGGTGGTTGCCCAGCTCAAGCAGACCCAGACCAGCGCCGCCGAATATGCCCAGCTCGAGACCCGCAGGCTCGGCATCCAGGTCGCGTTCGCGCTGATGTTCGCGGTGATCGCGCTGACCATCCTGATGGCCTCGGTGCTGATCGGGCTGAACTTCGCCAACGGGCTGGTGTCGCCGATCCGCCAGCTGATGGGCGCGGCGAGCGAGGTCTCGACCGGCAACCTCAATGTCCAGGTGCCCGTCAACAAGTCGGAAAGCGACCTCGCGCTGCTCGGCGAAATCTTCAACAAGATGACGCAGGAGCTGCGCACCCAGCGCAACGAGCTGGTCGATGCCAGCGAAACCATCGACAGCCGCCGCCGCTTCATCGAGGCGGTGCTGTCGTCGGCCTCTGCCGGAATCATCGGGGTCGACGCCTCAGGCACCATCGGCGTCCTCAACCGTTCGGCGGAGAAGCTGATCGGGCACGCCGAGTCGGAGACGCTCGGCCATCCGCTGTCGGACGTGCTGCCCGAGCTCGACGAGATGATGAAGACCGCGCGCGAGGGAACCCAGCGCCTGGTGCAGGGGCAGGTCACGATCCTGCGCGACGGCCATGAGCGCAATCTGTCGGTCCGCGTCTCGGCCGAACAGACCAGCCAGTCGCGCGACAGCTACATCATCACGCTCGACGACATCACCGAACTGGTGTCGGCGCAGCGCACATCGGCCTGGGGCGACGTCGCCCGCCGCATCGCCCATGAGATCAAGAACCCGTTGACCCCGATCCAGCTCTCCGCCGAGCGCATCCGCCGCAAGTTCGGCAAGACCATCACCGAGGAGAAGGACAAGTCGATCTTCGAACAGTGCACCGATACCATCGTGCGCCAAGTCGACGACATCAGGCGGATGGTCGACGAGTTCTCGCGCTTTGCGCGGATGCCGAAGCCCGTGATGGAAGGCGAGGACGTCGCCGACGTGGTGCGCCAGGCGGTGTTCCTGATGAAGGTCGCCCATCCCGATCTCGACATCGAGGCCGACATCAAGCAGTCGCCGCTGCCGGCGCAATTCGACCGCCGGCTGATCTCGCAGGCACTGACCAACATCATCAAGAACGCCACCGAGGCGATCGAGCAGGTGCCGCGCGAGGAACTCGGCAAGGGCCGCATCGACGTCGTGGCGCAGCGCGAGAACGACGACATCCTGATCGACGTGGTCGACAACGGCATCGGCCTGCCCAAGGTCGCCCGTGCGCGCCTGCTCGAGCCCTATGTCACGACGCGGGCGAAGGGCACCGGCCTCGGCCTGGCGATCGTCGGCCGCGTTCTGGAGGACCATGGCGGCCGCATCGAGCTCAAGGATGCCTCCGATTTCCGCGACGGCCAGCGCGGCGCCTGGATGCGGCTGCGCTTTGCCGTCACGGGCCAGGCGGCCAAGCCGGAGAGCAAGTCCGAAGGCAAGGACCAAAAACCGGACGTCAAACCGGACAAGACCGAACCGGACAGTGAAAAAAATCCGCCGGAGGAGCCGACCAACAGCCCGGCACAAGCGACCAACAATGAACCAAAAATCCAAGAACCGACCCAAGAACCAATCCAAGATCCCGCTGATCAAGGGCCAAATAATCAAGAGCCAAATGCGCAACAGCCAAAATTCAAAGCCGCGACGAGCGACTGACAAGGCAGGTGTAACCCATGGCAAGTGACATTCTGATTGTCGACGACGAAGCTGACATTCGCGACCTCGTTGCGGGTATTCTGGACGATGAGGGCTTTTCCACGCGCACCGCGCGCGACAGCGATTCGGCGCTCGCCGAGATCGCCAACCGCCGGCCCAACCTGGTCTTCCTCGACATCTGGCTGCAGGGCTCCAAGCTCGACGGCCTGCAGCTGCTCGAGCAGATCAAGAAGGACAATGCCGATCTGCCCGTCGTGATGATCTCGGGCCACGGCAACATCGAAACCGCGGTCGCAGCGATCAAACGCGGCGCCTATGACTTCATCGAGAAGCCGTTCAAGTCGGATCGGCTGATCCTGGTCGCGACCCGGGCGCTGGAAACCTCGCGGCTCCGCCGTGAGGTGAAGGAGCTCAAGCAACTGGCACCCGCGGCGAGCGTCCTGACCGGCCGCTCGGCCTGCATGAACCAGCTGCGCCAGACCATCGACCGCGCCGCCAAGGCCAACAGCCGCATCCTGATCGTCGGTCCCTCCGGCGCCGGCAAAGAGCTTGCCGCGCGCACGCTGCACCATGCCTCCGGGCGCGCCGAGGGGCCGTTCGTGGTGATCAATGCGGCCGCGATCACGCCGGAGCGCATGGAGATCGAGCTGTTCGGCATCGAGGGATCGAACGGCGAACAGCAGCGCAAGGCCGGCGCGCTCGAGGAGGCGCATGGCGGTACGCTGTTCATCGACGAGATCGCGGACATGCCCCGCGAGACCCAGAACAAGATTCTCCGCGTGCTGGTCGATCAGACCTTCCAGCGCCAGGGCGGCACCAGCAAGGTCCATGTCGACGTCCGCATCATCTCCTCGACCGCGCGCAATCTCGAGGAGGAGATCGCAGCGGGCCGCTTCCGCGAGGACCTCTATCATCGCCTCTCGGTGGTGCCGATCCGGGTGCCGCCGCTGTCGGAGCGCCGCGAGGACATCCCCGAGCTGATCGACTATTTCATGGACCAGATCTCGGCCGCCACCGGCTTGCCGAAGCGGCAGATCGGGCAGGACGCGATGGCGGTGCTGCAGTCGCATGTCTGGCCGGGCAACGTCCGCCAGCTCCGCAACAATGTCGAGCGCGTGATGATCCTGGCCGGCGGCGGGCCGGAGGCGATCATCACCGCCGACATGCTGCCGCAGGACGTCGGCTCGATGGTGCCGGCGATGCCGACCTCCAACAATGGCGAGCACATCATGGGCCTGCCGTTGCGCGAGGCGCGCGAGGTGTTTGAGCGCGACTATCTGATCGCCCAGATCAGCCGCTTCTCCGGCAATATCTCGCGCACCGCGGAGTTCGTCGGCATGGAGCGCTCGGCGCTGCATCGCAAGCTGAAGGCGCTCGGGGTCGGCTGACCCCGGCGCGGCAGGCCGGCAGTCCGCCGGGGGTTCGGAGCGAAGCCCCGGCGGTCATCCGCCGGGGGGCCGACAGGGCGGCTCTCGGGGGCGGTTTGGATCGATCGGCGGGGCGAGGGTGGGGCCGGTACAACCGGGGATTTATCCACTCTCCACGAGAATATTCGTCTCTTTTCCCGCACTTTCTTAGAATTGCCACCGTGTTCCTACCGACTGCACCGCGAACTGGCTTGCCTAAAAACCGCGCGTAGCCTCTAATCCTACCGCTATGCCTGCCGGAGGGGGATCTCGTGGCAGGTGGGCAGCCGGAGGAGGCTCCGTCAGAGAGCAGCAACCGGTTCAATAAAAAGAAGCACAAGCTTGCGGGACAAAAACAATGGCGGCAGACCGCGCACAAAATCTACAAGACACCTTCCTTAATCACGTTCGTAAAACCAAGACGCCACTGACGATATTTCTGGTCAACGGAGTAAAGCTGCAGGGCATTGTCACATGGTTCGACAATTTCTGCTTGCTGTTGCGGCGCGACGGCCACTCGCAGCTTGTCTACAAGCACGCGATCTCGACCATCATGCCCGGAGCTCCGATTCAGTTGTTCGAAGGTGGTGAGGACGCACCGGCTTGAGAGTGAACTGATTGGAACCCTTCAATCGTGAAGGGGGCGCCGACCGGACCAAGTCTAGGCCCGGGTCGGCGGGGAGCGGCAGCACCGGGCGGGTGATCGTCATCGGCCCGTACCTGCGCACGCGCCGTGGAGACGGCGACGCGCAAACGGATTCCTCTGTCCGCGACTATGAAGCGCGGATCGAGGAAGCCGCCGGCCTCGCCGGTGCGATCGACCTCACCGTGGTGGACTCCGTCATCGCGCCGATCAGCCAGATCCGGCCCGCGACCTATCTCGGCAAGGGCAAGGTCGAGGAGATCAACGGGCTCGTCGCCAGCAACGAGGTTGAGCTCGTCGTGATGGATTGCGCGCTGTCGCCGATCCAGCAGCGCAATCTCGAGAAGGCCTGGAGCACCAAGGTGCTCGACCGCACCGGCCTGATCCTGGAAATCTTCGGCCGCCGCGCCAAGACCAAGGAAGGCGCGCTGCAGGTCGAGCTCGCCCATCTCAACTACCAGCGCAGCCGCCTGGTGCGGTCCTGGACCCATCTCGAGCGCCAGCGCGGCGGCTTCGGCTTCATGGGCGGCCCCGGCGAAACCCAGATCGAGGCCGACCGCCGCCTGATCAGCGAGCGCATCACCAAGCTCGAGGGAGAGTTGAAGAAGGTACAGGCGACACGGCGGCTGCATCGCGCCGGCCGCCAGCGCGTGCCGTACCGCGTGGTGGCACTGGTCGGCTACACCAATGCCGGCAAATCGACGCTGTTCAACCGCCTGACCCGCGCCGACGTGCAGGCCGCGGACATGCTGTTCGCGACGCTCGACCCGACCCTGCGCGCGCTCAACCTGCCGCATGGCGGCAAGGCGATGCTGTCCGATACGGTCGGCTTCATCTCCAATCTGCCGACCCAGCTCGTGGCCGCGTTCCGCGCCACGCTGGAAGAGGTGCTGGAAGCCGACATCATCCTGCATGTCCGCGACATCTCTCATGAGGATGCGGAGGCGCAGGAGCGCGACGTCGAGGCGGTGTTGCGCCAGCTCGGCATCGACCCCGACGCCGACGGCGGCCAGCGCATCATTGAGGTCTGGAACAAGATCGACCGCTTCGATCCCGAGGAGCGGGACAATTTGCGCAATATCGCCGCGCGCCGTCCGCCGGAGCGGCCATGCTTCCTGGTTTCGGCCGCAACAGGCGAGGGGATAGATGCGCTGCTCGCCGCGATCGAGGATCGCCTCGCGGCCAAGCGCTCGACGCTCAATCTCTCGATCGACGCCTCCGATGGCGCCGGCATCAGCTGGCTGCACCGCAATGCCGAGGTCCTGAACAAGGAGCTGCATGGCGAGCGCTTCGACATGACGGTGCGCGTCGACGAGACCAAGCGCGACATCGTGATGAGCCGGTTCGCGGCCGTTCCCCACGAGGCGTAAGCCCTCGAAGACGGTCCCTGCAATCTTCCGAAATATGACGATGCCGTGACGTTGCGGGCGCCGGTGCGCCTGCGACGCAGCGTCGCACTTTCTGTTTGAAATCCGCGCCGCCTTGGTTCATTGCGCTGCAAGACGCAAAGCCGAGGCCGATCGATGCAGGACACCAGCGAAACCCTCACCCACGACACGGTCGCCGGCCAGAACGGTGATCTTGCCCATGTCCGCGCGCCCGAGATCGTCGATGCGCTTAACGCCCGCGAGCCCGCGGATGCCGCCAAGCTGCTGCGCTCGCTGCCGGCCGAGAAGGCAATCGAGGTGCTCGACCTGCCCGGGCTCGACAATACCTGCGAGATCCTCGCCGAACTGCCGAAAGACACCGCGGTCTCGCTGCTGTCGGGCGTCTCCGACGACCGTGCCGCCGATATCTTCAAGGAACTGGTCGAGCCGCTGCGCACCACGCTGTTGAACGGGCTCAATCCGGAGACCCGCAACGTCATCTCGGGGCTATTGGCCTATCCCGAGCGCAGCGCCGGCAGCATCATGACGACCGAATTCGTCAGCGTGCCCTCGAGCTGGACCATCGCGGAGGTCCTGCATCACATCCGGATGGTCGAGCGCACCCGCGAGACCGTCTACTCGATCTTCGTGATCGACCCGGTCAAGAAGACCCTGATCCAGGCCGTGCCGCTGCGCCGCCTGATCTCGGGCGATCCGCACGCCAATGTGCTGACCGCGGCGCCGGCACGGAAGCCGCTGATGATCTCGCCGGAGGCCGACCGCATGGAGGCGGCGCGGCTGATCTCGCGCTACGATCTGCTCGCCGTCGCGGTCGTCGACGGCCCCGGCCATATCCTCGGCATCGTCACGGTCGACGACGTCATCGACGCCATCGTCGAGGAATCCACCGAGGACGCCCAGAAGTTCGGCGGCATGGAAGCGATCGACGAGCCGTATTTGCGGATCGGTTTCGGCGAGATGATCAAGAAGCGCGCTGGCTGGCTGTGCGCGCTGTTCCTGTCGGAAATGCTGACCGCGACCGCGATGCAGTCGTACCAGAGCGAGCTCGAGAGGGCGATCGTCCTGACGCTCTTCATCCCGTTGATCATGAGCTCGGGCGGCAATTCCGGCTCGCAGGCAACCTCGCTGTTGATCCGCTCGCTGGCGCTGCACGAGGTGCGGCTGCGCGACTGGTGGCGTGTCGCCGTGCGCGAGGTGCCGACCGGCATCGTGCTCGGCGCCATTCTCGGCCTGATCGGCATCATCAGGATCACGCTCTGGCAGACGCTCGGCCTGTTCGATTACGGCCCGCATTGGGTGCTCGTCGCCGCGACCGTCGGTACCGCACTGGTCGGCATCGTCACGTTCGGATCGCTGTGCGGCTCAATGCTGCCCTTCATCCTCAAGCGCATCGGCTTCGACCCGGCGAGCGCGTCCGCGCCATTCGTCGCGACACTGGTCGACGTTACCGGTCTCGTGATTTATTTCGGTGTTGCCGCGGTGATCCTGCGCGGGACGCTGTTGTAGGCTGAGCCTGCGCCCTCAACCTCGGTGTCGTCCCTGCGAAAGCAGGGACCCATAACCACCGGCCATCGTTATTGAGTTCGGTCGCAGTTGTTCAGCGCAACCAAGCTTGGCGGTGAATTGCGCGGTACTGGTATCGCTAACCTACCGTTAAAGCGTGATGGCATTAAGTTCGATAGCCTGAATTTTTGAGGTAGTTGGCACATTCCTCGGAGGTGAAGGCGTCGA
>NZ_JASAUT010000159.1:0-1578 GCF_029952935.1 Bradyrhizobium sp. Mp19 | reverse complement strand
CGGAACTATGGTGCGAACTGCGACACCGGCGAAGGCGAAAGCCGCCGGAAACAGTAAAGCCTCGCGACCTACGGTCACCGCGCCAGTCGTCGACTCTACCGACCTCGATGCGGCCGTCGCGGAGAAACAGCGTCAACCCGTCCCAGTGGTTGAGCGCGTAGTTGATGGCCTCCGTCAGCTTCGACTGGGAGAAGAGCTGGTCGACTATGGCGGTCAGCCGCGCCCTGAGCGCCTCCATCAACGGAGCGGCCCTGGTGCGGCGGGCGGCCAGCCGCTGCTCGGCGCTGCTGCCGCGGATCTCGGCCTCGATCGCATAGACCGCTTGGAGCCGTTCGATCGCCTCGCGAGCGAATGGCGATTGGGTCGTCTTGTAGACCTCCACGAATTTGCGCCGGGCATGGGCCAGACAAAAGGCGAGCCGGATCGCGCCGCCATGACCGCGGGCGAGCGCCTTGTAGGCGGCATAACCGTCCACCTGCAGAATGCCGGAAAAGCCCGTCAATTGTCCGGCGATCTCCTCCGTGCCGCGGCCGTCGGCGAACACATAGGCAACCGCCGGCGGCGAGGGGCCGCCCCATGGCCGGTCATCCATCGCATGCGCCCAGAACTGGCAGATGCGGGTGCGATGTCGTCCGGGATCGAGCACCGGCATCGGCGTCTCGTCGCAGAACAGGCGCGGCGCGGCCTGGATCGTGCGCAGCTGGAGGTCATAGAGGCTCCTGAGCCACCAGGCCGCACGCTTCACCCAGCCGGCGAGCGTCGCCCGGTCGAGATGGATACCCTGGCCGGCCAGAATCTGCACCTGTCGGTACAGCGGCAGATACCAGGCGAACTTCGAGACCACGACGTGGCTCACGAGTGCGGTCGAGGCCATGCCGCTCTCGATCAGGCGCGGCAGCACCTTCGCTTGGACCACACCATCGGTGCAGCTGCGGCAGCCATATTTGGGACGGATCGTGCGCAGCACCCGCAGGATCGCCGGGATGATGTCCAGCACCTCGCTGACGTCTTCGCCGATCTTGTGGAGCTGACCTTGGCAGCATGGACACGCGGTTGCCTCCGGCTCCAGCACCTGCTCGCAGCGCGGCAGGTGCTTTGGAAGCGCGCCAATGTTGCGGCGCGCCTTCTTGCGCGGTTTGCCGGATGGCTTCGCCACAGCCACATCGTCGTTGGCGTGCGCAGGCAGCGTAGCGTCCGCCTCAAGATCATCCAGCTCGAGCGCAAGCTGTTCGTCCACGAGCACCGCAAGCCGCTCCGAGCGCTTCCCGAAGATCATCTCCTTGAGCGTCTGCATTGCTACGCGCAGCTTCTCGTTCTCAGCGTCAAGCGCGAGCACCATCTCGGTCAGAGCCGCCGGATCGGTCGGGAGAGCGTCGGGACGAATCGCCATGCTCAGACGATACATCCGCGCGACCCGTGCTCCAGCGAAATCCTCATCCCTCAGCCGACAACGGTCGGCTGCTTCACAGGTTTGGGCGACACACGCGTCCACTCGAGCCCGTCGAGCGACTATCCATGTGAATGCCCCTCCTCGTGAGGCTCAGTGATTCTGAGATCGAGATGATCGAGCTCGTGATT
>NZ_JASAUT010000158.1:0-1625 GCF_029952935.1 Bradyrhizobium sp. Mp19 | reverse complement strand
TCTGGACCAAGAAAAAGGTCCGTCAACGCCGTTTCAAAGGCCGCCGTATCACTCAGCTCTGATTCCGGGTACTAGAGCAGTACGATAAGGCCGCGAAGGCTGGGGCCAAGCCGGATCAGATGTCGCGAATACCGGCCCTGAGAGACCAGATGAGCTGAATATGGTTGACCTGGATCAAGACAAGGCAATCGCATCTGATGAGTGTATCGGCATGGCCGATCGCTACGACTGGATTTCCATCGCCTGCTTGACCGCGATTGCGCTTACGACTGTTGCCGCGACTGCGGCCTTGTTCCTGTAGAACGCGGGGCCGCGCGGTGGCACAAATTGCACTAGCGGTCGCCCAGCATCGAGGAATAGGATTTCAACCCCAAACGCAGGGGTTGTGTCATGAGTAGTGACCTACCTTTTTAGCGCGCTCATCGTGGCGCTCGGGCTGAGCCCCATCGCAATAGTGGCTATCGCCTTGTTCATGTAAAAAGAGGCCGCCTCAGTTGGCGGCCTCTTTATCCTGGGCAGCTTGCCCTTCCCGATTCGGATCGAGCCCGTCGCGATTCGGTGCCATGGAACACCCGCAGCCGCGAATTCGAACACTTGTGGAGTAGTCCACGAGGGTAGCTTTCGTTGCTACTTTATCCCATTACGGTGCATTGCGCTGTGGGGGCGCAGAGAACGGCCCCGGTTCACTGGCCCTGCTAGCCCCAAGATGGTGCCGGGGTCGTTCCCTTGCTGCGATGCGGAACGAGATGGAATGAGCGCGAATAGATTTAAGAGTTGGACTGAAACCGAAGAACGTTTGCTGGTTGCGCTGCATGAGTCAGGGATGGATCACCGCCTCATAGCGATCCAGATGCGCAGGACGGAAGCCGGGATCGATAACCGGCTCGCGGTGATCACCAAAAGGGCTAAACGGGCGGAGAGCGTCAGCCCGGCGTCGCTCGATAGTCCATCGCCGGCCGTTCGCGGATGACGGCAGGGTGCGATACGCTCTGCGACGTGTCGTCGGCTAGGAACGAACGTTTCTCCACGGGGCCCGATTGAGCACAAGTCTTGGTGCTTCAATGTCGGTAGCACCCGACACGGCCTCGGTGCTCTCCTCGTGCTGGGGCCGTTTCTTTTCGGGAACAAGTGGCAATTCTTGACGTTGCAAACGTCGGTCGGGTTGAGGAGTGGGACGACCATCGGCCTCAGCGTTCTCCCCGGGGCGCTGGGGCCGGTTTTTCCGAGGTGCAGTATGACGGACGAACGTCGGGATTGGACCCTGATCATCGGATTTCTAAGCATCGCGGTCGCAGTGCTGATAATCGACCTTGCCTTCTAGGCCGTCCTCGTTGAGCAAGGAAGAGCATGCTCTCCGACCTCGATGCGTGATTTTGAGATGGCTGGCCACCCGATCCTCGTTGTTCGCCAGCAGCTCATAATCATCTGCCAGCTTGAGATAGGCTCGACGTATTCCGTCGTCCACGACGACAGTGTGCGATACTCTTCTGCTATGCGTCGGTGTCTGGCCGCCTCAGCGGCGTAATCGTCCGAACTCATGGGAGGGGCTCCAAGTCGGATCGTAGCCATGTCGTTCTGTGAGCCAAGGAGTTGCCAGACATATTTGTCTTCCTAAGACCGCTTGG